>JBELAC010000072.1:0-18609 GCA_049509215.1 Terriglobales bacterium
AGTCCAGCGAGGCAGCTATGACGCCGACTATGGAGACCGCACCTATGGGGTCTTCAACGTCGTGCCGCGAACCGGCTTTGAGCGCTTTCGGGAATGCGGTCTCGTCGTAACGGCTGGAAGCTTTTATCAAACCAACGATCAGATCAGTTGCGGAGGACATACCCAGCGCTTTGCTTACTACGCCAGCTTGAATGGGAACCGAAGCCAGTACGGACTTCAAACGCCGATTGGGCAGGTCGTCAACGACGCCGGCAACGGGTTCGGAGGATTCGCGTCGTTCATCATGAATCCTGATCCCAAAAACCAATTTCGAATCGTGACTTCGTTGCGGCGGGACTATTATCAGATCCCCATCGATCCAGATCCGAACTCGATCGGAAATTCCATCTACCCGAGTTATGGCCTGCATGATGCCGAGCGCGAGCCCGATGGCTACGTCACCTTCTCGTGGATCCACACGTTTGATCCGAAGACGCTGATCACGGTCTCTCCTTTCTATCACTACAACGGTGCGGACTATCTGGGAGGCTCAAGCGATACTCCGGTTATCTCCAACGTCAAGCAGACCGCGAATTACGCAGGCGGACAGGTGGCCTTGAGTTCGAATATCGCGAACAACGATCTGCAAGCCGGTGCGTACGGATTTTTTCAGCATCAATACAATTACTTCTCCAATGTGGCCACAGCGCCTGGTTATTCGACAATTCCCCCGTCTTCCATTAACACGACCGGCGGAGTGGCCGCCGAATTTGTCAACGACAAGTACAAAGTGACGCCATGGCTGACGCTAGTCGCAGGGATTCGGCTCACGCAATTTAGTTCCACAGCAGTGTCAGAGAATGGCGCCGACCCGAGGGTTGGAATCGCGATTCGCGTTCCGCGTCTGAACTGGGTCTTTCGCGGATTCTACGGCTACTACTATCAGGCTCCGCCGCTGGCGACGGCGACCAGCGCGCTCTCGGGTTTGGGCGGGGGTTACAATTTCGCGCCCCTTTATGGCGAGCGCGATCGGGAATGGCAGTATGGCCTAACGATTCCCTATCACGGCTGGACTCTCGATGCCGACACCTATCAGACTTTTGCTCACAATTGGCTGGATCATAATAATATTGGCGACTCCAACATCTTCTGGCCGATCACTTGGGATTACGCCCTGATTCAAGGCTGGGAGCTAACCTTGCGGTCGCCGAACCTCTGGCATCGAGGCCAGCTTCACCTGGCTTATGCCAATCAGATCGCACAGGCGACTTCGCCCATCACTGGAGGGCTTGTCTGCCCGCAACCCATTTCGCCCAACTGTGGGCTCGATATTCCGCCGGGGCTTGGGCCGGTAGACCATGATCAACGAAACACATTGAACCTGGGCTTCAACACAAGTTTGCCTTGGCAAAGTTACGCATCCACGAATGTGTACTACGGCTCGGGATTCACCAATGGATTGCCGGGCGTGCAATATCCCGGAAATTATCTGCCCGGCCACACCACGTTCGATGTGGCTCTCGGCAAGAGTTTCGCGGAGAAATACACGGTTTCGCTGACCGCGCTCAATGTGGCCAACCGCCGCGTGCAGCTCGACAACAGCCTCACGTTCGGCGGATTCCATTGGAACGATCCCCGGCAGATTTATGCGGAAGTTCGCTACCGGTTTCACTATTAAGGTTCACTAATTAAGGTGAGGCAATGAGCCTCGGGAGAAAGAAGGCGGTATCGTGAAATCCAGATTCGCAGTCCCTTCAGTTGTGCTTTTGCTGATCCTGTCCGTTGGCTGCAATCGCACTCACAGGTATCCGATGCAAGGCGAAGTGGTCGCCAAGAATGCGGCGGCCAATGAGATTACTGTGAGCCACGGCGACATTCCCGGCTTCATGGACGCTATGGCCATGCCGTACCGCGTAAAGGCTCCCGCGATTATTCAGGAAGTTGAGCCGGGCGACAAGATCGCTGCGGAGGTGGTCGTCAATGGCAATGATCGCAGCGACTATTGGCTGGACAACGTGCGCATCACCGATAAATCCGGACGCGGCAAAATGAGGCCGCAACCCGGATCTTCGATGCTCATGCCCGGTGCGCATGTTCCAGACGTAGCGCTCACCAATCAGGACGGACGAAGAATACGGCTTTCAGATTTCGCGGGCAAGGCGGTGCTGGTCACTTTTATTTATACGCGCTGTCCAATGCCGGACTTCTGCCCGCGCCTCAGCAGCCAGTTTGCGCGTATTCACGACGAACTCAAGAAAAACGCAGAAGACTACAAGAAAATGCACCTGCTGACCATCAGCTTCGATCCGAAATATGACACTCCCGCCGTGCTGCGCAAATACGGCCTTACTTACCTGAACGGCGACGAGGCCGGTTTCAAACATTGGGATTTCGCTTCCACCAATCAATCCGATCTGCACAGCCTGGCCCAGGCATTCGGGCTTCAATATGCGGAAGACGGCGACCTTATCACACACACCATGAACATCGTCTTGATTGCGCCCGATGGCACGGTGGCGAACTACTGGGGTACGAATTGGACGTGGACCGAACTGATGGAGAGCCTGCAGCACGCGGCCCGGGTCAACAAGTCGGCATCATAGCGGCGCCGCGAAGACTCAGGATACAGAAAAAGAAGGCCTAGCTTGGGGGTCGGCCGGGTTGATTTTCGGACAGGGAGCGCACAGGAAACCGGACACTGGTTTTCAGTCCGCATGCCGGAGTCGGACGGAACATCCGAGTGGAGTCCCAGGCTCTCAGCCATGGTAAGGTTCGATTGTCGCCACTCGGATTTCCTGCCGGAGGTGCTTTATGCGTACGATCCTCTCCTCTCTGCTTGTTATCTTCAGCCTTGCAACAGGGCTCCAAGGGCAAACCTGCGGCGGCATGTCTCTGGGGATCGGCGCGTCGTTGAACGGATTCATCCCGTTTCCTCAGGACAGTCTCTGGAACCAGAATATCGCCGACGCGCCGGTCGATCCGAACTCAGCCGCGATCATCAATTTCATCGGCAGCAGCACGCCGTTGCACCCGGATTTCGGCTCCGGCCTTTATGCAGGGCAGTCGATCGGGATTCCGTACATTGTCGAGAGCGGATCGCCGCTGGTGAACATTCATTACACGTTGTACGGCGATGAGAGCGATGCTGGGCCTATGCCGATTCCGGCGAATGCGCCGATCGAGGGTTATCCGAAGCCCGGTAACGGCGATCGTCACGTGCTGGTGCTGGATCGCGACAATTGCTGGCTCTACGAGCTTTACGATTCCCACGAACTGAAAAACGACAACTGGGACGCGGGATCGGGCGCGGTGTGGAACCTTCTGGCCGATGAGACGCGTCCTTACACGTGGACTTCCGCCGACGCCGCAGGACTGCCGATTTTTCCCGGCCTCGCGCGTTATGACGAAGTAGCGGCTGGCGCGATCCAACATGCGCTGCGCTTCACGCTGCAATACAGCCAGGCAGCGTTTACTCCACCCGCAAGCCACTGGGCGGCGAACTCGACGAGCCAGTACGCGGCCGTCATGGGAATGCGCATGCGGCTGAAAGCGAGCTTCGATATCTCGGGATTTTCGCCGCAGTCGCAAGTCATTCTGAAGGCGCTGCAACAGTACGGCATGATCATGGCCGACAACGGGAGCTCCATATTCATCACGGGCGCGCCCAATGACGGATGGGACAACGAGGACCTCAGCGAACTGAAGCTTGTTCCGGCGTCGGCGTTTGATGTCTTGCTGATCAGCCCGCTTTATACGCAGAACAATATTCCGACGGGAGCCAACCCGACGATTGTCAGCTTCACCGCGAATCCGCCGACGGTTTCAGCTGGATCGCCAGTGACATTGAGCTGGAATGTTTCGGGTGAGGAGTACAACATCGTGTCGCCGCAGGCGGGAGTAGTTGGAGGAACGTCGGTGACGGTGGTTCCAGCGAAGACGACTACCTACACGCTGTATTCGACCAATCAGTATGGACAGACAACGGCGAAGGTGAAGGTGGTCGTGAAGTAAAACCGGGAAGAGATTGCGTCAGGTTGCTGCACGATCTTTGCAGTTTTCCAGTGAGCGCGCCTATCGCATATGCCAGAGGCGTGTATAGCGGCAAGGTGTAGTTCATCTGATCGAGACATGGCCGCCCCGATGAGTCGCTAAAATCGGGCCGACAGGTGGCTCCCATGAAGTGTTCGAGCCGGCTGCGGGAGCCGTGCTTCATCTTTGGCCGCTTCCAACGCCAGCGCTACTTAAACTCCAATACTTCCTTCTCTTTCCCCTTGCTCATCTCTTCCATCTTCTTGATTTCGTCATCGGTGAGCTTCTGGATTTCTTCGAGGGCGCGCTTCTCGTCGTCCTCGGTGACCTTCTTGTCTTTAGCCGCTTTTTTGATCGCATCGTTGCCATCGCGGCGAATGTTGCGGATGGCCGTACGGTGCTCTTCCAGAATCCGGTGCAGATGCTTGACCATTTCCTTGCGGCGTTCTTCCGTGAGCGCGGGGATGGGCACGCGGATCAGTTTGCCGTCGTTCATCGGATTGAGGCCGAGATCGGCGCCACGAATGGCTTTTTCGATGTTGCCCATCACGGAGGGATCGAAAGGCTGCACAGTGATCATCTGCGGCTCAGGCGCGTGAATGGTTGCGATCTGATTGAGCGGCATCTGCTCGCCGTAATACTCGACCGAAACCGTGTCGAGCATGTGCACGTTGGCGCGCCCGGTGCGCGTGGCGGCCATTTCGCGGCGGAAATCTTCGACCGCCTTGTCCATGCGCGTCTTCAGTTGGACATATGTCTCTTTCAGTGCAGGATTCGCTGCCATTGAGGCTAAGGCCATATGGAGGGCTCCGAAAAACAACTGGGATCAAAACGTTCGATTATAAAACAAGGTCAGAGGTTAGAGGTCAGATTGCAGAGGTGAAAAGCCTATGATCCAACCAGCGTTGCCAAGTGTGAATGGGGGTTAACCTCTGCAATCTGACCTCTAACCTCGCCCTAGGCGCTGACCAGCGAGCCAATCTTGTCGCCGAGAATCACTTTGCGGAGGTTGCCGTGCTCGTTGAGGTTAAAGACGATGATGGGCAGGTTGTTGTCTTTGCAAAGCGAGATGGCGGTCGAGTCCATTACTTTGAGGCCCTTTTTGAGGACATCCATGTAGGTGATGTGGGAGAACTTCTTCGCGTCCTTCACCTTCATGGGGTCGGCGTCATAGATGCCGTCAACCTTGGTGCCCTTCAAAATCGCGTCAGCCTTGATTTCCATCGCGCGGAGCGAGGCAGCTGTATCGGTCGAAAAATAAGGATTGCCAGTGCCGCCGGCGAAGATGACGACGCGACGCTTCTCGAGATGGCGGATCGCGCGCCGCCGAATGAACGGCTCAGCCACCTGGTTCATTTCGATCGCCGACATGACCCGCGTGTAGACTTTCTGCTTTTCGAGCGCGTCCTGCAGGGCGAGGGCATTGATGACGGTGGCCAGCATCCCCATGTGATCGGCGGAAACACGGTCCATGTCTTTTGCCTGATCGGCGACGCCGCGGAAGAAATTGCCGCCCCCGACGACGATGGCAATCTCCACCCCCAAATTATGAACATCGGCAATTTCGCCCGCGATGGAATGAATATGGGCGGTGTCAACGCCGAAGCCCTGGTCGGCGGCCAGCGCTTCACCGGAGAGTTTGAGCAGTAAGCGTTTGAAAACGGGAGTCGGCATTGAGAGATCCAAGTCTCACAGTTTCAAGGTTCCAGAGTTTCAACGTTTCAAAGTAAATCCGTTCCACAAGTTTTACCAACTTTGAAGCCTTGAAACTCTGAAACCTCAATCAAAAGGGGCGCCGAAGCGCCCCCGAATTTACTTGGCAACCGGTGCGGTTGCCTCGCCTTCATCAGGTTTGGCGCTGGTGAATGCAACCGTCGCAGTGACGTCGCCGACTTTAAAGCGGGCAAAGCGGCGGACGGCAATATTCTCGCCCAGCTTGCCGACTTTCGCCGCGATCAACTGCGCGATGCTGACGGTCTGGTCCTTGATGAAGGGCTGCTCGAGCAGGCAGACTTCCTCATAGAATTTCTCCATCTTGCCAGCCAACATTTTCTCGATGATATTTGCGGGCTTGCCGGTGGCGGCGGCTTGGGCGCGATAGATGTCCTTCTCGCGCTCGATGTCCTGCGCCGTCACATCCTCTTTGCGGACGAACTTCGGATCGCTGGCTGCAATATGCATGGCGATGTCGTGAATCAGTTCTTTGAAGTCTTCCGTGCGAGCCACGAAATCGCTCTCGCAATTGACCTCGACCAGCACGCCGATTTTGCCGCCGGCGTGGATGTAGCTGGCGACAGAGCCTTCGCTCGTTACACGCGCCGCTTTCTTGGCCGCGACCGATACGCCCTTCTTGCGCAGCAGCACAACCGCCTCTTCGAGGTCGCCTTTCGCCTCGGTCAGAGCGTTCTTGCAGTCCATCATCGGTGCTCCGGTTTTTTCGCGGAGCTCTTTCACCTGTGCAGCAGAAATATTTGCCATAGTCGTACTCATGAAAACCTCGTTTCAAAGTTACAATGTGTCAAAGTTTCAAGGAAATCTGGGTATTCAACGCTGAAACTTTGAAACCTGCGAAACCTTGAAACTTGAGTCTTATAAAACTTGACCCGCGCACAGACCGGCTGCGCGGGTCTAATTTCCTCAGGGGCTGAAGCCCCATACTGGATACTTCTGACGCGGGCTAAAGCCCCGCTCTTCCACAAAAACTAAGACCGACGTGTCTCCGCCTGAAGTTCGTCGATGTCCTCGGTGATCGCGGCCGGGCGTTTGCGAGTGCCCGTGCCAAGCACATCTTCCATGCGGATTTCCTCGCCCTCCGGGATCGCCGCCACAGCCCCGTCGCCTTCCGCCAAAGTCTCGGCCTCGGCCCCTTCGACAGCGGCAACCTCCGCCGGCGTTTCGACCTCAACGGCAGCAGCCTGAATTTCAGCCATCTGCTTGTCGCCGATCGCGTTGACACCTTCGGCAATCGACTCCGAAATCTTCGACGTGAACAACCGGATCGCGCGCAGTGCGTCGTCGTTGCCCGGAATCACATAATCCACTTCGCTCGGATCGCAGTTGGTGTCCACGACAGCCACAACCGGGATGCCCAGCTTGCGCGCCTCGCGCACCGCGATCTGCTCTTTGTTCGAGTCGATCACAAAGATCGCATCGGGCAGCCGCGTCATATTCTTGATGCCGGCCAGGTTCGCCTGCAAATGCTTGCGCTCGCGCTCGAGCTTGATCACTTCCTTCTTCGGAAGCAGGTCATATCGGCCGTCGGTGGCCATATCGTCGAGTTCTTTGAGCCGCTTTACGGATTTCTGCACCGTGACCCAGTTGGTCAGCAGTCCGCCCAGCCAGCGCTGATTCACATAGAACATCGAGCAGCGCGTCGCCTCTTCGGCAATCGCATCCTGCGCCTGGCGCTTGGTGCCCACGAAGAGCACGATTCTGCCCTCGGCGGCCAGATCCTGCACGAATTTCGACGCCTCTTTGAACATCTTGAGCGTCTTCTGGAGATCAATGATGTAAATGCCGTTGCGCTCGCCGAAGATGTACTCCTTCATTCGGGGATTCCAACGCTTGGTCTGATGCCCGAAGTGAACGCCCGCTTCGAGCAACTCCTTCATGGTGATGTTAGCCAATGAACCTCCTCATTTGGTCTACATCGGGAAACCCAGGTTTCAAAGCTTCAAGGTTGCAAAGTTTCAAGAGAATCGCACGGCTCATTGAAACCCTGGAACTTTCTGAAACGTTGAAACCTTCTCTCCCGATTGCCATTCCCGTCCACCCCATCTCAGGGAGGTGGGGGGATGAATTTAACTCCAACAACCAGTCGTTCGTCGCTGGTCGCCAGTCGTTTGCGAACGACCAACGACAAACGACCGACGACGAACCTAGCGCTTGCTGAACTGGAAGCGCTTGCGGGCGCCCTTCTGTCCGTACTTCTTGCGCTCTTTCGCGCGCGGGTCACGGGTAACCATGCCCTCGGACTTCAGCTTCTTGCGCAATTCCGCGTTAAACAGCATGAGAGCGCGCGTAATCCCAAGACGCACCGCGTCTGCCTGACCGGCGACGCCGCCACCGCACACACGCGCCAGCACATTGAAGCTGGCTCCTGTGTCGGTCGAGACCAGCGGAGACTTTGCACTGACTCGCTGCGAAGGCGTGACAAAATACTCTTCAAACGCCTTGCCGTTAACTTTGAATTCGCCGCTGCCCGGACGAAGATAAACGCGCGCGATCGCCGACTTGCGGCGGCCTGTTCCGTAGTATTGAACTGTGTCTGCCATTTCAACCTTCAGCACTCAGCCGTCAGCCATCAGGCTGATCAGGGTGCCTTAACCTTTCCAGAATTTCTTGGTTGCTGGCCTTGGATCCTGCGACCTAAGACCTGACATCTGAGACCTTGGTTCTATGCGAACACCTTCGCCACTGGCTTCTGCGCCTCGTGCGGGTGCTTGTCGCCTTTGTAGACCTGCAGCTTCGTGAACATCTGTTTGCCCATTTTGTTCTTGGGCAGCATGCGAGCGATGGCCTGCTCGATCACCAATTCGGGTTTCCGCACAATGCGCTTTTTCAAATCCTCAGAGCGCAATCCGCCGGGATATCCGGTGTAACGGTGATAGACCTTTTGATCGGCCTTCATGCCGGTGATCTTGACCTGCTCGGCGTTGATGACGATCACGTGATCGCCCGTGTCGATAAATGGCGTGTACTGCGGATTTTCTTTGCCGATCAGAATGCGGGCTACGCGCGAAGCAAGGCGGCCCAGCGGCTGTCCGGCTGCATCCACCACATACCACTTACGCGCAATATCCCCCTGTTTCGGGAAATAGGTTGACATCGGAACTCTCCCAGAAAGTAAAAAGAACGCATGAAGACCGCTGAGTGCCCTATATCGATCCACGCAGAACGCGCACAAGGTTGTTCCAGGCGGGCAGCCGCAGGACTTCCAAAGACCATTAGAATAGCCCACCGCCGATAACGTTGTCAACGAAGAGGTTCAAATGGAAGGGGTTACCGTAGTAGCTTTCAGCCGTCAGCCGTCAGCTAAACATCCCAATGCCAGCCCCGTTTGAGTAGGCGCAAACCGCCGCGTAACTGTTGGTTCACCTGATGGCTGACGGCTAATGGCTGATGCCTAACCTACTTCCCATCCACCGCTTTCAAACACTTCCCATACAGCTCGAGCAGGTGATCGGCGTACTCCTCGGGCTTAGGAGCCAAGGCTCCGCCCTGGAAGCCGACCGCTGCGCCAGTGCCACCGGTTTTGCCGTATCCGGTCGTCATGGCGACGAATTTCATCAGGTCCAGCGCGATGTCTTCGTTGCGGCGATTGCCGAGAGGGAGAGCCGATGTGTCCATAATCAGGAACTCCTAAAACCAGATAGTCAGCGGCCCGGCAATCAGTCTCGCACTAGGGAAGGAAATTTCCGGCGCCTCGCCGCGATGATAGCAGAACCATACCGGTGCAAGGCAAGCGTGTGAGGTGCAGCTTTCGTTCCCGCGAGCTGGCCATGCGTCCTTGACAAGACCAGCTCTCAAAACTAAGTTTGGAGGGTTCGAGAACTCAGGAGCCATATGAACTTGTCTAGAATCCGCTGCACCGTCCTTTTCCTTCTCCTGCTCGCAACCTTCGCCACAGCGGCCGAGAAGACCGCACCCACGTACCAGAAAGGAACGATCACCGGATACGAAAGCCGCCTCGACACCTGGAACATGAGCAGCGACTCCAATAAGCGCCGCGAAAAAGTTTATGAATTAGAGGGCGTGGGATTTATCTACAAGATCGGCTATTGCGGGTCTTTCCAGGCCGGGAAGTTTGCCGCAGGCCAGGCCGTTGAATACCGCGTAGACGGGGACCGGCTCTTCATACGCCACGACGACGATAAAGAATACAAGTGCAAGATAGAAGGCACGAAGAAACAAGAGGCAAAACCCGCTGAAGGAGCCAAGCCTTAAGCTCCCCGGAGCCTGCTACTCCTACCTTCCGTCCGCAAGGCCACAGCGGAGCGCCGTCGCCGTATCCGGCGCAACCTCGGCTCTCAACCCAGTGCTGGAATGCCACTGACCTTACCCTACTTCCGCCAGCCCATAACTGAGCGCCCAGAGCGAGCGCATATGTTTTAGCGCGCGGGCGATTTCGTCTTTTGAGAGCTCGGCATTCGGGCCGGCGATGACAAAGGCTGCTTCCCGCTTCGCGGCTTCGAGCAACTGGCGGTCGCGAATCAGATTAGCTACACGAAAACTCGGAATGCCGGCCTGCTTGGTGCCGAAGAAATCTCCGGGGCCGCGCAGTTCGAGGTCGAGCTCGGCAATCTGAAATCCGTCGCAGGTGCGCACCATTGCGTCGAGCCGGCGCTGGCCTTCTTCGGATACTTTTTCGCCGTGCATAAGCACACAATATGATTTCGCCGCGCCGCGCCCAATGCGTCCGCGTAACTGATGGAGCTGCGCCAAGCCGAAACGGTCGGCGTGCTCAATCACCATGACGGTCGCGTTCGCGACATCGACACCGACCTCGATTACGGTAGTCGCGACCAGAATTTCGATCTTACCCTGCTGAAACTCGCGCATGATGCGCTCTTTCGCATCGGAATCCAGCCGCCCGTGCAGCAGGCCGACGTGCAGATTGGGGAAGATTTTGTCACGCAACTGGCGGTGCATCTGTTCCGCGGCCTTCAATTCGCGCTCTTCGTTTTCCTCGATCACGGGGTAAACGACGTAAGCCTGATGTCCAGCCGCGATCTCTCGTCGCACGAACTCCCAGACGTCGGCGGCGCGCTCGTCGGGAACAGCTTTGGTGATTATGGGCGTTCGTCCTGGCGGAAGTTCGTCGAGCACGGAAACGTCGAGATCGCCGTAAAGCGTCAGCGCAAGCGTGCGCGGGATGGGAGTCGCGGTCATGACGAGCACATCGGGCTCGGCTTCAGCGGCAGCCGAGCTACGCTCGGCTTGGACGGGGCGGAGCCCCGTCCCCACACGAGCATCGTCGGACTTCTTCATCAGCTTCAGGCGCTGCATGACGCCGAAACGGTGTTGCTCGTCGACGATGACGAGGCCAAGCTTCTCGAACTCGACGCGGTCCTGAATGAGCGCGTGCGTTCCGATGATGAGTTGCGCGTTGCCCTGTGCAATGTGACGCCGGACGTCGCGTTTGCGGTCCTGCTCGAGCGAGCCGGTAAGCAGCACGATGCGATAGCCGGCTTTCTCGAGAATCTGGCGCGCCGAAAAGTAATGCTGCTGCGCGAGGATCTCCGTCGGCGCCATGAACGCGACCTGATATCCGTTCTCGATGGCGATGATCGCGGCCTCAAAAGCGACGATGGTTTTGCCCGATCCGACATCCCCCTGCAGCAAACGGCGCATCGGATAAGGCGTCTGCATGTCGGTGGCGATTTCCTTCAGCACCCGCTTCTGCGCGGTGGTCGGGTGGAATGGCAGTATCTTTTTCAATGCTTGCCGAACACGGTCTTCGAGTTGGAAGGCGATTCCAGTTTGTGCTTTTTGCTCCCGCCGCTTGAGTTCGAGACCGAGCTCGATGAAAAACAGTTCATCGAAGATCAGCCGGATGTGTGCAGGCGTGCGCGACGATTGCAGATCCGTAAAGCTCTCGCCCGCCTCGGGCCAATGAACCTGCCACAGCGCTTCGCGGGGAGAAACCAGACTCAAATGCGAGCGCACCGCCGGGGGAATGGGATCCGGAAGGTCAGTATTCAGATTCTCAAGCGCCCAGCGGATAATGCGCCGGAACCAGCGCGGCGTGAGCTTCCCCTGCCCGGTGGATTCGTAGATGGGAACAATGCGTCCGATCTCCAGCGACGCCGCGGCCTTCTTTTCGGCCTCGTCAGCGCCGCCTTCTTCGTTGATGTCGCCGAGGATTTCGAACTGCGGCTGGATAATCTGCAATTGTCCATCGCGGCCGGCTTCGACCTTGCCGTACAGCGCCAGCATCTGTCCGGGCTGAAAGCGGTCGCGCAGATAGGTGGCGTTGAACCAGAGACACTTCAGCTTGCTGCGTCCCTGCCCGACAGTAAGCTGGAAGATCGGCATGCGGCGGGTGCTGAAGAGGCCCGAGTTACGAACTTCGGCGATCACGGTCGCCATCTCACCGGCGCGCAACTCGGTCACCGAACGCGGGTTGAGCCGGTCTTCATAGCGGAAGGGCAGGTAGTGCAGCAGGTCGTCAACGGTCCGGATGCCTTTGACGCCCAACACTTCGGCCAGCCGCGGCCCGATTCCTTTGACATACTGCACAGGGGTTGACGGTTCCAGCATCTCAAGGGATGTTAGCAGGAACCGGGTTGCCGGTTCTCATTCGTGAGGATGACGGTTAAAGCGGCAATTCGTCTGGGCGCGTCTATCATATGTGCGTCCTGAGAGGATGGATGGTTAAGAGCAAGGCAGTCGGGAATTTTCTGGATGCGCTGGCGGCGGTACTTGCAGGCAATGCGATTTATTTCGCGATCATGCCGCACCTGCCACCAGTGATGCGTCATTCGCTGTTCAAGGAAGATTGGGGACTGCTGGTGGACTTTGCGGTCTGCACGATCATTTTTGTGGGAGTGAAAATCGCCCGCAGGTAGTGGGGCGGCCGAGGCGTCATGGTGCGCAATGCGTCCGCCAATCCGGGCTGCGAAGGCTGCGTGCGGATCACCGCCGGCACTGCAGAGCAAATGAATCAGGTGCTGCAGGCAATGCGCGAATCCTTCGCGGAAATTCAGCCCTGCGTTTCACCGAAAGTTCGCACCTAGCTTGCTTCTGACGCTCTCCAACATTTTCATGACGTTTGCCTGGTACGGACATCTGAAGTATCGTTCGGCGCCTCTCTTCAAAGTCATTGTCATCAGCTGGCTGATCGCCTTCGCGGAATATTGTTTTCAGGTTCCGGCCAACCGCATTGGCTCGTACGAATTCACCGTCGCGCAGCTCAAGACTATTCAGGAAGTAATCACCCTAGCCGTGTTTGCCGTTTTCTCGGTCCTCTATTTTCACCAGGACTTGAAGTGGAATTACTACGTCGGCTTCGCCTTGATCGTCGGCGCGGTATTTGTGATTTTCAAAAAGTGGTAACGCGGGACCTCCTGGAAGGCTCTTAGTTTGCGGGTCCAGCAAACAGCAGCAAATTCCCATCCGGATCCTTGACGACAAAATTCTTGGCGCCCCAAGGTTGTTTTTTCAGCGTTTGGTGAAAGGCGATGCCAGCGGACTGAAATTCAAGAAACAGCAGCTTGATCTCGTCCGATGTACCGACGGTCATAGATACCGACAACAGTTCCTCTCGATCGCGAACCGTCGACTCGATCACTGGTCGCTCCACACACCTTAGATTCAGACGCGCCGCGTCGCGAGCCAGCTGTGCGTAGTAAGGAGGCTTGCCATAACTGAATACAAGCGAAAAACCCAGTTTCTCACGGAAAAATTCGCAGGATCTTTCGAGATCCGTGACGAACAGTTGCGGCTCGGCACCGACAATGTTTGCTTTCGATGGCGTTGATTTGGATGGCAACGACTTCACCTTGAGCGACGTTTTCGAAAGCCCGGCTTTCAGGGATTGCCAACTATCGAAGCCTTGCTGTCGTGCGACAATTTCTTGTGCATCGCTGAGCTTAAAGCTCGCTGCAAGGATCTCGGAGTCGGGCATATTCTGGAAACGTGGCAACTGCCCGCGGATTTGTGCGGCGACGGGATAGTGGCGCTCGCGATGCCACCGCAATATAAGCTTAGCTTGCTTTTTGAGGTTCTCCAGATTGGGCATGTCGGCCTCCACGATGAGATCGTAGGTGGGCATTGCCCTTCGGCGACGAGCCGTTGCTCCTTACATGCGCAGATCGCAGTATCTGCGACGGTGTCCGCAATTGTCAATTGGGAACAACGCATCGACGCATCGACGTTTGGTCGCACTCTGATTCAATCGAACCCCGAAGCGCTAGATGCTCTCCGTATTCTCGGCGATCGCGGCGGCCGCGATCTGGGCAATGTCGAGCAGTTCTGGGGGCGTGGGCGTGGCGGCCGCCAATCCGTCGCGCAGCATCGAGTTACAGAAGGGGCAGGCTGCAGCGACCACACTCGCGCCGGTCGCAACTAACTCCTCGGCGCGCTCGCGGTTGACGCGCTTGCCGGATTCTTCGCCCAGGAACATCAAACCGCCGCCTCCGCCACAGCAGAAGCCGCGTTCGCGGGCACGGGGCGGGTCGACGACCTGGCCGAAACGGGCAATCACTTCGCGCGGCTGGTCATAGACGCCGCGGTAGCGGCCCAGGTAGCAGGCATCGTGGAAGACCATGGTCTTCTGCTGGTTGGGGTCGAGCGGCAGCCGGTCCTGATACCGCGCGATCAACTCGCTGTGGTGCTCGATGGGAACGACTTCGCCGTGTTCCTTCCAGTCCACGCCCATGGTGCGGACGCAGTGCGGACAAATCGACACCATCTTCTTTACGCCCGCCTCGCGAATCTGCTCCAGATTCCCTTGCGCCAGTTCGCCGAACAGATAATCGTTGCCCAAGCGCCGGGCAGGATCGCCATTGCACTTTTCCTGGCGCAAGACGCCGAAACTGATCTTCAGGTAACGCAGCACCTCGACCAGCGCCAACAGAATCTTTCGCCCATTGGGATCGTACGATCCCAGGCAGCCCATCCACAGGCAGTAATCCTGCGTGCCGTCGAAGTAGGGTAGGCCGCTTTTCTCGATGAACTTTTCGCGGTCGGATGGCGGGAACCCGAGCGCGTTGCCCTGCCGCTCCAAGGTGACGAACAAATCGCCGCCATGGCTGTTTTCCCACTTTCCGGTATTCACCGCGCCGCGCCGAAGGCCGACAATGAGCGGCAAATGCTGGATGCCCACCGGGCACTGGAACTCGCAGGCTCCGCAGGTGGTGCACTGGAAAGCCGCTTCCATGGAAAGATACTTGCCCAGCAGCAGTTCACTGCTCTGTGGTCCAAATTCGTTGAGATAGTGACGCGTGCCCAGAATGATCTCTTTCGGGTTCAGAATCTTCCCCGTGTTGTTGGCAGGACAGTGCTCGGTGCAGCGGCCGCACTCCACGCAGGTATAAGCCTGCAAGCTCGCGATGCGGGTGAGATCCTTGCCGCTATCGAGGCCGAAATCCTCGTCTCCCACCAGGGGCGGAATCTGGCTGAAGCCCGGGCGCTCGAGAAACACCGTCAAGGGGCTGAGGACCAGATGCATGTGCTTGGTGCCCGGGACCAACGGCAGAAAACACAGCAGGACCAAAGTGTGCGTCCACCATACGATCCAGCCTGCGGTCGTTCCTGCCGGTATCCAGAATCGGGCGAGGTAGGTGATCATCAAGGCGAATATCAGAAAAGCGATCAGCCCGGACTCCGGGGATAATGGCTCCAGCCATTTCGGCCGGATGACAAAGCGGCGAAACGCTAACCCGGCAATGGATATGGCCACGGCGACCGCGAACACACCGGCAAACAGGAAATAAAAGGTCGAGAAGCCTCCATGGGACAGGAAGCCGATGCCGAATCCCTCAGCAAAGTGGTTGAGGGTAACCAGGGCGAAGACGCAGAAACCCCAGAATACAAAGGCATGCGCCAGGCCAGGCAGGGGCCTTTGGGCAATCACCTGTCCCTGCGCCGCCACTTCCCAGAACACTTTGCGAATGCGAGGACCGATCGGCCTTAAATGGAAATCGGCGTCGGGCTTCGAGGCAAGAATGATGCGTACAGCTGCCCCGAACTTCCGCCAGAACAGGGATAGGGAAACAATGATGGCAATGAGCAAGACGCCTTTGCCCGGCAAGTTCATTGAGTGATGTCTCCAGATAACGAGACAGTCTAACGCAGCGGGAGTTCGCGTGCAGATTGCCGGTACGAGCATTCCCGGAGATCAAACCACAACAATTAGCCCCTAAATGACGCCCCTGCAGCCTTGATCGTCTCAAAAGCCTCCGAAAAGACAACGACCAAAGGCCACTCGTATGTACTGGTTCGCCATTTCAAGCCGGTATATACTGCCTGCGTACTATTTGCAGAGGCTAGGCTTTGGCTTGGCACGGAGCACATTCTATTTTTAATACAGCTCCGTAATAGAACGTCGGCTCAGGGCATACATCTCATTCGACCCTGGAGACTGGCGCGGGGCGGGAGGCGCGACGCGCGGCCTTCTCCGAATGGAGGTATTTTTGTGGACGTCGTTCTCATACGGCTTTTGCTGGTTCTGATTGTCGGAGTCATCTGCTTCTTCATCCATCCATTTAACCTGCCTTCCCACCTGGACGCAGCATACGGCCTGTTGATTGGTTGCACCATCGTCGTATTTGAATGGCGGCTGCGGGTGATGAGCCTGAAGCGGCTGATCGGGGCCGCTATTGGCAGCGTCCTTGGAATCGTCGGGGCATATCTTTTCGCGGTCGTTATCCGCAACAGCATTTCCCCCGGCCCGATGCAGAGTTTCCTGCAGATCATGGTCATGGTGATCATGGCCTATGTCGGCTTGGCGGTCGGCGCCAACAAAGGCGATCTGCTGAATCTGTCAGCCTTAGGCGGAATCTTCGGGGGCGAAAAACAGGGGAAGAAGAGCTACAAGATACTTGATACCAGCGTCATCATTGACGGTCGGATAGCCGACATTGCCGAGACCGGATTCCTCGATGGCATCATGGTCATCCCACAGTTCGTGCTTCGCGAGTTGCAGTTGGTGGCCGATTCGGCGGATTCGCTCAAGCGCAATCGCGGCCGCCGTGGCCTCGACATCCTGCAGCGCCTGCAAAAAACCGCCTCGCTCCAGATCCAGATCGTGGAAGACGATTTCCCGGCCGTCCGCGAAGTTGATATGAAACTGATCGAGCTGGCGAAGGTTTACGAAGGCAAGATCATCACCAACGATTTCAACCTCAACAAGGTTGCGCAGTTGCAAGGCGTGGCCGTGCTCAACATCAACGAGCTGGCCAATTCTCTCAAGCCCATCGTTCTGCCCGGCGAGATCATGCGCGTATTCATTCTCAAGGAAGGAAAGGAATACAACCAGGGCGTCGCCTATCTCGACGATGGCACGATGGTCGTATGCGACAACGCGCGCAAAATGATCGGCAAGACGATCGACATCTCGGTGACCTCGGTCCTGCAAACGACGGCCGGAAAAATGATCTTCGGCAAGTGGGATGAACGCACCGGGAGCCGCCATGATTCGAAAGGCATATCGCCCCCGCCGGTCACTGTGCCAACCGCGCCGACCACGGGCGGCGTGGCGTCCGATCCTGGGAAAAAGGCGCCACTGCCCATCGACCGGGCAGCCGAGTAGCGCGGCGGCGACTCATTTCCGCAAGCGCCTTGCGCCTGTACTATACTGATCGCCCCTATGAAGGTATTCGTCATCATTCCGGCCGCGGGACTGGGCACGCGCATGGCGCCGCCGTCCGCTTCGAGGACCAGGGGGAGAGCGCCGACTAAACAGTTCAAAGAGCTCGGCGGTGTGCCGATCCTCGTGCACACGCTGCGAAAGTTCGCCGCCACGCCGGCCGTGTATGAAATCGTCGTTGCGTTACGCAAGGACGAGATTGCCGGTTTTCGCACGCAGCTCGAAAAGCAATATCCGGAAATTCTCAGCAAGCGCGTGCAAATCGTGGAGGGTGGCGAACACCGCCAGAACTCCGTCGCGAACGCGATGGCACATCTCGCGGCGGACGCGGGAGATATTGTGCTCGTGCACGACGCCGTGCGTCCTTTCGTGACGCCAGAAATCATCCTGCATGTGATTGAGGCTGCGGAGAAGCATCACGCGGCCATCGCAGGATGGCCTGCCGTCGATACAGTGAAGCAGGTCGAGCGAACGGCCGACGGCGCGATCATTAAGGCGACCATTCCGCGCGCCGGAGTGGTCATGGCGCAAACGCCACAGGGATTTCGCTATGACATTCTGAAAAAGGCTTTTGATGACGCGGCCGCCGATGGCTTCCTCGGCACCGATGAAGCCTCGCTCATCGAGCGCGCCGGATTGCCAGTCGTAGTCGTCATGGGCTCCCCGAAAAATATCAAGATCACAACTCCGGCAGACATGGAGCTGGCCGAGTTTTATTTGAGCAGTGGATAGCCGATGTCCGTTGCTGAATTCTCACCGCCGAGACGCCGAGGTCGCAGAGAAAAGCGAAAAATGGATTCTTGGCGCTCTCTGCGTCTCGGCGGTGGAACTTGGTTTTCGCTAGCCACTGACCACCAACTATGAACCCTAAATTCCGGATCGGCTACGGTTACGACTCGCACGAGTTCAAGCGCGCGATTCCGCTCATCATCGGCGGCATTCGCCTGGCGCACGACAAAGGCCTCGGCGGCCACTCCGATGGAGATGTGCTGCTGCACGCGATCACCGACGCGTTGCTCGGCGCGATCGCCGGGCCCGACATCGGATCGCTCTTCCCGCCGTCTGATCCGCAATGGAAGGGCGCCGACTCAGCCGTCTTTCTGCGGGAAGCCCTGAAGCGCGTTGCCGCCGCTGGCTATGAGCTCGTGAATCTCGATTCCACGCTGATCCTCGCCGCGCCCAAGATTGGCCCGCACGCGGCGGAGCTTCGCAAACATGTAGCCGAATTGTGCGGAATTCCCGGCGATTGCGTCGGCATCAAAGCGAAAACGCCCGAAGGGACGGGAACT
>JBELAC010000073.1:0-18454 GCA_049509215.1 Terriglobales bacterium
CAGCGTGATCACCAGCCGCGTCCCGGTTGCGCCCAGCGGATGCCCCAGCGCAATCGCTCCGCCATTGACGTTGACTTTCTCGCGGTCAAGGCCCAGTTCTTTCTCCACCGCCAGATACTGCGCCGCGAACGCCTCGTTCACCTCGATCAAATCGATGTAATCCAAAGTCAGCCCGGCGCGCTGCAATGCAATCTTCGTCGCCGGAACAGGACCGCTCCCCATAATCTTCGGATCGACGCCCGCAATTCCCCAATTCACAATCCGTCCCAGCGGCTTGAGATTGCGCTTCTGCGCCTCTTCCAGCGACATCACGACCACCGCCGCAGCGCCATCCACGATGCCGCTGGCATTGCCGGCCGTCACCGTTCCCGGTTTTCCTGCGATCACGCCAAACGCCGCCCGCAGCTTCGCCAATCCCTCCATCGTCGTCTGCGGACGCCGGTGATCGTCTTCG
Source organism: Terriglobales bacterium (assembly GCA_049509215.1). Taxonomy (GTDB): domain Bacteria; phylum Acidobacteriota; class Terriglobia; order Terriglobales; family Acidobacteriaceae; genus Acidiflorens. The sequence continues at coordinate 455 of JBELAC010000073.1, forward strand.
GTCAACTGTTCGCCCGTCGCCTCGCCTTTCGAATTACGCAGCGGAACCGGCGTCAGCTCCTCCTGAATACGCCCCGCCTTGTACGCCTCGTCGGCTTTCTGCTGCGAGCGCAGCGCCAACTCATCCTGCGCTTCGCGCGTAATTCCCTGCTGGTCGGCATAGATCTCCGCGGTGGTCGACATCTGCAAACCGCAGTAGGAATCCAGCAGCGCCACCGTCAGCGAATCCTCCAGCTTGCCGCCTGGCTTCAACGTGAACCCGTCGCGTCCACGGATGGAGAATGGCGCCTGCGACATCGATTCCATTCCGCCCGCCAGCACCATCTTCGCCTCGTCGGTCTGGATCATCTGCGCCGCCGAGACAATCGCCTGCATGCCCGACCCGCACAGCCGGTTGACAGTCAGCGCCGGCGTCTCAATCGGCAAGCCCGCCCGCAGTCCCACATGCCGCGCGCCGTACAGGGCGTCGCCGGTCGTCTGCTGCGCATTCCCGAATACAACGTGGTCGAACTCGCCTGGCTCAATTCCCGCGAGCTTAATCGCCGCTTTTGCCGCCACCGCGCCCAGTTCCTGCGCCGTGTAGTCTTTGATTTTCCCGCAATAGCGGCCAAAGGGCGTGCGCGCCCCGCTGACAATCGCAATGTCTCCAGGTTTCAACATGAATTCCCGCTCGATATGAAGGATGGCTGGCCAGAAGCCAACTTGAGAGTTTAACAGAGGAGAGCTATCAGCTCTCAGCCGTCAGCTCTCAGCTTTTTGGTATGGAAGAAATGGATTCTTGATCAAGGAAACGAGGCAGAAAAAAATTCTCGGCGGCCTCTGCGTCTCTGCGTTAGGTCTTAATTTTGATTTTGACTTAGGTAAATTCCTACGCTACTGCGGCCGCCGCGATCTGCGGCGCCTGGCAGACAATCTTCCCTGGCCCTTGCTGAATCGCTAACTCAAGAGCATGGTCGGCGCGGTTTACCACCTCGGTAACAATGTCGACAGGATCGTAATGCTGCCGCATGACAGCTTGCGCCAGAGCCGCGCAGAACTCGACCGGCTTATCTTTTCCCGGAAGCCGTACTTCGCCGAGCAAGCGGCGCAGCTTCTCGACTGCCAGCAACGCTTCCTTTTCGCCCGTGTCCCCGAGCACAAGCCCGACCGTCGTCGCCTCGTAACGAAACGCGAGATCGTTCGAGCGGATGTTGGCCGAAAACAGCTGCCCGATCTGGTCCATCATCTGCGTCACCGCAACTTCGCCGTATTCTTTGATCAGCGAGCTGCGCCGCCCGAACTGCATGAGTAAGACCGTCACTGCGGTTCCCTGCTGCAATCCGCGCCGCGTCTCCGCCTGCAAAAGATCGAGGTAAGAGGCGCGCTTCAGCAGTCCCGACTTCTCGTCCGTGACCGAAAGATTCTTGACCAGCCGCCGCAGACCCGCGTTGTTCAGCGCAATGACGACCTGGTCGCTCAACGTCCGGATCACCAGAACTTCCCCGGCTTGCCATGTGCGGCTCGAATTTTGCGTGAGGATCAGGACCCCGATATGGTCGTCACCTTCGGCCAGCGGCAATGCCAGCAGAGAATCGATTTGCAACTCCTCAATTGCCGCGTGGATTCCCGTCAACTCCGGAGCATGGGCCGCATCGGAAATCGTTACCGTGCCGCGCGCAACTGCCAGGTCTTGCAGTGTTTCCACCACACTGACCAGCGCGGCCGAACTCATCGGCAGCAAACCCTCCGAGTGGTATTCCTGCACGCTCGAGGGTGGTAGTCCCGGTTTGCGCAAGGCGGCGATACAGCGCGCAGTCCGCCAGACTTCGCCGATTTCGCTGGCGGCGGTTTTCAGAACCCCTTCGGCATTGCCCTGGTGATAGAGCTTGCGCGTGATCTCGGCTACCTTCGCCAGACTGCTGACGTCGTTCGCATCCGTCGCCGATCCGGATGAGGAATAAACCTGCACGGGAGCGGGCTGAGCAGGCGCTGGCGCCGCGGAATTGTTTGCGGGCGCAGACGGCATCCGCGCCTGCTGGGTCTCCATCCCTGCCGAAATATAGAGCCGTTGCAAATCGGTGTTGCGTTCTTCTTCGCGCGGGAACAGTTCCTGAATGCGCTGCAGCCGTTCCACGGCCTTCGAGCGCATGCCGTACTGCAACAGAATCTCCGCCTGCAGCATCAAGTCCTGCAGCGCGGCCGCGCCCAGCGTCGGCTCGGGGACTTTCACCTGCGGCTGCTCTTCCTTCTTGACCGTCGTGAAGCGTGCCGCAATTACATTGAACCGCTGATCGTCAATCTTCCCGCGCAAGGTCTCCAGGCGCTGCTGGTGACCCTGCTCGTAAGGATCGACTTCCGCCGCGCGGTCCAGACATTCTGCCGCTTTCTGATAATTGTGCCGCGTGCAATAGAGATCGAACAGCTTCAGCAACACCTGCGCGTAATCGACCTCGCGGTTCGAAGCGTTGAACAGCTCCGCAAGAAATTCCAGCATCTCGGCTGTAGGCCGGTGCGATGCCAAAATCTCCTGCATCGTGCTGATAAACGAACGCCGCTCTCCACGGCGTCTCTGGAATGCTTCCAGCTTGCGCGCCAGTGCCACAGCCTCGGCATCGAGCTCGCAATCGATCATTTTGCCGATCAGAACCAGCACCTGGTGAATCCGTCCCGGATTGCGCTCGAACATCTGCCAGACCAACGGCTCGGCTTCCACACAGCGCTCGGCCGTCAACATCGCCTGCGCATATAGATCCTGGAGCTCCGCGGACGCGCCTTCCGTATGCACGAGAGGTTCAAAAACAAAAATCGCCGCTCCCGCATCTCCCTGCGACAACAAACTCTTTCCGTAGGCAACCGCAACCTTGGGATCCGCGGGATTCTCGGCGTAGGCGCGTTCGAAATACTGGCCCGCATTTCCCCCGGAAGTTTCGGTCAACTCTGCCAGTTGCAGGAATGACTCGGCCGCCATCGCATGCTCGCCCAGTTCCGCCGACATTTCGGCAACCCGCAGATGATTCGCCGGCGTGGGCTCCAGATTCACAATGCGCCTTAGGACCAGCAGCCCTTCTTCTTTCCTGCCCTGCTTGTGCAGGTCTTCCAGTGCGTTCTCGTAGGTCCCAATTGCCAACTTCTTATTGGGACGCTCCAGCAACTGCCCGAACCGCACCTTCTGTTCCCAGGTCGGATTGGTATAGCGCGCCAGCTTCTTGTAGGTCAGGCTCGCACGCGTCGCGTCGCCGGCCGCGATCTGACGTTCAAAGAGTTCCCCCAGCAGCTTTACCGCCAGCGCGCCCTTATTTACCGAAAAACACAAATCAGCGGCCATTTGACGCACATTGTCGTTCTGCGGATCTTCTTCCAGAATTTGCAGGTATTCCGCCAGCGCGTCTGGAGTCTTTCCCTTCTGCAACAGCTTCTCCGCCTTCTCGATGCGGCGTGAAACTTCGGGACGATTGGGGTTTTCCGGCATGTGCAGTCGGGACGGTCCGGACAGAGAACGCCCGCACTCAATTCTAGGATTCACCCCTGTGGGTAACAACGCGCTTCCCGCCCTGCCAATTACCAAGGTCATTCGCAGCAGCACTTTTTCAGGAAAAACACTAAAGTCGTGAGGAAGTCCGCGACGAAAGTCACTCGCTGGCTTTGGAAACAACACCGCCCATGCTAGTCTTGCGCAGTCGCAACCCCTTGCGTCGCACTGGGATGACTCGCATCAGGATGAGTCGAGATACCGATTCAGAGATCACCTTGTAGACTCGATAACCGAAAGCCGAATCATGCGCGCCGCCGCCATCTTGGGATTGGGAACGTCGCTTGCGAATTTGCAGCCATTTCAGACAGCCTCGTCAACGTCGTGGGTCCAGGGATTGCCCGCTTGTTCGAACGACGCCGACGCCATCGTCATTTTTGGAGGCGATGGCACCATTCATCGTCATCTTCCGGCTCTTGCCCGCCTGCAATTGCCTGTGCTTGTCGTCCCAGCAGGCAGCGGAAACGATTTCGCACGGGCCTTACACCTGCGCTCGATGCGAGATTCCCTGCATGCATGGCGCAATTTCGAAGCGGGGAAACTTCAGCCGCGGGCCATCGATCTGGGCGTCATCCAGGCGGGCGTCGATGCCGACAGTGAGCACTACTTTTGTTGCGTGGCGAATTGCGGGCTGGATTCGTTAACCGCGCGCCGCGCCAACCAACTGCCGCGCTGGCTGCGCGCCCATGGAGGCTACGCGCTCGCTCTGCTCCCCGCCCTGTTCAATCTTCCCGCAACTCCGATGCGTCTTACGCGCTGGAACAGTAATAGTGAGCATCGTAAGGAAAATTTTCAGCCGACGCTGCTCGCCGCCTTCGCCAACACACAGTTTTATGGCGATGGCATGCGGATCGCGCCGCAAGCCGATCCAACCGACGGGCAACTCGACATCTGCAGGATCGCGACGATGGATCCCGTCAAACTGTTTTGCATGTTTCCGACGGTTTATTTCGGGCGTCATTTGCGCTCCCCCGAGGTTGAGTATTCGAAGGCTGCCCGTGTGCTGGTCGAATCCGAAAGTCCCCTCGAAATTTATGCCGATGGAGAATTCGTATGCGAGACGCCCGCCGAGATTGCAGTCGCTCCGGGCGCGCTGCGCGTGATCGATTTGACGTCCTAAAACGGCGGCTTCGATCTTCGATGAACAGTTTTGCACGGAAGCGAGCGCGCTAATGCGCCGCGGCTAGAGGAAAATGCTCATCCAGCGCAAGATTAAGCTGCAGCACGTTCACCCGCGGCTCCCCCAGAAATCCCCATTGCCGCTCCTGAGTATTGTCTCGCACCAGCTTTTCAATCCCGGCATCGGAGGCCTTGCGTTCCGAGGCCACGCGGTGAATCTGAAAGTTCGCGGCCGCCGGAGTGATATCCGGATCCAGCCCCGATCCCGACGTGGTCACCAGATCCACTGGAATCGGAACGCCGGAATTTTCGGCTTGTAGTTTCGCCACGTCTCCATTCACACGCGTAATCAACTGCGCGTTTGTCGGGCCGAGGTTCGAACTACCGGAAGCGGTGGCGTCATAGCCGGCCGCTCCGGCCGTCGATGGCCGCGAATGGAAATATCCCGGTCCCGTAAACGGCTGGCCGATTAATCGCGAGCCGACCACGACTCCATTGCGCTGGATTAACTGCCCATTGGCCTGCGCCGGAAAAATCACGCGCGCCAGTCCCGTGACCACTAACGGATACACAATGCCAAGCAGGACCGTTGTCACAATCGTCATCAATATTGCGTTCAGCAGATGTTTCTTCATAACTTTTCCCGACCCTGTCTTCCCTAGATCAGCTTGATGCCTGTAATGAACATGTCAATCAACTTGATGCCAATAAACGGCACTACCAGCCCACCGAAACCGTACACAAGCAGATTCCGCCGCAGCAGAGCCTCTGCGCTCATGGGGAGATATTTGACCCCCTTCAGCGCGAGAGGAATCAGCGCGACGATGATGAGCGCATTAAAGATGACCGCCGAAAGCACCGCCGACTGCGGAGTCTGAAGGTGCATGACGTTCAACGCGTTCAACACCGGGAATGTTCCCGCGAACATCGCCGGAATAATCGCAAAGTACTTGGCCACATCGTTTGCAATCGAAAAAGTAGTCAACGCCCCGCGCGTCATCAGCAATTGTTTTCCAATCGCGACCACTTCAATGAGCTTGGTGGGATTCGAATCCAGGTCCACCATGTTGCCGGCTTCTTTCGCCGCCTGCGTGCCCGTATTCATTGCCACCCCAACATCGGCCTGCGCCAGCGCCGGAGCATCATTCGTCCCGTCGCCGGTCATCGCCACCAGCTTCCCGTCCGCCTGCTCGCGCCGGATCAGGTCCATCTTGTCTTTCGGCGTAGCCTCGGCCAGAAAATCGTCCACACCCGCTTCGCGGGCGATCGCTGCAGCCGTCAATGGATTGTCGCCCGTGATCATCACGGTCTTGATTCCCATGGCGCGCAGTTGCTTGAAGCGATCGCTCATTCCGCCCTTAACAATGTCCTTCAGATAAATCACGCCCAAGGCGCGCTGGTTTTCCGCCACCACCAAAGGCGTTCCCCCGGAACGCGCAATTTGCTCTACCGTCGCCTGGATCTCGCGCGGCAGCGAAGTGCCAAACTGCTTCAGGTATTTCGAGATCGAATCGACGGCGCCCTTGCGAATCTCGCGCCCATCCAGATTCACTCCCGACATGCGCGTTTGCGCCGTAAACGGAACGAACACCGCCTCATGAGCGGCCAGTTCTCGCCCGCGCAATTGAAACCGCTCCTTCGCCAGCACAACGATCGAACGGCCCTCCGGCGTCTCGTCGGCGAGCGACGACAGCTGCGCGGCATCGGCCATCTCGGCCTCCGTAATCCCCGGCGCCGGAATAAACTCTGCCGCCTGCCGATTGCCGAGCGTAATCGTGCCGGTCTTATCGAGGAGCAGCGTGTTCACGTCTCCCGCCGCCTCCACCGCGCGCCCCGACATCGCCAGCACATTGTGCTGCACCAGCCGATCCATGCCGGCGATACCGATTGCAGAAAGCAGACCGCCAATCGTCGTCGGAATCAGGCACACCAGCAGCGAGACCAGCACAAACACGGTTTGCGGCGATCCCGAATAAATCGCGAACGGCTGCAGCGTGATCACTGCCAGAAGAAAAATAATCGTCAGTCCCGCCAGCAGAATATTCAGCGCAATTTCATTGGGAGTCTTCTGGCGCTCCGCTCCTTCGACCAGCGCGATCATCCGGTCCAGAAATGTTTCTCCCGGATTGGAAGTGATGCGCACTTTAATCAGGTCGGAAAGCACACGCGTGCCTCCCGTAACCGCGGACCGGTCCCCGCCAGCTTCGCGAATCACGGGCGCCGATTCCCCAGTGATGGCCGATTCGTCTACCGAAGCCACGCCTTCGATCACTTCGCCGTCACCCGGAATAAATTCAGACGCCGCTACCATGCAGCAATCGCCCACTCGGAGTTCTGAACTGGGCACGACCTCGATCTCACCGTTGGGGAGCAGCCTCCGAGCTTCGGTTTCCGATCTCGCCTTGCGCAGCGTGTCCGCCTGCGCTTTGCCTCGCCCTTCCGCCATCGCCTCGGCAAAATTCGCGAACAAAACCGTGAACCACAGCCAGAGTGTGATCTGAAGGTTGAATCCAAAACTCGTTTTGTCGACGAACAGCAGCGAGGTTGTCACCACGCTGCCGACCTCGACCACAAACATCACCGGATTCTTCATCATCGTGCGCGGGTCGAGCTTCACCACGGCATCCATCAGCGCCCGCCGTATGATCTTCGCATCCCACAAACTCTTGCTCTTTTCAGCCATATGTCCCTGATCGAATCCTTCGCGTACCTCAGTGTTTAATTCGTTTCGCTTAGAAAACCTTACCCGCCACCATCGACAGGTGTTCGAGTATCGGCCCCAGACTGAGCGCCGGGAAAAACGTCAGCGCTCCGACGATCACAATCACCGACACCAGCAAAACGGAAAATAACGGCGTGGTCACCGGAAAAGTTCCGGCCGACGGGGGCACAGACTTCTTCTTCGCCAGATTTCCCGCGATTGCCAGCATGGGGATGATCATGAAGAACCGCCCCACCAGCATCGTCATCGCCCCCGCGGTGTTGTACCAGAGTGTGTTTCCGTTCAAACCACCAAAGGCTGATCCGTTGTTTCCCGCCATCGAAGTGAACGCGTAAAGAATCTGCGTCAACCCATGTGGGCCCGCATTGCTGATGCTCGAAGTGCCAAACCCTTCGACCGATGAAATCCCCGCCAGAATAAGAATGATCAGCGGGAACACCAGCGTCACCAGCATCGCCATCTTCACGTCATATGCTTCAATTTTCTTGCCCAAATATTCCGGCGTGCGGCCAACCATCAATCCCGCAATAAACACCGACAGCACAACGTAGATCAAAATGCCGTACAGCCCGGCGCCTACGCCGCCAAACACCGTTTCGCTGAGCATGATGTCGCCCAGGGTGACCATTCCGCCCAGTGGGGTGAAAGAATCGTGCCCGCTATTCACCGCACCGCAGCTTGCGTCCGTCGTCACGGTGGCAAACAAGGCGGAACCGGCAATCCCAAACCGCACTTCCTTGCCTTCCATATTGCCGCCCGGTTGCTGCGCACTCACTTTCTGGTCAACTCCATGCAGCAACGGATTCCCTTTGGCCTCCGCCCAATACGCCGTTGTAACCCCAACCGCGAACAGAATCGCCATCGCCGCCCACACCGCCCATCCATGACGTGGCGACCCGGTCATTCGCCCCAGGGTGTAAGTAAGCCCAGCGGGAATGATAAAAATTGAAAGCACCTGAAGGTAGTTGCTCAACGGAGTCGGATTTTCGAATGGATGAGCGCTGTTCGCCCCGAAAAATCCACCGCCGTTTGTGCCCAGCATCTTGATTGCTTCCTGCGATGCCACCGGGCCCTGCGCGATAGTCTGCTCGGTCACCGTATCCATCACTGGCTTGCCGTCGGAGCCGACCATCGGCTTGCCGTCAGCTCCCGTCTTCTGCACCTGTTGCGGCTCGACGAGTTTCGCAGTGTCATACTGCTTCAGGTTCTGTACGGCTCCCTGTGACACCAGGAGCAGTGCATAGACGATGGAACCGGGCAGCAGTACCCACAGGGTCGAACGCGTCATATCAACCCAGAAGTTGCCGATCGTGTCCATCTCGCGGCGCGCGATGCCGCGGACAAAAGCGATGGCCAGCGCAATTCCAACCGCTGCGGAAGCAAAATTGTGGTAAGCGAGCCCCGCCATTTGCGTGAAATAGCTCATGGTGCTCTCGCCCGAATAGTTCTGCCAGTTCGTGTTGGTCGTAAATGAAGCGGCGGTGTTGAAGGCCAGCGCCGGCAACACGGCCGTGAATTGCCGCGGATTCAACGGCAGAATTTGCTGCACACGCTGGATCAGATAAAGCAGCAGCATCGACACGCCGCTGAAGAGCAGCATCGTGAAGGCATACTCCGTCCAGCGCATCTCGTGCTTTTCGTCGACGCCCGTCAACCGGTACACCATGCGCTCGATGGGCCGCATCACCGGATCAAGAAACGTGCGCTCCCGGCTGAACACCTTCGCCATAAAAACACCGAGTGGCTTGGTAACCGCGAGAAGCAGCGCCAGGAACAGGACAATCTGGAACCAACCATTGGCTGTCATTTCAGAATTTCTCCGGCCTGAGCAGCGCATACAGCAGGTAAACCATCAACCCCGCGCTGACGATCAGCATGACGACCGATTCGGCATTCATAACCATCTCCCTCAACGAATCCGTTCGCAAAAGCGCACATAAGCAAGCGACACCAGGAAAAACACAATCGTTACCGCGACAAAGATCAGATCTTGCAAGTGGCGACCTCCAGGTGCAGCAACGTCTCTGCAAGTTATGTCTATACCATGAGCAGAATCGAAACGTTAGAACTTGACCATGATGTCGATATCGACCAGCGACTCGTTTTTGCGCAGATCCGGAAACCACACGCTGCTGCCTTGCGCTTGGCAGGCAGTTTGCGCGCCGCTCAGGCTGAGTGACATCGACGAATTCCCGTCGTTGCAGGCAAAATATTGCGGATATCCGTTGTTCGTATAAGGCACTCCGCCCGGCCCTGGCGGTGTCACGCCGCCGCGTCCACTCCAATAAGGCACGTTTGCGTGGCGGTAGTCATACTCCCAACGAAAAGTAAGCCATTGTTTGGGCATGTAGTCGTATGTGATCGACGTATCCCAGGCTTTGAAGGGATCGCTGGGATTGCCGGCAAAATAAGGCGAGTTAATAGCCGCCGAGGAGGCTGTCTCGCCATTGATGGGCGGGATCAGAACCAGATAGCGTCCGGGATTATTGATCTTGCCCCCGCCGATGGTTAATCCGTGCTTATCCTTGTTGAACCATGTGCGGTCATAAAACATGAAACCGATAAAGCTCTGCTTAGGATTGATTCCTGCGGCGAAGTGATCACCGCCGATCGAATTCGCGTCCCGTTTGTCACCGTGGCAGCCGACGCCTTGCAGATAAGCGCCTGTCGATGTTGTTGTGCTCGGGCCGAACTCGCAACCCATATCACCGGTGAATGAGAACGCCATCTTATCGAGGGTCCGCCCCGGTTTATCGAAATACTTGATTTCGATGCTGTCGTCAGTATGAATGCGCCCGCGGTTCGGGATATAGAGATCGTCGTGCCCCAAGCCGTAGTTGTTGGAAACGACGTTGACCCATGGTCTGGGAGTCCACTTAATTTGTCCACCCAGCCCTTTCCTGCTATTGGACGAGCCGTATGATTGCCATCCATTGATGAACCAGGGCTCAATCTTCAAATGCGGGTTGGGGAAAATCTGTACGCGCACGCCCTCAAAAAACCAAGGTGTATTCGACGAAACATAGGAAGGCTGGTAGGCCCAGTTATCGAAGTTGTAATAGCTGAACAGCCCGATGTAGGACATGAAGATTCCCGCATCGATATTGATGCCGTCAAGCGCGTTGATATGGTACCCGCCATAGGCCTCCGCCAGATAGCGGTCCGCATCCGCAATGTTCCACTGCCCCTTGGAATAGCTTGGGTCGTTGCGCACCGTCGCGGTGGAATACATGCCGAACTGAGTCATGAAGCGGGCGCGGACGTTGTCGTAGTGGAAGTCGCCCCCCAAGCCAAGTTGCTCCAGCTGAATTTCGTTCGAGCGGAACAGTTCGCTCGACCCGCCCATCGAGTTATCGACCGGCTTATTGAAATCGTAGTTATAGGTAATGTCGGCGCGGATTTCGGGCGTAAAGAATTTGGAATCGTAGGCCGTGTCCTTATTGCGTGGGTTGCCATTCAGCCAGGTCCAATCCCAATCCGAAAAAGGAGCGATCTTTTCTGGCTTCGCCGGGCTACTTCCTGCCGCCTCTGTCACCTGCACCGCGACCGCCTGAGCGGGCGCGGGCGTAGTCGCCTTTGTCTGAACGACCGCGCTCGGCTGTTCCGCCGCCTTCTGTTCCTTCAGTTGCTGCTCGAGCTGCTCAACCCGCTTGGTCAGCGCTTCGATCTGCTTCATCACTTCGGGTGGAATGGATGTGTTGGGGCCGCTCGCCTCCTGCGCATTGAGCGGCAGGGCAAGCGCCAGAGTTATCGTCAAAGCCAGCGAAAAAACCAGTGTCAAAGCCCGCGCCAATGCTGCGCTCCTTTTCAATACGGCCTCTTTCGGCACACCTATAGCAGGCGCAATGTTTCTTGTCGATTCCGAAATCATAGGAAAAAGTTCTCCACTTTCTATCGCCTGTCTCGACTGCAGGGCTCTTCCGGTCCCGAGACGCATCTCGGCCCTCCTTCACCAGTGCCAGTAGGAACCGGAGGAGAAAGACCTCGCACAATGCGCACAACATCAGGAACGGGAAAAGCATCAGGGTCTACTGAAGGAGCCCGCGCTTCCGAGGTTGATTAGACAGGCCTGTCCATAAAGGGACGATAAGTAATTCATAAAGAAGTCATAAAGACGAATCTGATTTGCACCGTAGACGATTCGCACCATGCCGATTCGCTAGCAGCCCCACTCCGCTTCCCCGGGTTTAGCAAAATACCGTCTCGATTGACGCTCGCTGGGCATGAGTTCCACTTCGAGCAACGCCATCCGCGCGGCCGCAATCAGCCGGCTCTTTTCCGTTGGCGGCACCTCTGCCCAGGCATCGCACGTCCGCGTACGGGCCGCAGACTCATCGACCAGCGCTTGGTGATAATGGTGAAACAACTGAGCGAACCGTTCCGCGGATACTTCCTGAATCGACATGAACTTGAGTTCCCTTCTGCCGGCCCCAAATCCACCGGCAACAACTACATTGGACACAAAAGCTCATAAACTCCGCGTAAATTGAAAATAAGGAAATCGTAAGGGGATTGTAGAGGTCATATTGCAGGGCAAGACGTTAAGGGTCCGAGGTTACTTCTGCAATCTGACCTCTAACCTCTGATCTCCCCTACGCGCCCGGTTCGAACCGGTACCCAACCCACGGGTCGGTCACAATGTATTTAGGAGAATTCGGCGATGGCTCCAGCTTCTTCCGTAACTGCGCGACGAACACCCGCAGATATTCCACCTGTTCCGTACTTTCACCGCCCCACACCGCGCCCAACAATGCGCGATGCGTGACAACTTTCCCGGCATGCCGCGCCAAATATACCAGCAGATCAAATTCCTTCGGCGTCAGGTGTACAGCGCGATCCTTCACGATCACGGTGCGCGCCCCAGGATCAATTCGGAAATCCCCCACCTCAATCGAAGACATCTCCGACTCATCCGTTCGTTGGCGTCGTAAATTCGCTCGCACGCGGGCCAGCAATTCTTCCATCCCAAACGGCTTGGTCACATAGTCGTCAGCGCCCGCGTCCAGCGCTTTCACTTTTGTCCGCTCCTCGCCGCGCACCGAAAGCACGATGATCGGGACCTGCGTTTTCGTGCGCAACCTCCGGCACAACTCCAACCCGTCCATGTTGGGCATGGCGAGGTCGGTGATCACCAGATCCGGAGCCCAGTCCTTCATGATCTCCAGCGCCGTTTCGCCATCGTTCGCCACGCGGATGTCATAGCCGTGGCTCGAAAGCGAAGTCCGCAGCACGCGCGTGATCTGCGACTCGTCGTCGACGACCAGTATGTGTTTATGTTCCGACATGGGAGTTCAGCTCGGTTCCTGCGTCACAATGTGCACGTCCACGGCCGGAGCGTCGCGCAGGAACTGGTGAATCACGTTGAGATAGAAAAATCGTTTCCAGCCCCGGGTCGCGGAGCGCCCGAACACCACTTGCGTAATGTGTTTCTCATTGACGAATTCAGCCACGGCCGAGGCCACGTTCTTCCCCGTCAACCGCGCCAGCGCCGCTCCAACGTTCTCCGCAAAACGGAGGTTCGCATTCAATGTCCGCTGGTTCTCCAGGCTCGTGTCCTGCCCGAGGTCCGTATAAACCACAAATAGTTCGGCGTTCATCGCCTGCGCCATGCGCGCCCCGCGCGCGATCAGATACTGCGCCGCCGGATTGGAACTGATACAGACCGCGATGCGCTCACGGATTGCAACCGCCGTCCGGTCTTTCTCGAGCACTTCGCGATGCTGTTCCAGGCTCTGGTCAACCGCCTGCGCGACCTGCCGCAGGGCCAGTTCGCGCAACGCGATCAGGTTCGTCTCCCGGAAAAAATTCTCCAGCGCCCGGCCCACGCGCTCCTGCGGATACACGTCGCCGCGCCGCATGCGGTTCTGCAGCGCTTCCGGGGTCAGGTCGATCATCACCACTTCCGTGACGCGCTGCAGAACCCAATCCGGGACCGTTTCCCTGACCTGAATTCCGGTTACGCTCTGCACCGTCGGCGTCACGCTTTCCAGGTGCTGAATGTTCATCGTTGAAAGCACGTCGATACCGGCATCGAGCAATTCAAAAATGTCTTCATATCGCTTGCGGTGTTTGCTGCCCTCAATGTTGGTGTGTGCCAGTTCGTCGACCAGCGCAACTCGGGGCTTGCGCGCCAGAATCGCATCCACGTCCATCTCTTCAAATTGCGCGCCCTTGTACTCGATCGCTTTTCGCGGGACAACTTCCAGTTGCGTAACTAACTCGGCGACGCCTTTTCGCCCGTGCGTTTCGATCACTCCGATCACCACGTCTTCGCCGCGGCTGTGCCGCCGGATCGCTTCGGTCAGCATGGTGTGCGTCTTGCCTACGCCGGGAGCGTAGCCAAGGAAAAGCTTGAACCCCACGCCCTTCTTCGCCGGCGCGGCTTGTTCCAGCCATTGTTCGGGAGTCTTGCTCATCGATTCCGTTTATTGTCGTCGAGACTCCCGACTTTGTCGATGCAGGAAATTGTTTCCACGTAGAGACGCAGCTTGCTGCGTCTCCAGTCGCTCACTGAGCGCGGACGGCGGTGAGCCATTGGCAGTCAGCGCCGCCGCACTTCTCCTGGAAACCTCGAAACTCAGAAACCTTGAAACGTCTCTTGCTACAATCTCCTCGTGAAATCTGCCGCCCGGTTCGTCGTCGGTTATCTGGCCGCGATATTGTCGGTCGCCGCCATCACTGCCGCCGGATACCGGTGGCTCCATCTCAACGCAACCAGCGTCGCCCTGTTTTTTCTTCTGGGAGTTCTGGCCATCTCTGCGTTTTATGGCATACGCGAAGCGGTCTTCATGTCGGTCATCGCGACCGTCGCGTTCAACTATTTTTTCCTTCCTCCCATCGGCACGCTCACCGTCTCCGATCCGCAAAACTGGGTCGCGCTTTTCGCTTTTCTAGTCACCGCCATCGCCGCCAGCGAGCTTTCCGCGCGCGCGCGCCGCGAGGGCCTCACCGCCATCGAGCGGCGACAGGAACTCGAGCGCCTGTATGCCTTCAGCCAACTTTTGCTCTCCAGCGACAACGCCGCCGAACTGCTGAACACTGTTCCGCGCTATATCGTCGAATCCTTCGGCGTCCGCGCCGCCGCCCTGTCGCTTTCCAATCGCGCCGATATCTACCGGTCCGGCGCCGCTATCGACGGACTCGAAGCGCAGGACCTGCATCTGGTCTCTCTTCGGGGCGAACCTCGCTTCGACGCTCCCAACGATCTCGCCTTCATGCCCCTGCGTATCGGGATGCGCGTCGTCGGCAGCATGGGCGTTTCCGGTTCGCGGCTATCCCGTCAGACGCTCGAAGCGATCGGCAGCCTCGTCGCCATTGCCATCGAGCGCGCCACTGCCTTCGAAAAACTCAGCCGCGCGGAAGCCGCGCGCGAGAGCGAACAACTGCGTTCTGTTTTGCTCGATTCCGTCACCCATGAATTCCGCACGCCCCTCACCTCCATCAAAGCGTCGGCAACTTCGCTCCTCGGCAGCGGAACCCACTCCCCGGAAGAAAACAGGGAATTGTTGACCATCATCAACGAAGAGAGTGATCGCCTGAATCGCCTGATTGGCGAGGCCGCGGAGATGGCTCAACTCGACGCCAACAAAGTTGAATTCAGGCTCCAGACTGCTCCCATCCGCTTGGCCATCGACGAGGCGCTCGACGAACTGAAGCAACTTCTCTCGCAGCATCCCGTCGACCTCCGTATCCCCGCCGACCTTCCCCCCGCGCGCATGGATTCGGCGCACATCAAGGAAGTCCTGGTTCACCTGCTCGAAAACGCAGCCAAGTATTCTCCTGCAGGCGCACCCATCCGCGTCACTGCCGAAGCCCGTGACACGATCACCAATAACGACCGCATGCTGACCATCAGCATCGCCGATCGCGGCCCCGGCATCGATGATTTCGAACAGTCCCTGGTCTTCGAAAAGTTTTATCGCGGCCGCAATCAGCGCGTACAAGTCCACGGCACCGGAATGGGATTGGCAATCTGCAAAGCCATCGTAGAAGCCCACGGAGGCCGCCTCGGCCTCACCAGCCAGCTCGGGCACGGCTCAGTCTTCTATTTCACTTTGCCGGTGGGGTGAGCCATGGTAGCTAGCAGTCACCAACAAGTTGGGCTGGTCCGTTCTGCTATCGTTCCAACGAGGCAATGATTAAACGGATCCATATCTCGGGCTATCGGTCTGTTCGCGACCTCAGCCTTGAGCTCCAACCTATCAATGTTCTAACTGGTCCTAACGGCTGCGGCAAATCAAACCTCTACAATTCACTTGTGCTCCTCGGCAGGGCTGTTCAGGGGCAACTAGCACGTGCAGTTGCAGAAGAAGGAGGAACCCCCAGCTTGTTCTGGGCGGGAGGGGAGCGGGTTCGCTATCAACGGAAGAAGCCTCCCAAGAGAGTCATGCTTTCGTTCGAGGGAGAAGAGTTTGGTTACGAGATACGGTTGGGACTGCCCGGTTTCAACGAGCACGCACTGGGTACGATGTTCACCCTTGATCCACGAGTAAAGGAAGAGTACATCTGGCCATCAGAAACCAAACGCCGAGTTCTGATGTTGAAGCGCGATGAGCCTTCCGCATGGTTGCGGAATTCGGAAGGGAGCATGATTACGTATCCCTTCAAAATCTCGAAACACGAATCTGTCCTCTCTCAGATTATTGACCCTCATCTTTACCCGGAAATTAGCGCACTGCGGAACGAAATCCTATGCTGGCGCTTCTATCACCAGTTCCGGACTGATCTAGAATCTCCGCTCCGCCAGCCACAAATAGGCGTGCAAACCACGGTCTTGACTCGTGACGGTTCGGACTTGGCGGCCGCTCTCCAGACGATTCTAGAAATTGGCGAAGACACTTTCCTGCGCGAGACGATCTCCGAGGCTTTCGGAGGTGGGACACTCCTTATCGAAGCAACTGATACGTTGTTCAGTATCAGACTGCAGATGCCCGGACTGTTGCGGCCACTCCAGGCACGCGAACTGTCGGACGGACAGTTGCGATTCCTGTGCCTCTGCGCCGCGCTGCTAAGCCCACGTCCACCATCACTGCTGGCGCTCAATGAACCAGAAACCAGCTTGCATCCCGATCTCGTCAATTCCCTGGGCCGCTTGATGGTTCGGGCATCAAGAAACACTCAGCTTTGGATCACAACTCATTCGCGTCCCTTGGCTGAAAACATCGAACAACATTCAGGCTTGCCTTGCGTGCGCCTTCGCATGTTGGACGGTGAAACAAAGGTCGATTCCTAGTTTGCCTGGAATCACACACCTGGTGGGCCCACTAGGATTTGAACCTAGAACCAACAGATTATGAGTCTGCTGCTCTAACCGTTGAGCTATGGGCCCGCCCCCATATCTTACACATTCGCACTGCCTGCCGACCCCGGTTACTCCCGTCACACTGCGCCGCATCCGCCGCAGCGTATCATCTATTCAGCAATACCCACGGAAATGAACAAACTCCGTTTCCTGCTTTCGCTGACCAACGACGACAACGATTACCAGATCGAGCAGATGAGGGCTGCCCACGAGGCTGCCCACAAACTCGACGTCGACCTCGAGATCATCCACGCCGCAAACGATGGCATCCGGCAGAGCCAGCAGCTGCTGTCCGCGATTCAGTTCGCGACCGCTCGTCCCGCCGCCATCATCTTCGAACCCGCTGGCTCTTCTACCCATCCGCAGGTCGCGCGCGCCGCAGCCGAAATGGGCGTGAGCGTCGTCGTGCTGAACCGCGATGCCGACTACCTCGCCGATCTGCGCCGTGAGTTCCGGGTACCCGCCTTCACCATTACCTCCGACCATCAGGAAATTGGCCGCATTCAGGGTCGCCAGCTTCGCGCACTGCTGCCAACCGGCGGCACCGTGCTTTACATCCAGGGACCAGCCGCCAGTTCAGCCGCCAAGCAGCGGTATGCCGGCACACTAGAAACCAAGTCTGAGAATATTGAGCTCCGCCTGCTGAAAGCCCAGTGGACGGAGTCGAGCGCCCATAAAGAGGTCGCGTCCTGGCTGCGCCTCTCCACTTCCCGTCAGGCCGAGATCCGGGCAGTCTGCGCGCAAGATGATTCCATGGCGATGGGGGCCCGCAAGGCTATCGAAGAATGCGCCGACGTGCGCGCCAAGTGGCAGAACATTCCGTTCCTCGGTTGCGACGGGCTTCAAAAAACCGGTCAGGAATGGCTGCGCCGCAATCTGCTCACCGCCACCATCTTCATTCCTCCGAATGCGGATCGCGCCATCGAAATGTTAGTGAGATCAACGCAGACCGGTGAGATTCCGCCCGAGTCCACTTTCACAGCCGCCAAGTCGCTGCCCGCCCTCGACGTTCTCGCGCAGCGTTCCGCGAAGGCTCGCGCAACCTCGCGCTAACGGGCAGACCCCTCCTGGGCTCCCGTCGAAACTTGTCTGAGTTGGAGAATCAGATCACGCCGCGATTTGACAGGGGATTGGGAGAGTCCCAAACCCGCATCCAGTGGCCTGTGACCAGTTGACCTTAGACCTTCTACGTCGCAGCCGGAGGAGCCGGCGCCGCTGAAGCCGTGGGTGCACCCGCCGCGGCGTCTCTGTTGATGAGATCTTTCAATTCCTTGCTTGGCTTGAAAAACGGAATCTTCTTCGCCGGAACTTCCACGCGGTCGCCCGTCTTGGGGTTGCGGCCGACGCGCGG
>JBELAC010000074.1:0-18348 GCA_049509215.1 Terriglobales bacterium
TTCTTCGTCTTCCAGTTCGAATCCGGTCGCGCAGGCTTTTCAGCAACTGTCTACCGACCTCAAGTCAGGCAATCTGTCCGCGGCACAAAAGGATTACACCACCATCCAAAAAGATCTCAACACAACGTCACGGCATCTTCACAATCATCACCTCCCCAGAATTGGAAGCGGCCCCGGCATGGACGACCTGCTGCAGGAACTGAATCAGTCTGGCACAACCGGTTCCGCGACCGCTGCGCAATCGGCCAGCGCGGCCGATGCGCAACAGACCTACGCGAGCTTGCAGCAACAACTTGAGCAGTCAGCACTGGGCGACGGAAGCCAGTCCGCCATCGCCAGCATGACGAGCGATCCTGTTTCCTTGCTGGCATAGGCGCGCACATTGGCCGAGGCAGGCCACGGAAGACGGTTAGGATCGGGCATAAGGAATTTTGCTGGTTACACAAAAAATGGCGCGAGGATTACCTCGCGCCTCGATTTCGATGCCTGCCGGCGTATTTATCTGGCCGCGCGCGCTGCCTCGATCGCCTCATGCAACTCATGCTCGGCCGCCCGCAGGTGCTCTTCTGCCTTCGCGCCGTGTCCCGCCATATCGTAATGATTGGCTGCGCGGGCATGATCCATTTCTTTCATCGCTTCTTGCACATGGTTATGCGCTCTTTCCAGATCCGCCCAGTCGTGCACTTTTTCGGCGAGCGCGATACCGGCGGCAAACGACAAACATACTGACAGAATGGTGACGATCATTGTTTTCTTCATAGATTTTCCTCTCAAGAAGTGTGATTTCTGTTACTGGAGCACGCGGATACGTTATTCTCCCTAGCGAACTCCCTACAGTCAAAGAAAATAGACCGCCAATCGGCAATCGCCGTTACCTTAGGCGGTTCCTCCTCTTTCGCGTTGTGCTGCAATCCAGCGGGGCGTTGGAGAGCTGATTTCAGGATTGGACGTTGCAATCTGAAGAGCGAACTTGCGCTCCTAACCCGCCATTATCATGCTCCCATGGCGACGCCCTATCACTTTCGTAATATCGCTCCCATGTGTCTAGTAGGTTCTAATGAACTAGCACTTCAATTGGAACTTCGACATGGATCGACTGGCTCTTTGCTTGGCGGCACAAACGTCACTCGCGTTCGGAATGGCCGGAGTTTTATGGCCGGATAAGTTCTCGTCCTTCTTTGAAACCTTGATGTTCCCATGGACGGCAAGCTATCGCTTTGTCCGCTTGAACGGAGTCGCAGCGATTGGACTATCGATCGTTCTCCTGCTCAGGCTATTTGGGATTCGATCGTGAAGCGCGATTTCGAACTGTAAGCATTGAGAATGCGACCACTAGTTCGCCTCTATCGAAGCCAGCCCTGACGATCGATGCCTCAAAAGATCTTCCATACGTAATGTCCCAGAAGCGCGGCCATCAGCAAACCGCCGACACCGCAAATCCAAAACAGGAAGTTGGCGGTCAACTTGGGAGAATTGATTTCCTTCTTGTCCATCTTTATCGTCACCACCTCACAAGGAATTCCCCAGACCGACCGACCCGCTCGGCACCGGGTTTCGCCCTTCCTTGGATGCACTTCTTTGACCTTGGGACTAGAATTCGTTTAAGTGAGGTAATCGAGCCAATGCAGGCAGAATCGAAACCGGAACCTGGTCCGCGTCAAGCAGCCGAACATGTCGCGGCAGCCAGCCAGTTGTTGAAGACTTTGCAGACTAAAATTGGAGAGCACCCCGAAATTGGAGAAGCCGTCAATAAACTCGAAATGGCGTTAGCCATTCTGGGGGTGCAGACTGGCGGTCTGCTCTGATATCTTGCCGAAGCCAAGTCCCGTAACGCCAAGAACTGCACTCGTGGAATTCCGGTTCTAAACTCGTTCAGCCTGCCTTTGCATCTTTCGCGCGGGAGTAGACCTGCAGGTCTGACTCAACCATGTCGCGGACGAGTTCCCGAAAAGTAATTCGAGGAGACCATCCCAGATGCTCACGCGCCTTACTTGCGTCTCCCAGCAAGACGTCGACCTCGGCAGGACGGATGAAACGATCATCCAACACCAGGTATTTGTAGGGATCAAGGTCAAGCAAGCCGAAGGCGCATTCCAAGAACTCGCGCACGGAGTGCGTTTCTCCCGTTGCAATGACGTAATCATCGGGCTCATCCTGCTGCAACATCCGCCACATTCCTTCGACATACTCGCGCGCATGGCCCCAGTCCCGTTTCGCTTCGGCATTCCCCAATCGAATCTCGTGTAGCAATCCCAGCTTGATTTGAGCTGCCACAGAAGTGATTTTGCGCGTGACAAATTCCATCCCGCGTCTGGGCGATTCGTGATTGTACAACATGCCGCATGAGGCATGAAGCTTGTAGGCTTCGCGGTAGTTCCGTGTCAGGTGGTAGCCTGCGACCTTGGAGATCCCATAAGCCGAGCGCGGACGAAACGCTGTCAGCTCATTTTGCGGAGCGGGCGCGGAACCGAACATTTCGCTGGAACCGGCAAAATAAAATCTCGCCTTCGGAACAACATCCCGGCAGGTGGACAGCAGATAGTGTGTGCCGTTGACGTTCACCTCGAAGGTTGAAAACTCGTCTTCAAAGGAATAGCTGACGTAGCTCTGGGCGGCGAGATGGTAAACCTCGTCCGGCTGTACCGCCGCCACTACCTTCATCAGGCTGGGATAACTCTCCAGGGATGCGGCATGCAGGTGAAGCTTTCCCAGCAAGTGCTGAATTCGGGACAGCCGGTGCTGCGGGTCTTCGATTGCGACGCGGCGGACAACGCCGTGAACTTCATATCCTTTTTGGAGCAGAAGCTCCGACAGGTAGCTGCCGTCCTGCCCTGAGATTCCGGTAATAAGCGCTCGTCTCTGGCTAGCCATGTTTTGTCTCGAATGAACGAGTTTATCTGAGATCGTCACGTTGCGGAAAGTCCGGGATGCCGATGTACTTGGGGGATTGTGGGACGCGCGGCCAAAATTACGATGCCGCGTAGTAATGACGGGCATTTTGCGCCTTTGGATGCAAGTTGTTTCACTCTATCGCGGGTTGGAGAAGCGGTGTAAACTCGGCCAGCGGAATAATGCCGTGGGTTCTGGCTCCGCATCGCAGACCCGAAGAATCTTCCAGGAAGCTGTCAGTTAAAAAAGGAGAAATCATGATTCGAAGAGTAAGTGTGCTCTTGCTCACGCTCGCCGCATTGTTGGCGGTCATGAGCGCTGTTTCCCAGGCGCAGTCGCAGGCGCTTTTGACCCGCCATACCCGCGATATTGTCGTCAGCGGAGAAGTGCCGTCGGTGGGCCGAGTTCCCGCAACGCAAACCATCCAACTTTACCTCATGCTCGGGCTTCGCCATCAGCCGGAACTCCAGAATTTCCTCCGGGAACTTTATGATCCCCACAGCCCGTCATATCGCCATTTTCTGACTGTCGAAGAATTCACGGCGCGATTCGGTGCGAGCCAGGAAGATTACGACACGGTCGTTCGTTTCGCCAAAGCGAACGGATTCAAGGTGGGCGACGCTGCCCGCAACCGCATGCTTGTGCCCGTCAGGGGCACCGTCGCTGAGATCGAAAAGGCTTTCCATGTGCAGATGGGTCTCTACCAGCACCCTACTGAAAACCGCACTTTTTATGCTCCCGATCGGGAACCAACCGTGGATCTGCCATTCCAGCTCTGGCACATTTCGAACCTGGACAACTATTCCATTCCGCGTCCGAACTTCGTGAAAAGAGATATCAAAGTAAAGCCCAATGCCACAACCGGCTCTTGCCCCGGCGCGTCATTCTGCGGCAGCGATATGAGAGCGGCGTATTACGGAACTGGATCGCTCAATGGAGCGGGCCAGACGCTCGGCTTGTTCGAATTGCTGGGCACCGATTTGGCGGACCTTCAGACCTATTACCAGAACGCCGGTCAAACCCTGAATGTTCCCATCACTCTCTTCTCTGTAGATGGTGCGCAGACGAGCTGTCTTGCGGCAGATGGCTGCGATGACACCGAACAGACCCTTGACATGACGCAAGCTCTCGGCATGGCGCCGAATCTTGCGAGCCTGGTAATGTATATCGGAAACACAGAAACGCCAATCTTCCAGGCAATGGCGACGGCGAGCCCGCTGAACGCGCAGCTGAGCTGCTCGTGGTACTGGAATCCGGCAGACCCGAAGACACTCGATCCAATCTTCGAGGAGTTTGCGGGGCAAGGGCAAAACTTGTTTGACGCGGCCGGCGACAGCCATGATTGGCAGGAGAGCGGTTCTATCTGGCCGGCTGACGACGCGAACCTCGTCTCAGTAGGCGGGACGGATTTGGAGACTCAGAGCGCGGGCGGCCCCTGGAAGTCGGAAACCGCATGGGCGGACGGCGGTGGCGGCATTTCGCCGAACGACATTCCGATTCCCTCCTGGCAGGTGACGACTGCCGATGGCTGTTCCAATTGCTCCAAGACCTATCGCAACGGCCCGGATGTTTCCGCAAACTCAAATTTCACCTTTTACGTCTGCGCAGACCAAACGACCTGCACGGAAAACGATTACGGTGGAACCAGTTTCGCGGCGCCCATGTGGGCAGGCTACCTGGCTCTGGCCAATCAACAGGCGGTTGCCAATGGCCAGTCGGTGCTCGGCTTCATCGACCCGGCTCTTTATCAAATCGGTTTGGGAGCCAACTACGACAACGATTTCCATGACATCACCAGTGGCAGCAACGGCTATGTGGCCACCGTGGGGTATGATCTGGCGACCGGTTGGGGCAGTCCGAACCAAGCGGGACTGATCAACGACCTGACAGGACTGGAAGTACCTTCTTTCGGCCTGACAGCAAACCCGAACTCGCTGACCGTTCAGCAAGGCAGCAACGGCACCAGCACAATCACGGTCAACGACTTCGATGGCTTTAGCGGAAGCGTGACCCTGAGCGCAACCGGTATGCCGAGTGGCGTGACGGCTGGATTCAGCCCGAATCCCACCAACATAACCAGCACGCTGACCATCACGGTTCCGGCTGGAACGCCGACCGGAACCTCCACGATTACGGTATCTGGCGTGTCAGGAACCTTGAGCAGCTCGACCACGATTGCACTCAAGATCACTGCCGCACAGGTTCCCGCTGTCGTTCTGACGCCGACTTCATTGACCTTCGGAAATGAAACCGTGGGAGGAACATCGGCTGCGAAAACCGTCACCGTG
Organism: Terriglobales bacterium; assembly: GCA_049509215.1. GTDB lineage: Bacteria > Acidobacteriota > Terriglobia > Terriglobales > Acidobacteriaceae > Acidiflorens. Next base: position 5,178 of record JBELAC010000074.1, read on the forward strand.
AGGAACAGCGGCACCGCCACCCTGGACATCAGCAGCATCGTGGCCAGCGGCGACTTTGCCATCAGTTCGACCACCTGCGGCGCCACGCTGAATGCAGGCTCGAGCTGCACGATTAAAGTGACGTTCACTCCGACCGAGCTTGGTGCCCGGACCGGAGACATCACCCTCACCGACAATGCCCCCAACAGCCCGCAACAGGTACCGCTCTCAGGTACAGGTATCGCGGGGGTTACATTGACGCCTGCCAGCGCGAAGTTCCCTGCTACGGCAGTGGGATCAACAAGCGCTGCCAAGACGTTCAAACTGTCCAACAAACAAAGCGTCTCGCTGACGGGAATCTCGATCTCGACGACTGGTGAGTTCAGCGTCTCTTCAACGACCTGTACATCGAGCCTGGCCGCGAAATCCAACTGCTCCATCAGCGTGGTTTTCAAACCCACGCAGACGGGCACGCTTACGGGAACATTGCAAGTTAGCGACAATGCTGCCGGAAGTCCACAGACCTCGACTTTGTCGGGAACTGGTAAGTAAGAGGAACCTTAATCCACTACTCAACGGGCGGGACTTCGGTCCCGCCCTTTTTGCATGGCAGGGCGCCATCAGAATCGCTACTGTGCCCCGGCCGCCTTTGCCTTGGCCGCAGCAGGCGCGGTGATGTTTATCGAATCGGGTTGAGTCCAGACCTCTTTTCCATCCGACATTTGCAGGCGGTTCATGGTGATTTTCAATTCGCGATGATCGACCTCAACCAGCAGATAGTGATAATTCACTTCCTTGCTCTGGTAGGGATCGCCCGGAGCGCGCTCGATCGGGTAAGCGTGCGCGCCACCGCCTCCGGTTACAAAATAGGTAATGCCGCCGTGCTCATGCCGTTCGTAGTTGTGGACATGGCCGCTAAACACGATCATGCGCGCCCTCATGTTCTGCTGACGCGACTCAAGCATCTGGGCCAGTTCTTTCTCTGCGGAGCGCGCAGAATGGCCGCCTACAAATATCTTCATATCCGATGAGCTCGTATAAGGCGGATGATGGAAAACGAGGAAGACAAAGTCCACGTCGGCCGGAAGGGCGTCGAGTTTCTGCTTGAGCCATTGCGCCTGCGGGCCGGAGTTCAGTTCCAAATTCGAGTCCAGCGCCAACATCAGAGTATTGGCGATGCGCACGGAATAGTAACGGCTGTTCTTCAAATCAGGATAGCGCTGGAAAAACTTCCCCAGCGCGACCTTCAAGTTGCCGTGCAATTCATGATTCCCGATCGCCGGGTAGACCGGAATTTTCTTCTCTCTCCAAACGGTGGTTTCCGAATCGTAGACTTTCCAGTCGTTGGGGTCACTTCCGTTGTAGGGGATGTCGCCGCCCATGGAAATGAACGCAGGGTGCGCGTCGGCAATGGCCTGCACCAGCGCCCTTCGAACCGGCGGATTCGAGGCATCGTGATCGTTAGGGTCGGTGAAGCGGGTGTCTCCGTAGGCGACGAAACGGAAAGGCTCGCTCACCTGCTGTTGCAACTCAACTGGAGGCGAATCAGGCTGCGCCATCTGGGAATGAGATTTGCAAGCCACGCAGCTCAGGAAAACGAAGATAAACGGCAAACATCCGATATGTTTCATTGGCGTCCCACGACCAGAATTTCAAACTGTCCATTTTCCGCCGTGGACAGGAATAGTTGATGAGTCTTGCGATCCAGCGCCATTGTCTTTACCCGCGGCAAAGTCTTCACGGTGCCAACTACAGAATACCTGTCAGGATCGTCATGGTGAATCGCGGTGATCGTGCCTTCACCGTTTGAATTGAAGACCAGCTTCGATTCAGGATCGAAACCGTGCATCCACGTGATCGCCGATTGGAAGTGTGGTAATAACCTTATCAGCCTGGAGCGGCGCGCACCATATTGGATCGTGATCGCTCAGCTCGATCTTCACCGCCAGCACCGGCTTCCCCGTGGACGATGATTTCTGCTAATCGCTGGAGTGATCCGAGGAACATCTCGATACGTCGATGACAGTCGGACAAGAGCCCTGTGGGATCTGAAAAAACGTGACTCTTCTCTCCAATCTGAACGGACATTTCAGGTAAACCTTTCAAATACAAACGCTATCGCTCTCCACTGGAGTTTCGAACGTCCGAATCGACGCGATTAACAAACAGATAGAGACCGAAGCAAATCAAGAACATCAATCCTGAGAAGATCGCTGCTGGAAGAGCGCTAGTGCGTTTGCCTGCGAGAAATGATTCCAGCGCGGCGCTTAGCAGCCATATCTGCACGATCAGCAGCACCGCAATGAGCGACATGGCGCCTGCAATAGCTGTTAATCCACGAGTCTTAGGTGGCAGTTCGATGTTTCCAGGCATAGCTATGACACCTTGATGTCCACGGCGACGATTCTCGCGTGAAGTTTGCATCCGGAAGCGAAACCAGCGGATTGAAGCACATCGACAGCAAACCCTTGATTTCTCCGCTGTGAATCGCATTCATGATTTCTTGCGCGCTGTAGCCGGGCTGAGGAAGTTCCTCCGGCCGTATACCCCAAACTCCCGCAATGTACTCGCGGGCCGCAGGGTCGGCAAGAGAACGCTGGCCTGGCAACTGATCGCACTTCTGCCCGTGCTCCCTCCCGCCTTGGCCATTGCCTTGGCCGGTAATCATGGTTGGACCAGATCCTTCGCGCCCGATGTTCCCTGTGGCAAGGGCGATATTTACGATCGCCGAGCAGTTCTCAACACCCTTTGATTGGTGTTCAAGACCGCGAGCGTGCATCAGGATCGCGGCCTTCGACTTCCCGATCCAGCGTGCCGCCTTCTCAATCGCTTCTGGCGGAACGCCCGTAATCTCCGTCGCTCGGCGGGGGTCACAGCTTTGCGTCAGCCGCCACGACTTCGAAACCGGTCGTATACTGATCGATAAACTCGCGGTCTTCGAGGCCGTCTCTCAAAATCACATGCAGCATTCCCAGAAGCAACGCGAGGTCCGTGCCCGGACGCAACGGAAGATACAAATCCGCGTTTCGCGTGATCGGCGTCATGCGTGGATCGGCGACGATCAATCGGCCGCCATTGTCACGACAGCGCCAGACGTAGTCGGTAGTAATCGGTGCGCACTCACCGACATTCGCACCAATCACGAACAAGACCTCGGCTTTCGGAATCTCGCTCCATGGAATCGTGCTGCGGTCGATTCCGAACGCCAGCTTGTATGCGGTTCCCGCCGACACCATGCAGAGGCGGCCGTTGTAGTCGATGTGTCTTGTCCCAACAGCAACGCGCGCGAATTTTCCCAGCAGATAGGATTTTTCGGTGGAGAGCGACGCCCCTCCGATAAATTCGACGCGCACTCATCGGTCCGCCGATGATCTGTTTGCTCTAACTGAGTTTGCGACCTGCGCCGTTGATTCACTCCCAGGGGTGATGAGTTCCCATTCGATCCAGTCCTCACCAAAGAGTTCCACCGGATGTTGTGTCCGAATTGTTCCGTTCCCGCAGCAAAGGTCGTCCGCAGAGCAATACCTGTCGCATCCCCAGCAGATTCGCTCCGGATGCCTCGGATTGAGGGCCAGTTTCGGTTTCGACATGGCAGCTCCTAGTTGTACTCCAAGAGTCTTCTTTCGCCTGTCAACGCTCGCAATGGGGCGATGTCGTGCGTGAGTTCGACAGTTCCCAGGTATTTGCCCTGCTTGTCGCGCACGGCGAAGTAACGAATGTGAATAAACTTCCCATGAAAGTCGATCCAGAACTCCGCGACGTTTTGGCGGCCGGCGCGGAAGTCGCTGAGAATACGATCGACGACGTCTACGCTACTCGGAGGATGACAGTGTTGAACCTTGCGTCCGATGATTGCCTTGCTCCGCGCGAAGATGCGTTGCGGCCCCTCGCTGAAAAACGCGACCCGATCCTCGGCATCCACAAATGTCAGGTCAAGGGGGAGGGTTGAAAGCACGGACGTGAGTTGTTCAACAGTGACATGCCCGGTGGGCATGGTGATCGTGCCGTCGCCCGGAACAGTCGGGGTCGTCGCGCCTGCACTTCTTGGAGGCGTGTATCCTTCCTGCGGTTCTGCGAGGCACCAGCCGTATTGGGGCGAGGAAACCCAGATTTCAGCCCACTCATTTTCCGTGAGCGTTTGTTGCGACATCGGAAGAAGGATGTTCTCCTCCTTGAAAATCATCTCCTCGACAGCAGACAGCGCCGGCAATATCGAGCTGGCCGCCAGTTTCTTGCACTCCGGGACTGTAGGCTTGCAGCCGTGGACGGCTTGGTTCATGCTTTTGAGTGCAGCGCGGATGTCGTCGTCTTTTGCCCACATCACTTTTGACGGGCCGGTAATGCCATGCTTTTCCAGGAACGAAAAGAGTGCATGTTCCTTCCGCTGAAAGTGCTTGTCAACGTCCATTAACTCGTTCGCGCTCTGCCGCAATTGAAAGAGTTGGCTTTTGCAGTCCTGATCGTCTGGAAGCTCGGAAAGCTCGCTGAGCGTTGTACGCATCTTCACGATCACGTCCCGGATGGCCGCATTCTCCCGTCGAAATGTATCCACTGGATGGCCGGGAGCAATCGGGCTCGCCGGGAGCTGTACTAGGACTTCCCGTGTGACTTGCGAATGAAGATCGCACATGGACCGAACTTCTTCGACGGGCATGCTGCCTGAAATCAGTTCCTGCTCCATCGCCATAATTTCCAAAGGATTCGTCTGCCGCACCATCTCGCGCAACTGGGCTTTCACCGCGTCTGGAGCCTCGCCCTTATGAAGGTGCTGAATGACCTCTTTCAGGGTCGCGATCCGTCGGGCGCGGTTATCAATAAGTTCGCTCATAATTGCTCCTGAGAGAACGATAGACTCGGTTCCGTAGTGCGACGATGACTTTTGTCACGAGGCATACTTGCTTTTTCGGAGTGAGAAGAACCGGGGCGTTTTTGCGGCCTATCGGATGGCGACCTGGTCAGCTTTTTTGGCCCCGGCGCTTGCAATAGCTTGACTTGCAACGACTTCGTCGCAACCCCGACGGAGTAACTCCGACCTCGTAAGTGGCAGAGTCTGGGAGTCTGAGAACCTGCAGGCTCTCACATGTTTTTATTGGAGCGCAACAAAAGGCTATTCGGGAGGATAGAGGAGGGGGCTAGGCGCAACGGCCGGGCAATCGAGTCCGCGAAGGGTGCCAGCGCGTTCCAAGTGCCGGACGAGAGGCTGGCAGCGGCTCGGTGGTTGGTTCAGGCGCAGAGAGGCAGGGTCGATATCATCGGTCCTGTGCGCATCTTTGGAGAATGGGACGATTAGGATCTCGGTGGTGACATCAACGAGACTTCTTAGCGGATCCCCTGTGTATCCTTCGGTTGAAAGAAGCGGTGGTTGAAAGAAGCGATGGCGGAAGAAGCAGTTTAGATCGTCCCATGACGAAAATGCGGTGTTTCGGTTAGGAAGGGCAGCAGCCAGGGGAGCGCACGGAATCAGTCGCCAGGACCGCCGCCGGCTGGTGGTCCCAATAGCGATTGCGCCGGCCATGTTCGATAGGGCAATACCGGCGCATCCCCGTGCAGAGGGACTCCCGGCCGCAGTTCTGTCCCGTTCGGCCTTAAGGTCACGTTCTCTTTCTCAATGATGGCGGGCTGATCGGAGCCTGCGTACGTGAATTGCGGCACAATCCGATGGAGGTGGGCGAGGATAGAGGCCCGGTTGCCGAGCGACACAGCGATATAGAGTGCGTCAAGGCCGCGCTTTAACGTCGCCCAGGCGAGCCGGACACTCTCGGTACAGGCTATTTTTTCGCAGGCGCTCGGAAAAACCCGTTCCTCGGCATAGAAGAGTTCTTCGAAGAGCTTCTCGCCGGGACGGAGGCCAACGAACTTGATTTCCTGGCCGGTTTTGCCGGAGAGGCGGATCAGGGTGTTCGCCAAGTCCGCGATCCGAACCGGCTTCCCCATATCGAGCACTAGGATGTCGCCTTTTCGGCCGATGACGAAGGCCTGCAACACCAGGCTGACCGCCTCGGAAATGGTCATGAAGAATCGGGTCATTTCGGGGTGCGTGATGGTGATGGGCTGGTTCTGGCGAATCTGTTCCTGGAAAAGCGGAATCACGCTGCCATTCGATCCGAGGACGTTGCCGAAGCGGACCGACACGCAACGCATCCTTTCCCCGGGCCAGGCCGCGAGGATCAATTCTCCCACCCGCTTAGTGCAGCCCATGACGTTCGACGGGTTCACCGCCTTGTCAGACGAAATCATCACGAAGCTGGAGCAGTTAGAACTCTCGGCGACATTCAACAAGGCCAGCAAGCCAAAGACGTTGTTGCCGACCGCCTCATCGACATTCGCTTCCATCATGGGTACGTGCTTGTAGGCGGCGGCGTGGAATACGATCTCGACGCGGTGAGCCAGAAATATCTTGCGCATGCGCTCCTGGTTGGAGAAATCGGCGACACAGAATACGTTGCTGCTATCGCTGCCGCCACCGTGGGCCAGTTGATGCTGGAGGTGAAAGATCCCGGTTTCATTCTGGTCAAGACACAAGAGCAGTTTCGGTTTGTAGTCCCTAATTTGCCGGCATAGTTCGGAGCCAATGGAGCCCGCGGCGCCGGTAACCATGACCACGCGGTCCCGAATATGTTCGCGCACAGATTCCAGATCGAGGTCGACTGGGATGCGCCCCAACAGATCGGAGAGTGAAACTTCCCGAACCTGCTGCAATGTGACACGACCTGCGATCAATTCTGCCATCGTGGGGACGGTCCGGAACGCAACGCCCGCCTCTTTACAGATGGCAACGAGCCGACACATTTGGCTTTGAGTCGCCGAGGGAATAGCGATCAAGACTTCGTCAATCCGCTCCCTGACGACGAATTTCTGAAGATCCTTTATTTGGCCAAACACCGGAACTCCCATGATGCGCAGCCCTTTTTTAAGAGGATCGTCGTCGACGCAGCCGATGACCTTGTATCCGGAATCGTTGTCGTTTGGAGGATTTCGCTGCGCGCCATTAGCTTTGGCTCGTTTTTCAAGCCGGGTTTCACGAATTATGGCCTGCGCCGCATGGCCCGCGCCCACCAGCAACAGTCGTTTTGAACCTGAGCCAGCCCGCACCGATTCGACCACCACGCGCGAAAGTACCCGCACCCCCGCCAGTAGCATGAAGGTGAGGAGCATCTCTAACGCGTAAATCGACAGCGGAAAGGCGGTCAGTTGCAGCCCATAGCGCACGATCAGAAAAAACGCGAATGAACCAGTGAGTGCGGCCTTTAGTACATCAATCGAATCGCTCAGTCCCGTATAACGCCACCATCCATGCATCAGATTGAAAAAAGGCATAACGGAAAGGCGAACAATAACTAGAACCAGAGTTCCCGTCCAGAGCAAACCCGGATCCGGCAAACGAAATTCAAAGCGCAACAGCCATGCGCAGAATAATGAGCAAACGATAAGTCCGATCTGTAACGGAAGCAGCAGTAAAGACCGACAACGGAGAACTACCAGGGATGGTTGAGTTGCTTTTCTCATAAGTATGTCGAATGCTTCCTTACGGAGCGGGGCCGCACGTGCGAGCCCTATGGTGGTCGGCGATTTGGTCTGATTGAGGGCTTGCCTCAATTCTTATTCAATGATCGGCAGAATTTCAGACTTCTTTGGGATGGCCGCACTCACTTTTGCATGTGACCTATAGCGTAGGACCCAAACCATCCTAAGGCTGTGGAATTTCGAGCGGCCTGCTGCAACGGTTGAAGTAAGGGAAGGTCTATCGGGATCAATGTATTTGATGTTGCGCATCACTTACTTCGGTGCCGGGCGCAACCACGATCCGCAGCAACACCGAGACCGTCATGGCTGCCATCCTAAACCGGTTGCGGACCAGCACAAATTTCATAGTCCGTAGAAGCAACCGGAACAGATAGATAAGCCTCGCAAAGTAAGGCTTGTAAGTGAGAACAAACGTCGCTTCCGCCGCGAGGATGCTCTTGTAGCGCTCGGTACTGACACTGTGTCGGTAATCCTGCACCGATAGGCTGTGGTCAATGTAACAATCCGATATCGCGGCTTTCCGGCCGGACGCATAAACCTGATGAAAGAGCCAATGATCGAGAAAGTCCAGCCTGTACGTGCTATTGAATCCCCCGATCGAGCGGACGAAATCGCATCGAATCGCTGACCCCGAGTTGATTGCCATGATCTCAGTGTTTCTAACTCCGGGACGAAGGCAAGGCAGCGGCCTTAACCCGCAAAGTGCGACTCGTTTAGGTGACACTATGGAACCAGCACCGCGAACGACTGGAACGAGCGCTACGACGGTGCCGTCTCCGTCATACTCACTGAGCTGCAAAAGAGACCGTTCGAGGAAATTCGATGGCAGTTGTGTGTCCTGGTCCAGGAGTAGCAACCATCGGTGGCCGAGGGATTGAGCGATATCGAGCGCCCAGTTGTAGGCTGCCGCTATGCCGCGATTGTTGGGATCGTGCCGGTATGTAATCAGGCTTGCTGTGTTGGTCGTGAAAACCTGTGGAACAGGACTATTATCGTAGACCCAGATCGCAACCGGGTCCGCTTGCCCGCGCCGCCCCGATTGGACAAGTGTTTTGTAGGTTGCGGATGCATCGAGCTTGGTGTTGTATAACACGAGAACTGGAAGGATCAGTTGTTGCCATGCGGGTTGGGTAGTTCCGAACTCCAGTGTCATTCGATCCAACGCCTTCCGGTATAAATCAGTCCAGTCCTGAGCCAGGAAAACCGTTAACGACCGAGAACACCGCGAGGAATTGCATGATCTTCCGACCACAAACGAATCGATACCGGAAGTTTCACGCCGAGAGATGCCCCAAGAAGATCTCCTTCAGATACGGCTCGGAATATTGCTCGGGTACTTCGAATTCAGTACAGCCGCGCCTGCAGGTATGGAGAAAAGAGCGAACTGTGTTACAGGCCGTTGAGCCCCCGGAATCTAAGGGAAAAAACTGCGTCAACCCGGCAGCAATATCCCAGAGCGCACTCGCTCTAGGGCACACGGCGAGCACAGGCTTCCCGGTCGGAATATACTCGAATACCTTGCTTGGAATCGCAGCCCGCGACGCCGACAAAAGCAGCAATCCGTGCGTCATTGAAAGTCGAATCATCATGTCTTCGCGCGAGACTGGGGGATCGACTTGAACTTTCCATCCCAAGTCTTCCAATCGGGCCTGGTAACCGCTCAATTCCAACCGGTCTTCCCGCGTCAAATCGCCTAAGAACGCGAGCACGCCATTCGGCTCGCCAGTCGAGCGAAGCCCCTCCAACAAGGGTGCGATCAGCAAGTCAATCGCTCGCGATTGATCCGAGCCTCGCAATCTGCCAGCGTGCAGCAACGTCAAGGGGCCCTGGGCTGCTTCAGCCTTACAGCGCTTGGCTTCACTCCGTGGATAAGCGTTGGTGAGCACGACTGTTTTTTCGCGAACAAAAGGTAGGCGTGCCTGAAGCATCTCGCGCCACTGCCGGGACGTAACGAAGATGCACTGCGCCTGACGCAAAATACGAGCTTCAAGCCGCCCCTCTCTCCAGAGGTTCAGCCAGGAGCTCTGCAGCAGCGAGTCCAGGGGTTCGTCCAACCAGCCATCGCGCATATCTATAATCAAAGCCGCTCCTACCCTACAAGCCAGTTTTGCTGCGGCGACATGAGAAGACTCTCGTGGACTGGAAGAAATTATCCACCGTGCACCTTGAGCAATTCTTCGTACGCTTTTATCGTTAGCCGCACGAACCGCCCAGACGACAGCTGGATCTGGGTTGAAAATCAGGTTGGCCAAATGGCGCCGGAGGCGATTCGGCGGGCGCACCGGGCCCGCACACAGCGGATTCACAGTGGAATGATCGGGATGAAACCCCAGCGGATCGCGGATCGTCAACTCGGTTCCCCAAGCCTCGCTTGCAACCCCGTAGCTGTCGCCAGCGCGAACCACGACCACCTCGTCACCTCGTTCTCTCAACCAGCGGATAAACCGGTCGATCCGGTAATTTCCGACGTGTCCGCGTTGTCGCCAAAACGGCGCAAAAATAATAGCCTTCGCTGCCGGCATGCTCAGGAAACCAGCACGACAGGGTGCTTGGAAGAGCGTCGCGGCGCTCCGGCGATTTCAGCGTAAATCGCTGCCAGCTTCAGGCCCTGCATGTGCGCATTGAAATTCGTTTCGACATGTCGTCTGGCTTGAGCCAGTTCCGGTTCCCAATTCTCAGCACGATCGATAAGAGAGCACAGCCTGCCGACGAGCCCCTGAATATCCCGCTCCTCGGCGATGTCAACCGATGGAGGCAAGACATTCGGGATGTCACAATGTCGCGTAGTAACGATTGGCATCCCGCTGGCCGCCATGTGTAGGATCCCCACCGGCGCACCACCTTCGGTATCGCCGTCCGATGCGGTTATGCTAGGGGATAGAAAAATATGGTGACGATACGCTTCCTTCATCAGTTCCTCATAGGTGCGAAAACCCAACAATCGCGTACACGGTAGCAGGTTGTGTCTTTCGAGCGCGGCCAGAATCCGTGCCTTCTCGGCTTGACTGCCAGGTTCCGGACCGGCATCGCCGATGATTGTGATCTCCAGCGCAATGTCGGGCGGGAGGGCGCCGAGTGCAGCCAAGGCATAGGGAATGCCCTTCTTCTCCCGAAATGTTGCGGCAATCAATATCCGAAGGGGCATCCCCCGCCGCCAGCGACGGGGGCAATAAGGGAGCTGATCAATGCGCACGCCCAAATGGTGCACACAGACTTTGTTTTGGGGGCAACCCAACTCAACGATGCAGCGCGCCATGTGAGGTCCTTCACAGAGCACGCGATCAACGCTCGAAAACAGCTCTTGATAGCGCCCGCGCCAGCGGGTATCCACCATCGGCAGGTGATTTACGTCCAGCCCATAAAAAGTCACGATATGAGGTAGGCCTAGCCGTCTGACAGCTCTGTGATTGCTCCAACCCACGTTCCCAAAATGTGAATGAACAATTTGCGGCTTAATTCGATGAGCTTGAGTCACAAGATATCCCAGATAACTCCTTATGCGCGCCTTGCGGAGGCTCTTGTCCCAAAACCAGCGCAGCGTTCGCGCTTCCGAAAAGCAATGGAGGTTGGGCACGGGAAACCGGTCCAAATTCCTGATAGCCTCGCAAACTACGTGGTTTTCGATCCATTGCGGTTGTTGGGTTAGTTGATCGAACAGCCAGATCTCGGTCGGCGCCAGCCAGACGGCCGAATAATGCAGCACAATCAGGCGGTTCCGGGTTAAATTCATCGTCGGCCGCCGAGCAGAGCGAGCACTTGACGAAACTGATCACGATTCACAACCCAACTGGCTACGGCGTAGGCAATAACTCCCGTAACCACGAAAACTTGAAAAGCTATGACTTGATACCTTTGTGCCAACATCGCACTTACGACCGCAATGACCGCTGACATGGTCAGGCTGGCCACCAGCGGACGCACCAGAACTGCGGCCAACGCCTTCAATTTAAGCCCGATCAAGCGAAAGGGGATGACAAAACACGGAACCACAAGCACCAACATGACAATTGCATAGGACTTGGCAATGCCCAGTACGCCCCAGCGCAATCCCGCAAGAAATGCAACGATTGTCAACAGGCTCGACCCCAAGCCCCAGGCAAACAAGGTTCGAGTACGGCCTTTCGCCTGGTAGATAGTGCCCACGGTGGTCATAATGGATTGCATCAAGCCTACCGGCGTCAGAATTTGAATGAGCGGGATCACGGCGGCCCACTTCGCTCCGAAAATTGTGAGCACCAAGGGCCGGGCAACCGAATAGAGACCCAGAATCATGGGAAACGTGGCCAGGGCAATCATGGCGACGGTACGAAGATACGCGGCACGGAAACGAGCATCATCGTCGCGGAGTTGGGAGCAAACCGGAAACATCACCCGGCTGACCACGGCGGAGATGGACTGCAGAGGGTACAGCATGATGCGATAGGCGAGCGTGTAGATGCCGAGTTGGGTCGCACCCAGGAATCGGCCAATCAGCAAATAATCGGTATTTCGCGCTAGGTAATTGACGACAGTGAACCCGGTAAGGTTCAAACTGTAGCCGCTGACCCGCTTAATTTCCAGCCAATGAAACGACAGTTGCGGGCGCCAGTCTGACAAATACCAAAGCAGCGCGCTGCTGACACTTACCGATGTGAGAGACTGCGCCACCAGCGCCCACGCGCCGGCACCGCGCAGCGCAAGCACAATTCCGACCGCTGCACCAGCGGCCACTCCGGCTACCTCGGCAGCGGCCGTCGCGCGAAACATCAACTTCCTTTCGAAAATTGCCTTTTGTAAAATACTGCAACTGGCAATTGCGAAACTGAGCGAGAGAACACGCAAAAGAGCGCTTACACGGGGCTCGTGGAAGTAGATCGCTGCGACTGGGGCCGCACTTGCGATAACAATCATACTGAAGCAACCAAAGGCGACGTTGGCCCAGAATACGCTGGAGAGCAACTCGTCGGTATTTTTCCGGCTCTGGATCACTGCCGCCGAGGTGCCGAGATCCTTGAACAGGCTGACAAAACCGATGACTACACTCGCCATCCCTACCAAGCCAAAGTCTCCCGGCGTCAACAAACGCGCGAGCACCACCATGGTCAGCAGTTGTGTTGCCTGTTGCCCGGCTTGCGATGCCAAGTTCCATTTAACTCCCGAAACCGTTTGCTGAAGTAGCGACAATAGGAATCACTCTCCACACCTGCGTGCCCTGTACTTGCCCTGCAAGTGACTAGCTAAATCGTTCCCCAATCCGCGGGCGATGGCGAGCGGTCCAGCGCGCAAACTTCATCTTGCGACGACCATCCGACAAACTGGCGATGCCTACGTAATCGTCTCTTGCCGCGACCACGACGCGGGTATCTTCAATGTCCACGATTGTGCCGGGTTCAACGGTGGCCTGGTTGGTCATGTTTCTGTTATCGGAGCATACGTCCGCGCGACGAACCCACACCAAGCGTCCCCGAAAGGTGCAGAATGCTCTCTCCGTACGGACCAGGTTGTGGATCTCGTTGGCATTCATCAGGCCCCAAGAAACGCAGTGATGAACTTCGCGATCGTTGCGAAAGAAACTAGACTCCCCAGTCTGCGGCGTTGGGTGTTGGCCGCTGACCAAAAATTCTCTGACTTCACCCACCAACGCCGGTGTGCGCTCGACAATGGCGCGATAATATTCCGAATAGTACAT
>JBELAC010000075.1:0-18212 GCA_049509215.1 Terriglobales bacterium
AGAGATCATGGTCCCCCGAGTTTATGGTCAGCACCAAGAGCCTTTACTTCCGCAATCTGCCCTCTGACCTCTGCAATCGCTAGTCTCCTGCCGCCGAATCAACATCCGCAGCTCCGTGTCTCCGCAACAACTGTGGCAGGTTCTGTGAGAATGCCGACCGGGGCAGAACCATGTCACATCCGACTTCGTGTGCTTTCTGCTTCAAGTCGCCCTGCACATGCGAAAGGAAGCCGATAATCGACGTTCCCTTCTTCAGCTTGTTTTTCAGCTTCGGAATCAACGACAAGGGTTTGGCATTGGCATTGTTCAAATCGAAAATAATCAGGGAAGGCTTCTCCTCGCCATTGTTTTTCATGTGATCGGCGAGGTCCTTCTCGGTCTTCACAAACTCGACCTTCACATTCATCTTCCGGCCCGTATCCTGAATCTTGCTGAGAAAAAACAGGTCCTCGACAAAAGCGAATACGCGCGAGGCTGCGTCCTGCGCCGGCGCTGGCAACGGCTCCGGATCCGCCACTGGATAGGCCCCGGCAAATCCTGGCCGGCGCGGCCGGCTATTCCCGTTGTCCCCGCTGCCATTCAGATTGGCGCGATAGCTGTGATCCATCGGGGCCGTGAAAATCCCCTGGTGCTCCTGCCGCGGCCGTCCAGCTGCTCCGCCGCCACCGCTTCTTTGCGAACGACGCCCACGGCGCCGTTTATGCCTTCCTCCTCCCGCAGAGGAGTGTCCGGGTCCTGCATTCATAGGTTTTCTCTTGTTAATCCCCGGCCTGGATCGCAGGCCTGATGTTTCGTCTTCTTTCGCGCCGCGGCGTGTCGATACGGTGAGCTTTGATGCACACCGGCCAGCGGCTAACCGAACCCACTTCGGCTGGATGCTATTTGAGAATGATGCTCAAAACTTACTTGGCGCCTGAAGTCATTCTGGCGCGAACGGCCCGCCGAGAAGCATGGCCGTTAAGAACACCTTGATGTTACTCACGAAACCGCCCAACGCGCAAGGGGGGGAACCCAGTAGTTTTCCACAATTCCATTACTAAAGACGCTGCAGGTCGCACAGGATTGGCACAAAAGTGCCGCATGTTTTCATCGCGAGACCTGTCTCCCCATCGCTTGCGCGTCCAGATTAGATTCCCAATCCCATAGGTCGATTCGATCTCCTCCCATGAAGTTTTGCCCCTCACCGGCCGATGAATGAAAGGTGAGACCGCAAAACTTCACAGAATCAACGGGAGCCGCAACTTCGCTCGCAGTGCCCGGCCAGCGTTTCGTGGCGCGTCAGCCCATTCTTGACCGTTCGCAGAAACTGTTCGGATATGAGCTGCTTTTTCGCAACGGAATGGAGGATCATTTCACCGCCGATCCCGAGTTAGCCTCCCGCTCTACTCTGGATAGCTCGCTCCTGTTTGGCCTGAGTACGCTTTGCCCCCGCAGCCGCGCCTTTGTGAACTGCACGCGGGACGTCCTGCTCAAGGACCTGGTCACCCTGCTTCCTCCCAACCAGACCGTGGTTGAGATTCTCGAGACCGTCGAGCCCGATGATCGCATCATCGCCGCCTGCAAGCGCCTCAAAGAGGCTGGCTACCTTATCGCGCTCGATGACTTCGCCCCGAACGATCCGCGCGTCACACTGTGGGATTTCGCCGACTTCATCAAGATCGACTTTCGTGCGACTCGCGTGGAAGAACGCGCCGGCATGCTGCGCCGCTTCAGTTCCCCAAAATGCAAAATGCTCGCCGAAAAACTCGAAACTCCGCACGAGTTTTATCAGGCGCGCAACATGGGCTTCACTCTTTTCCAGGGATTTTTTTTCTGCAAGCCTGAAATCGTCATGGGTCGCGAAGTTCCGGCAAGTCGTTTACGCTACCTCCGCCTGCTCGAAATGGTTTCGCGTCAGGAGATGGATACGCGCGAACTCGAAAAGCTCCTCAAGCAGGAAGCCGCCATCTGCTATCGTTTGCTTCGTTATCTGAATTCCCCCATCTTCGGCTTCTCGCTCGAAATCAAGTCCATCCGTCACGCCATGGCGGTTCTGGGTGAGCGCGAACTTCGCCGCTGGATCCGTCTGGTCGTCACGGTCGGCGCTGCCGAGCAAGGCTGCAGCGAACTGGTGGTCATGGGACTGACGCGCGCACGCTTCTGCGAGCTGCTTTCCGCCCGCCTCCAGTCCAAACATGATCTGTTCCTGATGGGCCTGCTCTCGATTATGGATGCGATCCTGGAGGTGGATAAAGCAACCCTCCTCAACCAATTGCCTGTGGATCACGAAACTAAGGCGGCCCTACTCGGCGAGCCCGGGACTCTCCGTCCCGTCTACCAGCTCATGCTGGCGCAGGAATCGGGCGAATGGGCCGAATCAAGCGCACTCGCCAAACACCTCAAACTGACCGATGAAGAAGCAGCCGACACCTGGTGGCAAGCCCTGTCCTGGGCAGAACAGGCAACCAGCACCGTCTAAGAACCGTCGTCGTTTGGTTCTTCAACCTGACTTGTTTTCCTGATGGCTGGGAGCTTCTTACGGCGCTTCGATCAGCTCCATCTTCCCGTCACGCTTGCGGTGCAAGACCATGAGCGTGCCCTTAGGATCGCGGAACACGAAAACGTCGCGGTCGCGGAAATGCGCTTCTTTGATCGCCTCTTCCAGCGTCATCGGCCGCATGGCCACCGAATCCGCCGAGCGCACCAGATGCACCTCGGTGGTTTTGGCGACCGACGGAAATTTGTGAACCATGACGGAAACAGTGGTGCTGCCGTCCGCCAGCCCCAGAGCCGCCTCGATATTCTCCTGCAGGGCTTCTCCGTTAAATTTCTTCACTGCCTTGCGCTTCTTGCTCAACCACTTTGTCTTATATTTCACTGCCTGCTTGTGGAGATGATCGATTGCGGTGTTGACGGCAGAAAGCATGTCGCCAGCCTGGGCCAGCCCGACAATCGGCCCGTTTGGCGGATTGATGGTGATTTCGGCCTTGTGCCGACGCTTCTCGACCGCCAGAATCACCTTGGTTTCGAATCGATCGCCTAGAATTTTGCGGATTTTATTGAGGCCGGTTTCAACTTCTTTACGGACGTTGGAAGGAATTTCATACTGCCTGCCGGTGTACTCCACGTTCATTGAGCGCCCTCCTGAAAGTCTCGATATAAAAATGGGCACTGCTCCAAAACCAGGTCGGAGGTAAGAGGTCAGATTTCAGAAGTGAAACCTTTTGGTTTTAACCTCTGCAATCTGACCTCTGACCTCTGCAATTTTCACTTTTTCACTCTTCGTTGATGCGTACTCGGAATCTTCATATCTTCACGGTACTTGGCTACGGTGCGACGCGTCACATCAATGCCTTGCGACTGGAGAATTCGTGTGATCTGCTCATCGGTCAGAGGCTTTGCCGGATCTTCTTCTTCGATGAGCTTTTTCACGCGGCGCTTCAAAATCAGCAACGAAGTGCCGCCGCCCTCAGGCCCCTGCACACTCTCGGAAAAGAAATAGCGCAGCTCGAAAACTCCCTGCGGCGTATGCACGTACTTGTTCGCCACCGCGCGGCTGACCGTCGAAGGATGCACGCCAATCTCTTCCGCCACTTCCTTGATCATCATCGGCTTCAGATGATCGATCCCCCGTTCAAGGAAATCCTGCTGGCGCGCCACGATCGAGTAGCAGACCTTGGTGATCGTCTGCTTGCGCTGCTCGATGTTCTTGATCAGCTGGATAGCCGATTTATAACGATCCTTTACGTAGTTGCGGGTATCGCGATCATTGCCCTCGCGGGTCAGCAAACGTTTGTACGCGGGGTTCAAGCGCAACTGCGGCATGTCCTCATCGTTCATGATGATCAGCCACTCGTCACCGTGCTTGACGAACGCAACATCAGGCTCGATCAGACGCGCGGGCGTTTTGTTGTACTGCAGGCCGGGACGCGGATCGAGCGTCCGAATATATTCTAGAGCCGCTTGCACCGCTTCGACCGGACGGCCAATCGCGCGCGCAATTTCCTTGAACTGCTTCAGCGTGACCGCATGCAGATGCTGATCGACAACGGCGATGGCATCATTCAAGACTTGCTCGGTTGTTCCGTTGCCATTGCCGTTGCGGTGCTGATGCAACTGCTGCATGTGATAGTGCAGCTGGCGCAGCAGGCATTCGCGCAGGTCGCGGCACGCAACTCCCGGCGGATCTAACTGGCGAACCACTTCCAAAGCGTCGTGCAGATCGGCAAGTGTGAAACTGACAGCCATGCGGGCAGGCGCCGTCGCAGTCCCGGCTGAGCTTCCATTCCCTGGAGCCGCCGGCATCCCACTGGTTGCCGCAGCCGGCGCCTGGGCGACGACCGGAGTTTCTTGCGACGCCTCGGGCACGGCAACATCTGCCGCCGTTTCCGCCGCAATGAAAGGCCGAGCGTTGTTCGCATCTTCGACGGACCGATTCAGCGATTGCTCAGGCACGAGACAGTCGACCGAAAAACCGTTCAGCGCAGCCTCGCCAGATGCGAAGTCATCGCCGTTGGAATCCGCGGCAGAACCCGCCTCCCCGGACCGCGCCGTGTCCCCCTCATCTGGCGCGACCGCCGAAAGCCCTAGCGCTTCCGCATGCGCTACGATCTTGGCCTGCGCTTCCGCATCGGCGTCGGGCGCCGCTGCCGGAACAACTCCCAGCAACTCGTCGTCGCTTGCGATCAAATATCCGTCTTCGTTCAGATTGCCGATAATGAGTTCGGCGGCTTGATGTACCGGGGGCCGCACGGAGATCGCTCCCAGTTGCCACATCAGGTGATCGGTCAGATTCCCTGGTTTGGACAGGAAATTCTCGAATGAAGGCTTCTCGATTTCTTCCATTTCCCCCGAGCTGCGATAGCCCGGATCGAGATATTCCTGGAAGAACGAGCCAAAATCGATCTCTTCGAAGGGATCCTTTTTCTCATCCGCGATGGTCGCAGGACCCTCTTCGGCAGTCGTGGCCTTGGCGGCGATGCGATCGCGTTCCTCTTCCTGGCGACCGACATCGTCCAACATCGGCACCGCATCTTCCAGCTCTTCCAGAACCGGATTCTCCACCATCTCGGCGTTGATCATGTCCTTCAGCTCAAGCTTGTTGAGCGCAAGGACCGATACCATCTGCACGAGCCCCGGCGTCAGAATCTGCCGCTGCGACAACTTGACGTTCAATCGATGTTGAAGAAGAACCATGCCTACGTTCGATTCCTGACTGCGTTCTTGATATGAAGTCAGAGGTGAGAGGTCAGATTGCAGAGGTGAAACCCTTGGGACCTCAGCAATCTGACCTCTACTCTCTGACTTCTACTAACTTCTCATGCACCTGACCTGATGCGCTTGGCACGAAAGTTCATGGTGCCTACGCCTTGGTAACCAAATCAGTTTTCGGTAGCCAATTCTGCAGGCTGAAAACTGTTCGCTCACACCAGCGAGAAACTCTCGCCCAAATAAACCCGCCGTACCTCCGGATCGCTGCCCAGTTGCTCCGGCGTACCCGAGCGGAAAATCCGCCCCTCATTAATGATGTAAGCCCGGTCCGTCACCGATAGCGTCTCCCGGACATTGTGGTCCGTGATCAAAATCCCGATCCCGCTCGCCCGCAAATCCGAAATGATCTTCTGCAGGTCAAGAACGGCGATCGGGTCAATCCCCGAAAACGGCTCGTCCAGCAAAATAAAGGTCGGATTGATGCAAAGCGAGCGCGCAATCTCAACCCGCCTCCGTTCGCCGCCCGACAGGGCGTAGCCCTTGTTCTGACGGATATGCTCCAGCCCCAACTGGTCGATCAGCTTTTCCGCCTTTTCCCGTCGCTCGTGCCAGGAAATCGGCTGCGCTTCCAAGACGGCAAGGATATTCTCCTCGACCGACAGCTTCCGAAAAACCGATGCCTCTTGAGGGAGATAGCTGATGCCATACTGGCGTGCCCGTAAGTACATGGGAACGCTCGTGATATCTTCATCGTCATACAGCACCCGACCGGTGTCGGGGGGTATGAGACCCACGATTGCGTAAAAAGAAGTGGTTTTTCCGGCGCCGTTCGGCCCGAGGAGGCCCACCACTTCGCCTTGCAGAACTTGGAGGCTTACACCGTTTACTACGCGTCGGCCCCGGTAGGTCTTACCTATTTCGTCGGTGGCCAGCGTGTGCATTTATCGTGCCACTTGCGTCCGTGTGACCGCCGGGGACGTCGTTCTTCCTTCTACGAGCACCCTATCATCGTGTCTGTAGAAAGTCAACGAATCGCCCGTGATTTTGCCCTGTTCGGCATCAAAAATGCTAGGCGGTCCTCCCGTCAGCACAAACTTGTCGTCCGCACTGGTATAGACCAGCTTATCGCCCGTCGCCCGCCGGGTCGGCTCCGTGATCACAATATTGTCGTCTGCGATGATCTTCTCCACTTGACCAGAGCTTCCCGCGATCAATCCCCCGGTCCCCGGGTTTCCGCCCGTCGCTCCACTTCGGCTCATCCCACCCGTCAACTGGCTTCTCGGAACCAGAAACAGCGTCATCTGTTTCCCGGTCAGGGTCGCGTCGGAGCCCTTGGCCGTCACCCCACCATCCAGAAAAACCTTGCGCTCCGCGTCCGTGTAGGTCAGATGCGCCGATGTAATGGTCACCGGTGTCCCCCTCCCATCCTTATCAAGCTGCACGAGCACGGTCTTGACCGCCTGGCTCGCATTTCCCACTGCAACCAGCGACCGGTGATCCCGATCGAATTGCAGCGTGGGAGCCTCCACGACATTGCTGTTCTGCCACAGCCGGACATTGCCCGTATAAACCGCGACCGCCGACGTCTGGTGCGCCGTCATACTTCGGCTCACCACGTGAATAGGATCGGACGAGGCTAGCAGCGCGCCATCCGGTTGCGGCTTGAGATCCGAATACGTACTCTTGACATTTCCCTCGGCCAGGGCGTCACCGGTCACCCGGTTGAACCGGATCACCTGGGCCGTAGTCGTCATTCCCCCATCCACCACCCGCGGGTCCCCAGTCAGCACCAATATCTGATCGGCGCCGGTATACGTACCCTTTTGCGCCCACGCCTTCTGTGTTCCACTGACATAAGTGAGACTGCCCGCCTGCGTAATCGTCGAGATCCCGCCCTGCGGCTGAAACAGTACATCGAGACTCTGGCTGGTGGAAACCCTATCGGGCTGTCCCGCCGCCGTGCCCACGATCTTCGCATTCGGCTCCCCGTGCAGAAGAGACAAGCGATTGTTGTCCGTGAAGCTCGCCGTGAACCGGTCCGCTGTGACCACTGTTTTCTGTTTGGTCGCCGGTTGCGAGATCACGATCTGCGGCAGCCCGCTCGTCTTCGCTGACTCCAACAAACGTCCATCCTTCACGACAAAGTCCATCACCGGGGCCGTCATCTCAATGTCTTGCGGGGAACCGTTTTGCGCGCTCACTTGCGCCGTTCCGCCCTTCGGCACAGATCTTGCCGGAGCAGCGCCAATCACGCTCGCGCGCTGCTGCGCCAGCCGCACTCCCTCCTCCGCATGAACCGTCTCAAGGCTCTGGTTCGGCCCAAAATACAATATCGCCTGTCCGGCGTTCGCAACCGAGGGCTGCGCTCCCTCGGTCGTCAGCTGCACGTTCCCGGTCAGCACGGCCTGCGTCAGC
This sequence comes from Terriglobales bacterium, assembly GCA_049509215.1. GTDB lineage: Bacteria > Acidobacteriota > Terriglobia > Terriglobales > Acidobacteriaceae > Acidiflorens. The sequence continues at coordinate 7,606 of JBELAC010000075.1, forward strand.
TGATTTCGTGAACCAGTCAGCGCCAGGTCGGCGCGATCCGAATGCGAGTGGGCCTCGGAACTGCCCTGAAAAACCCCGTTCACATTGCCTTCGGCCAGAATCCGATTCACCGTATTGTCTTCGCGCAGAAAAAACGTGGCCTCGTCCGAGTCCATCTGATGTTGCTCGCGCACCAGGTGCACACGGATCAGAATCACCTCTCTCGGAGCCTTGGTAATGACGCCATGCGCGGCGTTTAGCCTGTATTTTTGCGGACGTATCACATTCATCTCGACCGCCGATCGCAGCGTCATCGTCCCCGTGCTCGATACATATTCCACGCCGATCGCCGAGCCGGTTGCCTGCGGCGTCTCAAAAGCCACCTTCCCGCTCGCCGACGCGTCGCCCGTATTCTTGTTGAACACCAGGCCATTGGTTTCCAGATGAATCGGGTTCCGTTCCTGCGACGGCGCCGTCTGGTCTGATGCCTTGATCCCCTCCGGGTTCGCCTCCAGATCGATCAGCACTTTACCCGTTGAGCTGACCGCTCCGGACGCGGGGTCGAATTCGAAATCGTCCCCGGCAATGCGGTCAAAACGGCTGGAATCCTTGCCGTAGATGATGATTTTGACGTTGTGCAGTTCCGCTTTTCCGCCCTCCTTGAACTGCACCACCTTGGAGGCGCTCACCGTGAATTGCGTGCGCCCTTCGACTGACTTGGAGATTGAAAAGCCTTCGGCAGTCTGTTGAATATTGAGCCCGAGTTGCGCGGGAATTTGATGGACCACCCCGCGCACCCGCCAGCGCGCATAGAAATACATCCCCGCAACGATCGCAATCATCACGATCGCGCCCGCAGCAAACCATCGCCGCAAACGGGTAACAGGGAGAGTCATTGCTCTCTAGTCTAAAGGAAAGGGGGAAGAAGAAGGTTTCGAGGTTTCAAGGTTTCGAGGTTTCAAGGTTGCAAGGTTGCAGAGTTTCAAGGTCTCAGGGTTTCGAGGACCGAAGATTTCCTAGTTTCAAGGTTTCAAATTTTCAAGGCAGGAGTTCAAGTTTCAAAGTCACACGGTGCCAACGTTTGTGCCGGCCCTTGAAACACTGAACCTCTGAAACTTTGAAACCTGCCCGTTCTCACCTCTGACTTAGCTCCTTCGTACCAGCGTCCCGGCGATCAAATCGTGCAGTCCCTGCTTGCGTTCGGTGAGGCCGACCATAATGAAGCCAATGCAGAGGATCAGACCTGAGAGTATCTTTGCGAAATGCCGCCCCGTAGCCCGTCCGAATGAGATCCGGTTCCCATAAAGATCGGTGACCTTCATGCCGAAGATCATTTTCCCGAGCGTCGCCTGGTAGGACGAGCTTTCCATCAGCGCTTCATACAGCCACCCTGCTCCGATCGTCAGCGCAGCCAACACTCCGCCGCCGAAAATCATCAGCGGCAATCCGGCTCCATGCCCAAAAGCGTGCTCAAGCCCACCGCCTCCCAGTCCGCTCACCGCCAAACCGCCAATTCCAAAAATCGCCGCTATGGGATGCACAACGACCCGCACCAGCACCGCATCGATGATGGCCGCGATCACGCGTATCCAGAATCCGCCATACCGCACGCCAACCTGCGCGGCTGCATATGGTGCGGCCGGAGCGTATCCCGCACCAGACGCCGGAATCGAAGCAGGAGCCGTCGCACCAGAGACAGGCGCCGCCGGCCCAGTCGCCGCGCCACACCGGCTGCAAAACTGACCCGTTGCCGGGTTCGGCGCTCCGCACTTATTGCAAAACAGTGTTCCGTTCATGGCGGGCACTATAAGTCTTTCTCCAAACGCTGTAAAGCATTTCCTTGAAATCGGATCGACCCCGTCCGGGTTGGCCGATCAGAAATGTTCGTCCAGACTGATCCCCTCCACCATTTTCTGCAGTTCCTGCTCCGCCTTGTCTTGCTTGTCGTCGAACTCTTCTTTTTCTTTGCGAAGAGACGCCAGCTTGTCTTCCTGTGCATCCAGTTGGTGCGTGTAACGTTGCGTAAGAGCACGTTCCTCGGACGTTCCCTTCAACACTTTCATGTTCTCGCGGAGCCGGGCCTGATCTTTCTCAATCGCATCGATCTGCTTCTGACGATCTCCAACCTGGCTCTCGAATTTCGCAATTTCGCTCTTCTGCGCCAGTATGCGTTGCATCGCATCCTTCAGTGCCGGAGTCACACGGTTGTCCGCAACCAGAACCGTGAGACTCTTCACCTGCTCGTCCTGCAGATCGGTGAGTGCGTACTGAATCTCTTGCGGACTATATTCCTCGATCTGCAGTTCGCCCGACTTCCCAGCCATTACCGGAACCCGGAAGCGATAGAAGCTAGCCGTCGTTTCTTCTGGTTTGGGTCCATCGGCAAGCTTCCAGCCACTCCGTAACGGATACTCGAGAACCACTTGCCGGTCTGTCGTGTCTGAGTTCTTGATGACAAACTTGTGCACCGAGCGCAATTCCTGGGTCGCGATCATTACGCCCTTGGTGATGCGAACGCGGTTGACCGGTTTCTGTTCTTCTCGAGTACGATCCGCAATATGTACGGCCGGGTCGGAGGCGTACGAAATCAGACGCCGCTCACCGGGATGCACGGTTTCCATAATTCCTTCCCCGGCAAAGGCGTCGCCATCGAGAAGGTTAAAGGTCCCGCTGTCCAGCGTGAGAGCGCTCGTGTTGTTGATCCAGAGCGCCCGCAATACATCGTCCGATCCCGCCGTCCAAAGCGTCACTTTTTCCGCTTCGATCTTCGATTGCAGGATGGGCACCAGCGCAGACTGGTTCTTCCCGATCGTGATCTTCTGTTTGAGCTTGTATTCGAAGTTGTCGCCCAGTCCCTTGGCCTCTGCTTGAGGCTCCTCGCCCTCGGCATAGCTCCGCGCGGAAGAGAGCGTCGAGGTCTCCGTGTTCAGCATTTGAGCCGTCGCCTGGACCTCGACCCTTTCCGCAGTGCTCCCAATTTCCAGCTTGGCATCAATCTCGTTCATCCGGTCCGTGCCCAGATAAAAACTCGTGAGCTGGAAACGCTTAAATCCCGGCGCATCCACAAAGAGCGCGGAATTCCCTGCTTGAATGTTGTCGAAGCGGTACATGCCTTGCGCGTTGGTGGTCGTAGTTTGAGACGCTCCGGTTTCCTCATTTCGAACCGTAACTTTCGAGTTGCTGACGGCAGCGCCGGTTGGGTCTTTGACAAATCCTTGCACGCCCGTCAGAGGACCGTTCCGGTACATTCCACCGCCAGTGCCGCCGCCTACACCCGGGACACCGTTTACTACATTCGCTGTGTTCTGCGCGTTCAAGGCCGCCTCGTGCGTCTGCGGCGTCAACTGCGCCGATTCCGGCAGGCCGATCTCCGGCCTGCGAACGTAGTAGGGCTGCGAGATGTTCTGCACGAACGATTGCGGCGCGCCCGCTACCAGCGATAGCTCGACATCGTTCCAATCTTCTCCGATCGTGTTGTCGACCACCGCCCAGCCCTGCAGCAGAGGCTTGTCGCCCGGTTTGTCCGGCATCAGAATCCGATACGTGCTCTTCCACACCGGAACCTCGCTGATGTAGCTGACCAGAATTTCGCGGTCACCGGATCCCGTTGCAGTCAGGGTCATTCGCCTGACATCCACTGCCCGGGAGGAACCGATCAGGTTTAAGTACTTTCCGATTTCTTCGTTGAGATCGCGTTCCGCCAAGCGCACGCTGGTCGCCGGACCCAGCTCAAACGTCCGCAGCTCTCCACCATCGCCCACCACCGAAAACTCGGTCACGTCGATGAAATTCCCACGCGCATCCTGTTTTCTGCTTTTCTCGACGCTCAGCAACTTTCCTGTCGCCGATGTGGTCCCGCTGCGCACCTCGACCCGCGCTCCACGCAACGCATTCAGAAACTCGGCATTCGTGACTTGCTGGCCGAACGGAAGGCGCAACGCCTTGAGCCGCTCGTCGATGGGCGCCGTCGAGTTATATCGCACGGACGTGATTCGCCCCTCGCCCATGTCAACCGCGGTCAGGGATTTCAACACGTCGTTGAGCTGGCCAGTCGTGAAATCAATGCTGAGATCCTGCGTTCCGTGTACGCGAGCGAAGTGCTCGAAAAATCCGACCCCGTTCTTGTAAAGAACCACCCGTTTCACCGGCAGGCGCACCGCTGCGATTTGCTCTTTCTCGCTCGATACCGCCGGCGCAGTAACTTTTCGGGAGGATGGCTCTTTCTGGGCAAAAGCCGAGGCTACTAACAGCAGGAAAAAGATAAGAAATAAAAAGCGTCGCGACATAGGCCCGCCTTTCCTGGAAGGTGACGGAGTATATCACTCGCGGGCACTAACAATCAGTGCGCTATCCTCAGCTTCTTGTGGACTCCGTTCCTTACCGGCAGCGTCTTACATCCCGCAGCGTCAGTTCCAGCCCGCCAAACTCCGGATGATCGTTCATCCCGAGCGTGTATGCGATGTCGATCCGATCTCCGGCAAGCAACTGGAGCCGGTCGCACGACTCCCTCATTCCCCACCCCATCGCCTTGAAGGCGATGTTGCTGCGCCATGAGCGCTGCGCCGGCGATTCGGCGGATTGCTGGCCAGCGAGCACAGGGACTTCAACCACTGCCGGCGCCACTCGCATCCGCACATGCTTGTCCTTCACCGCCTGCGGAGGCCCCATCAATCGCACCCCGCGCGCCGCAAAAACCGGTTCCGGATTTTCCATCCCAAACGGTTCCAGCAAACACAAAGCTCGATGCAACTCGGGCGTGACTTCGTCGAGCGGCAGCTCGCGATCAAACGAAAGTTGCGGCTCGAAATCAGCCACCGTCAGCCGCGCTCGCGCATACGCATCAAGCCGCGCCCGCAATTTCTCCACGTTGGCGCTGGGCAGCGCGAAGCCGACCGCATGCGCATGTCCGCCAAAGCGCGAAAATAATTCGTGGCAAGATTCAAGCGCGTCCAGCAGATGAAACGCCGGAATCGATCGTCCCGAGCCGTGCGCTTCGTCGCCTTCCCGCGAAATCACCAGCGTCGGCCGCCCGTAGCGTTCCACCACCCGCGTCGCCGTAATGCCGATCACGCCCCGATGCCACCCCTCGCCATCCACGACAACGCAAAAAGCCTCGTGCAGCGCCGGTTCTTCCTCAAGCCGCTGCAAAATGCTGTCCATGATGCGCCGCTCTTCGTCTTGCCGTTCGGAGTTCAGCTTGTCGAGCCGCCCTGCGACCTCGCGTGCACGCCCGATGTCTTTCACGGTAAATAGTTCGACCACGTCCCGTGCCACGTCCATGCGCCCGGCCGCATTCATTCGCGGAGCAATCCGAAAGGCTACTTCGGTCGAGGTCAATTCGCGTCCATCGCCCAGCTTTGCCAGTTCAAGCAGCGCTTTCAGCCCGGCGTTCACCGGAGACCGCAACCCTTGCAGCCCCAGCTTGGCGAACACGCGATTCTCGCCCAGCAGCGGCACCGCGTCTGCAATGGTCGCAATCGCGACCACTTTCATAAACGACATCAGCAACCGGGAACGGTCTTTCGCGTCCAGCCGACGCTGCATCAACCCCTGCGCCAGCTTGAACGCCACTCCCGCTCCGCAAAGATATTTGCAGGGATAATCGCATCCCGTCTGGTTGGGATTCACAACCGCCAGCGCCTGCGGCACGCCATCCATCCCCGGCAAATGATGGTCGGTAACAATGAGGTCAACTCCGGTGCGACGCGCCGTGTCGGCAGCAGCAAAGGCGCGAATGCCCGTATCCACACTGATAATCAGCCGCACGCCTTCCGCCGCCGCGCGCTCAATCACGTCATCGCGCATGCCATAACCTTCGCGAATACGGTGCGGGACGTGAAAATCCGCCGCGCCGCCGCAGAGTTCAATGGCGGTCTTGAGGATGACGATCGCCGTCGTGCCATCCACGTCATAATCGCCGTAGATCAGCACCTTCTCTTTGCGCTCGACTGCCGCTTCCAGTCGGTCCAACGCCGATTTCATACCCGACATAAGCAGCGGATCATGCAAATGTTCAAGCGCCGGCGCCAGAAAACGTGCCGCCGCGTTCGGCTCTTCAAGCCCGCGCCGAACAAGAAGGTCGGCAAGCACCGCCAAATCGCGGGCGGCGACATTCAATCCCAGGTCGCCAAGCGCCGCCGCCAGCCCTCGAGCCTTAGCCGCATCAACGGGATTGGACATCCACCTCATGAGAGTTTTCTCGAAGAACTCAGATTAGCAGCTTGGAAGCACCCTTCGGGTTTTGCTCCGTGGCCTCTGTGTTCTCTGGTGAGCGGCTCTTTCGAACCATAGGTGCGCAGCCCGCCGTCACTCACGAAAAGACGCCACAGGCCGATGTGCATATTTGTCATGGCAGCATCTCCCTCCAATGCGATGCAACCCGCCGAACTGGCCTGGCAGCCCGACAACCTTCCACCTTTTCCCGCCGTCGCATTGAAGGCCTTGAACCTAATGGGGGGCAAAGATACATCGCTCCCCGAACTCTGCACCCTGATCCGCTCCGATCCAGCCTTTTCGACGGCTGTCCTGAAGATCGCCAACTCTCCTCTGGTGGCTTTTTCCCGCGATATCACCAACGTTCTTCAAGCGTCGATGCTGCTTGGATTCCAGCGCTTGCGCGGTATCGTCATGACGGTCGGCCTGAAGGCCTATCTCAAGGATCCCTTCACCCCGCTCCTGCATTCCTGTTGGCGTCACAGTGTAGCCTGCGCGATGATCGCGGAACGTATCGCCAAATCCACCGGCTGCGACAAAGACTTTGCCTTTACTGCCGGGGTCATGCACGACATTGGCCGCATCGCGCTCGCCGTCACCAAGACGCAGCCCTACGCCCGGGTCATCGAAGCCGGAGCCGACCGCCCTCACGATCTTCTGCAAACCGAATGGGAACTCTGCGGAATCGATCACTGCCAGGCTGGCCGTTCGCTGGTAACGGCATGGAATCTTCCCCACTTCTTTCTCGAAGTCACCTCGTCACACCATCAGCCGGCCGCGCATTCCCGCGGCCCCGCTTCAGTTCTGCGCACCAGTTGTCTGCTGGCAGACTGCCTCGGCTTTGGAGTAGTCGAGTATCGCGCCCCCGGCAGCTATGCGAAAATTCTTGCCGACTTGCCCGATCCCTCCCGCACAAGCCTCCCTCCAGATGCCCGACAGCTAGCATCCGAAATCGCAAGCGAGATCAATGTGATCGAAACCGTGTAGGAACTTCCTGAAAGTCGCATGAGTACAAACGGGAGGGTTTTACCTCTGCAATTCTGACTTCTGACCTCTTACTTCGCCCTAGCTCTCTTCGTCCTGCCCTGTCTCATCAATCATGAACCCGCCGGAATCGTCTGCCAGTTCCCGCAGGTGCTGGTAGTGTTCGTACCATTCCGTGCCGGCTTCATAGACAAACATGGTTCCCTGGTAAGCCCAGCCGAGTTGCACAAAACCGGTCTTGCCGATGTAGCTCTTCAGCCAGCGGCCTTCCTCCAGATCTTCGTCGCTGGAGTAGTCGCCATCGGCCAGGCGCTGCGTCAGGCGGTCATACTCTTCCCGGTCCAGCACCCATGAGTGCATGGTCAGGAAAGCAGCGTTCGTCGCCTTGGCCAGCTCCACAAAATCCTTCCACCCATCTGGATTCTGCCCCGAATCCCACAGCACGCTGGGCACTTCTTCGCACTCGACATAGCCGAAGAATCGGCGCATGCCCAGGCCTTCGATGAAGGCCGTCATATCGTCTTTCATGCCGGTGAGATCGTCTGGATGTGGAGACATGGTGTGCATTGATTGTACGGCGCGCGAAGCTCAGCCGCCAATGCGCTGCGAGCGATGAGCTTTCGATTCGAAGCTCGTGGCTGCTGGGTTCGCACGGTGACACTTAGTCGGATCACGAGGCCAGCGCGCCCGTTAACCGGTGACTTTGTGTTAAAATTCCGTTTCACCGACAGCGCGCGAATCATGCTCTTTTCCAAAGAATATGTGGGCTATCTGGCCCGCGAGGTTTCCAAAAAATTGCTCGCCAGCGGTCTCATTGAGACCAAGACCCCGCCTGCTCTCCAGGAGAAGGTTCACGCGGCGATGCACGAAGAACTGGCCCTGGAAGACCGCATCAACGACGAGGTCCGCGTCATCCTCGAAGCCTATTCCGAGGAATTGCAGAAAAGCGGCGCCAATTATCAGGAGATGTTCCGCAAAGTAAAAACGGAGTTAGTTAAGAAATATAAAGCTGTTCTCTAAAAGGAAGCCCCAGCTGTGCGATTGAGCCGCGACAAAATCAATAAACTGGCCCACGTTGTCACCGACGCGGTCGCCGAACTCGATTCCGTCGATTTCATCGAAGACCGCAACACGATACGCCTCGAAGTCCGCAAAATTCTCGAAGAACTGCTCATGCAGGAAGCCCGCATCGATCAAGCCGCCCGCCAGAAAATCGAATCCCAGCGCCGCACCATCATCGAAGGCTCCGAAGAGTGGACCATCCTCTACCGCAAGTACTACAACGACGAAGTGAAGAAACTGGGAATCTAGGAGCAGTTCCCGGTTCTCAGTTCTCAGTTCTCAGTTCCCGGTTCTCAGCAGTTAACCTCAGATACGACCATTCTTCCGTTCTCGGTCCTCAGTCCTGAGTGAAAATCGCTTCGGTCAAGAACCGTGCCGAGTAACCGTTCCCCTTTTGCTGAGAACCCGTCTTACTGAGAACTGAGAACTTACCTTCCAACTTCGACCTCCGGCATCTTCAGAACGTCGTCCTGATCCTTCGCTCCGCGCGCCACTCCCAATGCGTTCAACTCGCGCGCGACCGGTCGCACATCCTCCAAAATTTTCGCCAGCGTCTGACCCATCGCCTCTTTATCGCTATTGTCCGCTGCTTGCCGCTGCAGCAGGCTTTCCAGAAGCGTCTTGGGACGCGGGTAAACCACAATCTTTACATCCTCACCGTCTGGAATCCCCGCCGCTTTCTTCGCCAGCCTCAGCGCCGTATCATAACCGCCGAGCTCATCCACCAATCCGAGGTTCTTGGCATCCTGACCCGACCAGATCCTTCCCTTCGCAATCTCCAGCACTTTGTCCTTCGGCAGCTTCCGCCCTTCCGCCACCTTGCCCGTGAAGTCCACATATACCCGGTCAAGCCACGCCTGGAACCGTCCCCATTCCGCGGGAGTGTAGTCCTGCGTCCCGGTGAACATCGTCGCCATTTCGCCCTGATGCACTTCATCCCACGACAGCCCGACCTTGTCCCACAATCCCGAGGTCAGCATCTTTCCGCCTAGCACGCCGATCGATGCCGTAATCGTTCCCGGCTGCGCGACAATCTTGTCCGCCGCCATCGCCACAAAGTATCCGCCTGATCCCGCCAGGTTTCCCATCGAGACAATCACCGGTTTGCCCGCCTGCTTCGCCCGCACCACTTCGCGCCAGATTGTGTCCGACGCCACATACGATCCTCCCGGACTGTCGACCCGGAATAGGATCGCCTTCACATCCGAATCCTCTGCCGCCGCGCGAATCGCGCTCGCCACCGTTTCCGATCCCATCGTCTGACTGCCCTGCACCGGATCGAAATCGCTTCTGCCGCGCGTCACTCCACCCACGCCAAACACCAGCGCGATCCTCTTCCCATGCTCGTGTGGGCGCCCCGCCCGATCCAGATACTTATCCAGATACAGCAGCTCCGCGCCCCTTCCCGCCTGGCTTTTCACCTTGCCGTAAACTTCATCGCGATACGCGACCCCGTCCACCAGCCTCGCGTCCACCGCCTCTTTGCCCAGATACGGTCCGGCATCCACTACCGCCTGAAACTTATCCGGAGCAATCTGCCGCGCCGTACAAATTCCATCTTTGATCTGGTCAAACCACGAATTCATGATCGCGGCCATCGCTTCTTTGTGCGGAGCCGTGTACTTGGTCTCTGTATAGAAGTTGAGCGCGTTCTTGTATTCGTAGCGATGGTCGCCGTGAAACGTCATGCCCAGCTTGCTGAGCGTCCCCTTGATGAACGGGGACTCCATGATGAGCCCAGTCAATCCCACATCGCCGGATGGCTGCAGGTAGATCTGATCGAAGGCCGTGGCAAGATAATATGCGCCATTGCCCGGCCCAAACTCTCCGAATGTCTCCGAATAAGCAACCGCAAATTTCTTGTGCGCGCGGAATCGTGCGATCGCTTCGCGAATCTCCTGCACTTGCGCCATTGGCATGGGAGCCGCGCCGATCCGCGCGATCATCCCCACTATGCGATCGTCCGTAGATCCTTTATCAATCGCATCGACCACATCGCGCAGCGTCATCTGGTCCTTCATCGTGAGCCGAGCGGAAGGAGTATCCAGAATTTCTTCCGGAAACGATTGCTCGAAGTCTGCTTCCAGAATCGTCTTCGATGGAATCTTGCCTTTTGCCCCGATTACAGCGAACAGCATGATCGCCATCCCAATCAGCCCAAGAGCCCCTAAGATAGCCAGAAACCGCACAATCGCTTTACCCATTTGATTTCTCCTTCCGATGAAAAGAGAAGTCTAACGCGAAGGTCGTGCGGGGAGCGAACGAGGGGTGTGGAAGTGCTAACTTGAGGTTTTGGAATGATAAGCGAGGAACCTGCCGCAACGAGCTACCCTGGTCAATGAGCGCAATAGCGATTGCGCAACAGCTAC
>JBELAC010000076.1:0-18176 GCA_049509215.1 Terriglobales bacterium
AATACCTCACGTCACTGGCGCAATATGGCAGTTGGGGATCGGCCGCCTATGCCATGTTCGGGAATCTGCCGCTGCTCCAACTCTTGTCAGTCACCGGGTTGTGGGGCATCACGTTTCTGTTTGGCTGGTTTGCTTCTACCTGCAATTTGCTGTGGGAAGAAGGATTCGCTTCACCGCGAGCGCGACGAGCAGTGTGGGCGTGCTTCGGAACAATCGCGACGGTGCTATTGCTGGGCGGCTTACGACTGGCGCTGTTTCCGCCAAGTGCTCAAACCGTGCGAGTGGCCTCGATTTCCGACAGGACTGTAGGGCCAGAACTCGACATGCCCGTAAAAATCCGAATGTTTGAAGGCAAGGCTACAAGCGACGACATGGTCGCGATTCGTCACTGGGCTACGGCCATCGACGACGATCTAATGTCTCGCGCCGAACGCGAAATGCAAGCGGGGGCGAAGGTTGTCTTCTGGGGTGAGGCCGATGCGAAGCTCCTGAAGGAAGACGAACCTGCATTTATCGCCCGCGGCGAGGCCCTGGCCGCGAAATACAACGCTTACTTCGGCATGGCGGTGGGCGTGTTGAGCATGGGAAAGCCGCGGCCGCTGGAGAACAAACTGGTTCTGATTCAGCCCGACGGTAAAGTGGCATGGGAATACCACAAAGTCCATCCTGTGCCCGGCTTCGAGGACAAAATGCAAGTGCTGAGCGACGGTAAACTACGCAGCCTCGATACGCCCTACGGACGGCTGAGCTCGGTGATCTGCTTCGACGCCGATTTTCCGCAACTGTTCGCGCAAGGAGGGGCGTTGGGCGCCGATATCATGCTTGTCCCCTCGAACGACTGGCAGCCGATCGATCCTTGGCACACGCAGATGGCCAGCTTCCGGGCCATCGAGCAGGGATTCAATCTGATTCGGCACACAAGTCATGGGCTCTCAGCCGCGTACGACTACCAGGGCCGACAATTGGCCGCGATGGATCACTTTCGGACCATCGACTATGCGCTAGTGTCTGAGGTTCCCGTCAAAGGAGTGAGGACGATCTACTCGCGCCTTGGGGACTGGTTCGCATGGATGTGCCTGGCGGGACTGCTGGTAGTGACGATTGGGACGTTGCGTCAAAGGCACACGAAGTTGTGATCAGCGAGCATTCGTGACGCTCGCGGTTTGTTCGCGAGTAGAAGCTAATCGGGCTTAAGCGTTCCCTCAGATACGCAGTTCAAAAATTGGAGGTATCCCTTGGCCAAGAAGATCATCCCGTCAATCATGTTTCTCCTGTTGGTCGGCTCTCTCGGAATGGCTCAAAATGCGCCGCAACAAAAAGCAAAGCCTGTCCCACCGCCAAGCACATCGGAACTCGTTGACGGCATGGCTCAGCGCCTGAGTCGCGATCTCAATGTAAGAACTGTCATAGGGGAGCCGATCAAAGTCGGTTCTGTCACGCTAATCCCGATCCTCATGGTCGACCTCAAGTTCGGCAGTGTAGCCACCAAGGTGCCGAGTGGAGCAACCGCCCCCAAAAGTGCCGAGTCTCAAGCCAATCTGTTTTATATGAGTGGTGAAGCACGGCCTTTGGGCTTTGTCGCCATTACTGGGAAAGGAACTCGTTTCATCAACCTCGTTAAATCAGACGCAAAGTGAGGCTATCCCGTGGAGTCAAAATACGCATGTTTGTTAGCAGCACTTTTACTATTGGGAATTCCTTGTCGTGCCCAAGTGCCCGTGGAAAAATCGCTGGGCGAGTACGACAAGCTCGTTTCTCAGTTGAAGTCGAGCTCATTGGTGGGCGAACCCATTCGTGCAGGTGGAACTGCCATCATTCCTTTTGCTTCAGTGAGTTTCGGGCTCGTTGGCGGCGATGCTAAGATTGGATCGGGCGGCGGCCTGAGTTCGAAAAACGTTCCGCTCGGATTTCTGGTCGTGGAAGGCGACGACGTGCGGGTAGAGTTCTTAAGTGAGTCGGAAGACAAGCCTTCCGTTGTGCGTCAACTCCTTCAGGCTATTCTGGACCGCAAAGTGGTCTTCATAGGCAACGGACTGAATATCGGCAATGCCGATGGAAATGTTCAAGATCTGGCTCCCCTGATCTCAAGTCTGGCGAAACTCATTGCGGAAGGTAACATAACGACTATAGGCAATGCCTTAAATCTCGGCAGTGTGAAGCCGGCCAAAAAAGATACGATCGCAGCGCCGAGAAAAAGAAAGGGAGCATCGCGATGAAAGGCCTGCAAGACCTGGTCCGCGGTCATGTCAGGAGAGGGAATGTACATGGGAGAGGATGTTAAATCATTTTCGCTCCCTAAGTTCCTGCCAGCCTTTCCGCGGAAATACTGGTGTAGTTTTTCTCTGGGGCAGAGGCAGCCACCCTGGTCAGGAAGGTATACCCGCGTGACCCGACGCGTACCGTCATTCCTATTTCCGGGACAAAGCGTACGGTTTCACGTCGCACAACTTCGGCGAACGCGCTCGCTCGAAAAGGCATGGCGGCCATTGTATGAGTCGGTGGGACGCTCCTTCAACTGAAGGGAAAGGGCGGATCAGGGAAACATGAAATCATGCGAGTAAGAAAACCGGATCGTTGGGTTTGTAACCCAACAATCTAATGCAGCACACGTCGGGCACACAAAATCGCCTAAAGATACCCATAGGTCTTCGGGAGGACCCAAATATCGGCTGCATCGTGCTTGCCGAGCCCTTTTTCTTTCCGCAAGAACTTTGGATTCCAATGCCATCTGACTTCTCCTTGAACATTGCCCGTGGAAAGGGCTACGACACCGAAGACATCGTCGGAGAGACTCTCTGGAAGGACGTTGTGGACCGTATCGTGCAATGTTCCGTTTTCCGCAACGATGAGTCCGCCGAAACAAAGGCCATTATTGAGACCTCAAGATTTGGTAATCCCGTTACGGTTCTTCCACGACTTGGGCAGGGCGCCTTTCGTGTACTCGTGACAGACGCATACGGCAAACGATGCGCGTTTACACGAGAGCGAACATTGCCTGTCCTCGAGGCTGCTCATATCAAGCCATATGCCGCAGGTGGTAAGCATGAGCTTTCAAATGGGCTACTGTTGAGAAGCGATCTTCACAAGTTGTTCGATCTTGGTTATGTGACGGTCGACTCATCCGTCACAGTGAGGAACGCGCCACAAACAAAGTAATCCGCCGGTCTATCCTTCAGCCGAAAGAAACAAAAGCCAGCCTCGATGTTGTCGCAGTACTCGACGCCCTACAGCGCCAGGAGGCACTACGGCCCGGATCGTTTGCGGTACGGGAAGGTCGCCATAAACGCACGGTTGTTCTTATCGGTCGCGACCTGATCGACGGGCTGCACTCTCAAAAGGAGTTGAAACTGGCATGAAATACGAGCATCCACTCAAGAAGATTTTGTCTCAGGCACGCCCATACTGGGACCGGCAAGAGATGCGCGTCGGAGTTCGAACGGTCTTTAGCAAGGCATTGCAGTGCCGCACTCCAGAGTTGGGCGCCGAGGTTTACGCTTCGGAGAACCAGGAGCTCATCCTTTATCACACCTGCAAATCGCGAGCCTGCCCGAGTTGTGGCTACCGCGCCACCGCACAGTGGCTGCGCGAGCGGTGGGCCGCGCTGCCAGCCGCTTCTTATAAGGGGATTACGTTCACGATGCCGAATCAACTTTGGCCCCTCGTCCGCAACAACCCGCCCTTGGCTGACGCTCTGTCAGCTCTAGCTGCGGAACTCATCCAAGCGCGGGTGAGCGCAAAGTATGGTTTGAGGGTTGGCGTCGTTGCTATTCTGCACACTTTCAACGGCAAGTTGGAGTTCAACTCCCATGTCCACACAACGTTAGGTGAGCGGTTTACATCCGGGCCGCAACTCAAGGTCGAGCTACTGGAGACGTTTCCCAGCGTCAAACCCCACAGTTTCAATGCGTCCAATTGTCATTACTCCGACCGCAAACGAGCGGGTTCCACCTACTTCGATGGCGTTGTCCTGGGCGGACGCAATTCCTAGGGCCTTTGCGTGGCCGGTCCTCGTGTATTTTGCAATTCTTTGATAGATGGAAAGGAGCTTGGCGCCACCAGCGTGCGTTCCGGTGGCTGCGAGCCGGTTTTCAGGGCGGTGGCTAGCAACCGCATCGCGTCTCCTATAAGGGGCGGAGAGACCACCGTAGCCGCAAGCAGCCCTTGGCGAACCCATTCCTGGCCTGAGCGGGGAACACCGTCGCATCCAGTGACAGGAAGGCGGAGCCAGGCATCCCGCTCCCGCATATCCTCCGACTCTTCAAAGGCTCGCCGCGCACCTATCGCCATGTCATCGTTCTGGCAGGCGATCATACCGATGCGGAGTTGCTTGGACGTGCTCAACGATAGCCAGGACTTGATAGCGTGGTGTCCACTCTTCTGGGTCCAGTCGCCCTTCACGGTTTTCACGTCGACGCTCTCCGGTTTTGTCGAGAGCATGCCCTTGGTGCGCAACTTGGCCACATCCCTCGAAGGACCTTCGATATAGAGAACGCATCCTGTGTCGCCTAGGATGGCGGCGATCTGCTGGCCCTGAATCTTTCCTATGGCGTCGTGGTTCGACAGAATACTGAAAACCGGGACTAGGGAGGGCTGCCGCAGCTGCCTCAGCCGCGAAACGTAGTCGACCTCGGCATTGATGATCGCCCAAGCGATGCCAGCGGCCACCGCAGCCCCGGCAATCTGGGCCATGCCCGTCCCTACGGGTTCGGCCAAAATGGCATCGGGGCGTTTGGCCGGGTTCTGGATGAAGCCCAGAATTTGCTGAGTCTGCTGCACGGCATCGTTACCAGAATAGATGATCTCGACGCTTGCCCCGAGTTGGATAGCCGCCGATTGGGCCGAGGCCGCCTGTTCGAGCTGGTAGTCGTTGGCGTCTGTAATCAGGGAAACCAGAACGTTGAGCTTGGTCATTGAGGAGAGCCCTTTACCCGTTGGTCGGACCGCACGCGTGCGATCACTACACACTCAAATGTGAATCCCACAACGGATCGCAGGCACGAGGCTCAGCAGGATTATCTCACCAGCATAGTCCACCGTGCCGACTCGCGATACCGTTGTTGGCGTAATATCGCCATTACACTCATTGACCTTTACTTCGGGGAAACTGTGAGCTTCTCTCCCAGCAAGAAGCGCATGCTCTCGAAATCGATCGTGAAGCCGCGATAGGCATCCACCAAATCGCGGCCAAGATTGCCATAAGTCCGATCCATGTCCGTTCCCAGCGCTGGTACAACCGGCACTTTGTGCAAGACGACATGTGTCTGGCCCATCGCAAGCTGCACCTCTGGCAAATAGTACGCAGTCGTTCTTTTCGATCCGCCAGCGCCAGCCATTGCATAAGCCTTCTTCTTAAGTCCCTGGAAAGCGTCCGGAAACTCGCGGTGATAGCGGTCGGACAACATGCTTTCGTTTGCGCCAGTATCGAAGGAAAACACCACCTTGCGATTCTCCACCACACATTCCAGCAAAGGGGTTAACTCGTCCATATACAGCCGGGCACCGCCTTGCCCAGAAGGAGAATCTGGTCCCGCGAGGAAATGCCCATCGTGGGTGAAAGTGATACGTTTGAGCGCTTGCAGCACAGGAAAACCAAGGATCGCATCGATCTGGTAGTGCGTCTTTTTTCCGATTTGCACGTTCAGATTCTTGTCGTCGAGCACCAGCAGCACGACATTACGGACTGTAGCGCCTCCTAGCTTCATTTCCGGGAGAAGGGCCACATGTAAACTGCTCTCGGCGCCGGTTGCGCCTTGGGCTTGCGCGGCGTCGTGCGATAGCCGCACTCCCAGTTTGGCGGCAAAGCTAGCCGACACGGCGGACAAGGCCGCACCGGTATCCACCGTCCAAGCCTGTTCCACGCCGTTAATGGTCAGATTGGTTTCGACGGTGCCGACTACCGAATTTCGATGAATCGGTAGGTCAACCTTGCCGTTGAAGGAGATCATCTGCGGCAAGGCATCCCGAAGTAGAAGCTCGGTGCGATAGCCGTCTTCCTCGTCCTGCCTCTCAACCTTATCCAACTGTGAAGCGAATTTGTGAAGCAGCTCCTCTGACGCCCGAATTGCGTCGTTGTAGCGGTAGGTCTTGACATAGTCGTCGGCCAGCGATTGCAGTGCAACGGCGGCCCTTTCAGGCTGCGAAGATTCGAGGCGAGGGAGAACTTTCGTCAGAAGCTCGATGGATTCCGCAACGTGGCCGGCTCGATTCGCCAGCACCCCGCCAAAGTAGTCACGGTCCGGCGATTGCGGCATCGCGTCCACGGCCTTCGCAAGCTGCTCGAAATCATAGTTCTTGATATAAGCATCGAGTTCGGAGGCGCCCAGTGGCTGCGCAAGTGTGGCCGACGAACTAACGCCACCGTTCGGCGCTGGTGCTTGGGCCGGAACCGGCTGGGAATCCGCGCAACCTGACAGCCAAACGAACAGTGAAACCGCCAAGATTCCTATCCGAAGTCCCATATACTTGCGAAGGCTAACACAGACGGCGAGTCCCTATCATGGCTCTGTACAGCAGACTGTTCAGTTACGCCCCGCTTCCCAATCGCACGCAACTTGAGAACTTTCTGACCGAAAGCCTCTGCGATTGGCTGGATCGTATCACGGCTCTGGACAGAAAATGCCTAGAAACATTTGTCGTCCAGTGTTTGGCTGGTTCACGAGGAGTGCCTTCAACCTTCCGGGAGCGGCTCGCCAGCGCAAGGAACCTGTCATGGAAAACACAACATGTGTTCTCGCTCATTCGGACAGTGGGTAGCAGCGGCAGTGAAAGAAGGCGTCTCCTTACTGCGAACTGCTCACCGGCGCAGGAATGAGCGAAAAATTGAAGAGGAGAAGGGGCAGGTGAAACTTCCCTAGACTCCTTGGCGGTGCAGAGAGCGTAACGGCTCAGAAGGTATACCCGACTGACCAGCACATTCGCGAATTTCTCGGGCAATAGATTCACTCACTTGCAGCTGCTGCGGAGGAACCCTTTTTGACTATCGGGACTAACAGCCGATTTCCGTAGCCGCGGCAAAGGAGAACTTTAGGTTTGCCGGTGATCCAGGCGCAATTCATAAACCGACGCCAAATGTCGATTAGTAAACCCTTGCCGACTTCTCGATACCGATTTCCTTGAGCAAGATGTTTCTACTCATAAATCGGTGGATAAAACGAAATCTCAGAGCTGCGGAACTCTATAAACGGGGGGATTCGCGGCTTCGAGTTTCGCCTTACTTGCGGACTGGTAAGTAAATATGCGCCGAGCGACGCTGCAAGACTAGGAATGCAGGACCGAACGTTTTCTCAGCTTCTGAAGCGGCTTGGCTTTCCGTACCATTGGTCGACCAATCGCAGGCGTGTTCACCCCGGTCCTGGCCAAACACTCGAAGTTATTTTCACTCATCGACTGCATCTCAGTCGGTGTTGCTCGAATGCAGCGGAACTTCGAGCCCATGTCAAGGCAGGCAGAGGTTTGGCAGAGCGAACTGACGTTCCAACGCATTCCGCGCACAGCGATGCGATGCGATGCGAGGATGAATGTCAAGTTACAGTTCACGAAGGGAAACAGCGACGGGTCGAAGGGCCGCAACGATCGCGGGAAGCAGTCCGCCGAGAACGCCCATTACCAGACCGAACAGAACTCCCATGAGAAGTAGATCGAAGGTGATCTTAAAGGCAAAAGCGAGGCTGGAGAAGGTCTGAAAATTCATGGTGCTCGTCGTCAAACCGTTGAGCGGAAGAACCGCGAGGCAGCCCACGAGACTGGCGACAAAGGAAATCAGTAGTGCCTCAAAGAGAAAAGAAAGAATCACGCTCCAGGGGGAAAAGCCGAGCGCACGCAGGGTGGCAATTTCACGGCCGCGTTCGGCAACGGCGGAGTACATCGTGTTAAGAGCACCGAAGATCGCACCGATAGCCATGATGGCGGCGACCAGGCCGCCGAGAATGGTGATGAGGCGAGTCATGGTCGTGGATTGCTTGGCGTAGTAGTCGATTTCGCGAACCACGTCCACGTTCAGGCGAGGATCCGATGTGACTGCGTCCTTGAATGGCTCGAAGGAGTCGGGGGAAACGAGGTGGACGGTGGCTGACTGAAAGATATTATCGGGGCGTTTGAGTACTTGATTCAGGATGCGCGCGTCACACCAGACCTCGGAGTCAAACGACGAGCCTCCGGCGTCGAAAACGCCCACCACCTGCCAGCGCCCGCCACCGAAAGTGACGGTGTTGCCGAGGGTGAGACCGGAGTAGGTCCGCGATGCATTCTTGCCTGCTACGAGTTCTGAAACACCCGGATCGAACATGCGGCCTTGAATGATCTTTGCAAAGGTGCGGATCCGAAGAACGTTAGGCGAAACCCCACGGACCTGGACATTGGCGTCGGTGCCCGTACTGATGAGGGGAAACGGCACGACTCCGACTACTTCTTGAGTAACCAAAGGCCCGGAGGCGTCCCGGGCAATGCCCGGGGCATCCTGAACGACCTTGACCGAATCGAGAGTGATTCCGCCCATCATTTCACTGGTGGCGCCGGCACGCATGACCAGAGCGTTACCGGGAGAGCCGGATGCAACCAGGGTGGCACGGAATCCACGGGCGAGAGAAAGCACCGCGACAAAGACACCCACCGTGCCCGCGATGCCGAGAATCGCCACAATGGTGGAGGTCCATCGAGCGCGGACGCTGCGGAAGTTGTAGGAGATGGGAACCGAGCCGACAAAAGGAGCGAGCAGGCCGGCAATGATTCCACCCACCGCGGCCAAAATGAGCACGAGAGCGAGAATCGCGGCGATGGCTAGCAGAAGTCCGAAGAAAAGCTTTTCCAACATCCTCAAACCCTCCGCAGCGCATTGACAACCCGCATGCGCATGGCGCCGATTCCGGGCAGAATGCCGCTGGCAATGCCCACGACAAGAGCGGTGAAGAGACCGAAGGCAAGCAGTTTCGGAGAGAGAATCAGGTTCGGCAGCATTCCGTTCAAAGCATTGGCTAAAACTGGAATCGCCAGCGTTGCGAGCAGAAGACCAAGCAGACCGCCGACCAGAGCGATCGCGAGTGATTCGCCGAGAATGAAAAAGAGAATCGACCGGTCCGAGAACCCGATCGCCTTGAGGACTGCGAGCTCGGCCGTCCGCTCGCGCACAGAAATGGCCATGGTGTTGCCGGTGACGAGAAGCAGGGTAAAGAAGACGACAGAGCCAATGCTAACGATCAGGAACTGGATATTGCCGAACTGCTTGACCCAACCTGCCGCGAAGGCCGATTCGGTTTCCGTCTTTGTTTCATAGGGAGAGTTGGCAAACTCTTGGTCGATGGCCTTGGCGATACGGGGAGATTCGTCGGGGTTTTCCACCCGAAGCACGTACCAGCCGATATTGCCCTTGAGTCGGTCGGGGATGCGTTCTTCGAAATAATCCCACTGGAACCAGAACTGGGTTTCGTCGTCCTGTGCTTGTTTGCCGTGATAAACACCATCGAGATTGAATTCCCAGGAGCCGCCGCCGTAAAGAGTTGTTTTGATCGGGATGCGGTCGCCGATTTTCCAGTGGAAACGCTCCATCGTCCGAGCGCCGACAACGGCGCCCTCGCGGTCTTTCAGGAATGTGTTCCATTGGTCGTCCGGGACGGAGAACTCAGGAAAGACTTGTCGTTGGTTCTCTGGATCGATGACGAATTGGGGAAAGAAGTTCTTTTCGTCCTTGTAAACGCCCCCGAACCAGTTGTTATGGGTGATGCACTTGATGCCTGGAATGCGCAGGATCTTGTCGCGATAGGAAAGCGGAATGGGGTTAATGATGGAGGTGCGATTGATGGTGACCAGCCGATCCGCACCTGCAACATCGGCGCCGCGGTTGAAAGCGTCACGCACGACGCCCAAAAAAGCGAAGAGAAACAAGGCGACGGCAAAGGAGCCGAGGGTAAGCGCCAGACGGATTTTCTTGCGGAACAAGTTCGCCAGGATGAGGCCTCCGAATCTCATTCAACACCTCCAGCCGGAATGGCTTGCGGAATCTTGCGGCCTTCGACAAGAACGCCTTTCTCAAGATGAAGAGTCGTTTGGGCGCGAGCGGCGACCAGGGGATCGTGAGTGACCATCAGAACGGTCTTGTGGTACTTGGCCACCAGTTCCTCCATCAGGCGCATGATCTCATCGGCACTCTTGCGGTCGAGATCGCCGGTGGGCTCGTCGCAGAGAAGGAAGGTCGGATCGGCAACGATGGCGCGGGCGATGGCGACGCGTTGTTCCTGGCCTCCAGAAAGCTGACGTGGAAAATGCTTCATGCGATCGGCCAGTCCAACGACGGAGAGGACTGTTTCGACGTGGTCGCGACGCTCCGCCTTAGAGAGCTTCGTGAGGAGCAAGGGAAGCTCGACATTCTGAAACGCATTGAGAACGGGAATGAGATTGTAGATTTGAAAAATGAAACCAACGTGACGCGAGCGCCATTCCGTGAGCTTGCCGGCAGACATATGAGTGATTTCATCGCCGGAGACCCGGATGCTCCCCCGCGTGGGAACATCGAGGCCACCGAGCAGGTTGAGAAGCGTCGTCTTTCCGGAACCGCTGGGTCCCATGAAAGCGACAAATTCGCCTTGGTTGACGTCCAGATTGAGCCCCTGGAGAACGTCAATCTCTTCCCCCCCTCGATGATAGGTCTTGTCGAGGTCTCGAACCTGAATGAGACTCGAGGTGCCGCTGCCGTCTACTTTGACCATGTAAGCGCTCCTACTTTTTGATTTGGATGGACTGACCGTCCCGGAGGGATTCAGAACCTTTTATAACGACAGTAGTGTCGGGCTGAAGTCCCGCAACGATATCGACCTCCGAACCGCGAGTAGAACCCAGGGTAACCGCGCGACGTTCGAGAACGTCGTCTTTCACGACAAAGATGTAATGTGAGTTGTTATCGCCGCGCACCGCCGACTGAGGAACGGTGGCGATGGCCCGCGGCTTTTCCTCATGGCTGTCGTTCGTCTCGAGAAAAGTGACTTTCACGCCCATGTCGGGCAGGATGCGTGAATCGCCCGCGGGATCGAAGAGGTGCACGTGGTCTGGTTGTGTGAAGGAGATGCGAACCTTGACCGTAGCCTTCTGCCGATCGGCCGTGGGAATGACCGTCCGAACCTTTGCAGGAATGACCCAGTCGGGATAGGCATCGAGGACAGCATTCACGGGCTGGTTAGCACTGACTTTCGCAATGTAGGATTCGCTAACATCGACTTCGATTTCGTTGGAGTGCAGATCCACGAGAGTGGCGATGCCCGTGCGCGTGAAGCCACCTCCCGCGGAAATCGGGGAGACCATCTCGCCGATTTGTGCATCCTTGGAAACGGCAATCCCAGCGAACGGAGCGTTAATCCTGCAGTTATCGACCGCTTGCTGTTGCTCGTGAATCCGGGTTCCGGCAGCGACGACCTGTTGCTTGGCCAGCGCGATCTTGGCACGCAGGCTATCGGCGGTCATGCGGGCTGTGTCGAGGAATTGCTGGGGTTGGACTCCGGCTTTGTGGAGTTCCTCGGCGCGGTGCAGTTCGATTTCGGCGTTACCAAGCTGAACCTCATAGTCGGCGACTGCAGCGACTGAGGAGTCGCGATCAGCCTCGGCGGTTTCGAGAGCGCGACGGACGTCGGAATCATCGAGTGTTGCCAGAAGCTGGCCCTGGCTCACGCGGGTGCCTTCGTCAAAGAACACGCCGGTGACGCGGCCGGTGATCTTGGCGGCGATGGTAGCACGCTGGCGTGGAGTGACGTACCCACTAGCATTCAGAACCCCCGCGGGCCCGGTCGTCGGCATGTGTGCGCTGGCGACCTCGACTTCTGTTTTTCGATTGAGGTAAGCCGATGCTGCAACCGCAATCGACCCTATGATCAGTGCGGCAAAGACGATCCAGATCCAGCGGTGGCCTGAGGCATTGGTTTTGCGCTTGTCCGCCGTGATGCGCAGGGAGTCCAAGTCGGGTTTGAGAGTCGACGCCATTCTGCCGATGGGGGCTGAATCCGATGCAGTGCGCTCTCGGCTGAACATGGCAAGCCGGAGGCCCCCAAGTTTCGATGCAGCCGGGTGCGCTTCTCATTTTACCGGCTAAATCCGGTTTATGTCCCGGCAAGTGGCGATCGTCTTTCGGATCGTAGGCAATCGGCGTCGTCATGGAGTCCTCCCGTAACTGTTGCCAGACTACCCGTCGTGAAGCGGCAGACGAGGACAGTATGGAAGTCATCTGCCAAGACCGCCGTTACCGACGTTTCTTTGTTTCTTTGTGCGGATCAGATTCGGGAGGATCGGCAACCTCTATCGCACTCACGACCCGGGTTGCCCAAAAACCCTCCGATTGGCATTTGCCCAACCACTTGATTCTTAAAGGATCGAACCAGTGACGAGAAGCGGCTCAAAAACAGATGTTTTCGGGCAGACGCAAAGGATTTTGAGTCCTTCCGATGTGACCTCATTCCGCAGTTTCGGGACACTGCTCGGGACACCAGAATCTCGTCGCTTTGCGCCGCGTGACCAGCCATTGAGTCGACTGGACGTTTCCACGGGATAATTGATTATTTCCATAGACCCATCCTGAGATCAATCCGGTGGTCGTATTGGCACACTGATGCGGCGACATCTTTGGCGACGGAAGCCTCGTCTTGCTCTCCACTCCCGGACACACGCCGGCCACCAATCATTGCTCGTGAGGCTGCCTAAAACCGGACCGGTGATTCTTAGTGGCGACGTCGCGCATTTCCAGACCAGCTTCGAGCATCGCTATGTGCCTAGCAATAATTGGAGCAAGGAGGCCTCGCTCCGGTCCATGGACACGATCGCTGCAATCATGGCGAAAGAACATTTGCGAATCCGTTTTCCTATTGATTGGCCCGAGTGGTCAGACTTTGGAGTGCCAATCTCAGCTGGCCCCTAAGTTGCTGTATCCGCGGAGTGAATGCGTCCGAGATACTCCAAAGAAAATCAGTTTTTAGGCGACCGTTGAAAAACTCCTGATCGGAAGCTGGTTTTAGCCCACTTCCTTCAAGAGTCTTGCCGTCGCGCGCCAGGATTCCTTGGTCATATGAATTGAATTGCACGGCTTGGTCGCCCGGCGCATAGGACGCCCGGCTGTGACACTGCAAGCAGTTCGAGACGATGCCGGTTGGAGTATGGTTAAAAAGTATTTTTGTTTCCAGGTATGGGTTGAAGCAAATTTTTAGCCCGCCATCCTCTTTTTCGGTCGGCGTCGTGCCGCTCAGCGTAGTGTCCATTAAGAAATGACCCCACTGCAACCCAATGGTGGGCGGCCGGCCTTCTGCTCGCTTATCGCCATGTCCGTCGCGTGCCCACCAAAATGTAGCCCATACCCAATCCGGGATCTCCTTCGTGGTCACGTGTACTGCGATCAGAACGAGATAGTCTCCGGGTTGGACGCCGCTCGCGGCAACGTCGTCGTTTAGCCCTTTGTTTTGCTGGAGGGCGGCGAGGTCCTCCGCTTTGGGTCGGATGTAGTAGAAACACGAAAGAGGCACGTCCTCATCTTCCTTGTAATCTCTATCTTCGCATTTGTCTTTGTCGCTGGGTTGGGTAGACGGCAGCTTAATATTCACTCGGTCCATTTGCTTGCCTGGGTCATAGCGCCTGGGGTCGTGGACATGCATCCACAGATCAGGCTTGTAAGTCCAAATCCTCGGATTCGTCTTCGAAGCGGGCGCCCACTCCATTTTCAGGGCTACGGTGCGCCGATGAAAATTCCTGATGCTGACTGCTGTGGAGTGCTTGGGCTTGGGGCATCCGTCGGCTGCGCCCACCCTAGGGCTGCTCTTATAAGGGTGAAGGCAGTCCTTTTGAATTCGGCTCTTCGCTTCTTTGTTAAATAGAACCGACGCTAGCTGAGGACTGGCGAGAAACTCCTGCGCGAACTTGAGCACGGTCGAATTTACGAGTTCGGAGTTGCGCGTTGAGACTGGGGTGACGTCGTTGCTTGTTTCGGACAACGACTGGAGAAACTGGGAAGGAACTGTGAGGTTTCTTAATAGTCTCACCGAATTTGGCTCTTTCGGCTTGGGCAGCGAGCAGTCCAAGAGGCCTAGGTCGCATTCGGTATACCAGGTATCCCAAATTGGCGTTTCCCCTTTGGTCAACCCGGCAAACAGGTCCCAAGCGTGCGCCCGCATTTCCGCCATCGCGTGATCGTCTGCCGCATCTCTCATTCCGAGCAGCGCCCTTTGAGAGGCAGGGAATTGCGTTCCGGCGGGAAGCTTCAGCTTTCGATAATGTGGTCTGGAGTCCTGACCAGTCGCGGGAGGTTGGCTTATGGTCAGGGCTAAGAAGACGAGAATGTAAGTGAACTTTTGTCTTTTCATAAGTTGTACCTGGGCTTGTCATCGGATAAGCCCCAATCACTCAAGTGCAGTTATTTGGGTTTGGAGGGGTGAGGCTGGTACAGCGCGGCGACGTCCTGCAGGGGCTTGACGACGTCAGGGCATATGCCGCCAGAGTATTCCGAGCCACTTTGCGCGAGCTTCCCGGCTAGATCCTGGAATTCATTCCGAACGTCGATGAATGAGCCGTGTTTGGGACCGTTGAATTTGTCCCAAAGCACTTGGGCCGACGATGCGCTAAGCCCTAGATAGTTTGCTAGGTTACTCTTCATCTTGGTCTCGTCGCTGGGAACCATGACAGTCTCACTTGTCGTTAGAGCGAGCCAGGCCGCCAATAGTGGGTAGACGTTCTCTTTCCACAGGCCAACGGTGCCATAGTCGAGGCTACCTGGGGGGGGCACTGCGGCCACTGCCGCGGTTGTGCTGCCCAAGGTCACCCCAGCGACCGCGGCGGAGACGGTTTTGAGGACAGCTCTTCGCGATACTTCAACCTTCGAGTTAACTTCGTCACTTTGCTTGTTCTTCATTGAGCCTCTCTTCTTTGATTTAGTTTGTATTCGTAAACATTGGCAAGGCCTGCAGGCGCCTGGCGGCCTCTACGTCGGGGAGTCTCTCATCTGCAGTACCTCGGTATTTCATATATGCACTCAGAAAATCCAGCGCCCTCTGGTCGGCTTTTCCTAGTCTCACGACGGCCTTGACGAAGGAGAACGTCGCGTCCGTCTGATATCCAGGAGGGTAAACAAACGGCCACTGCCACACCTGCGCGTTTCTCAGGACGAGATTTGAATAGGCTGTGACGCTCTCTTCCTTAAGGCGAGCCGCCTCGATTGGATCGGGGGTATGTTCGGCAGCAGCCAATAGGCCCCGGCCTAGGTACTCTTTGTCCATCACAGGTGGTTCTAGGTGATCAGCGTTCTCAAATTCTTGCAGGGCAGACTGCCAGTTGCCTTCCGCGAGAAAAGCTTCCCCCCGAAGATGGAAGCGAACTATTTCCGAAAGTGGTTTGAGATCACCCGGAGGAAGATTGTTTTCGATATCTTGCAATTGCGACGCTAACCGGGCTCTCACATCTCCTGCCGCCGCATTCGCGGCCTGACCGAGGGTAGTCCCGGCACTCAGTGACCTTTGAAGGCTATTGTCCAATTCGAGCGCCAGCTTTGTGTCTTGCAAGCAAGCTTCGTATTGTCCCTGCTTGAATTTGATGTACGCGCGGTCCAGTATCTTATCCGCCCGACTGCCTGAGTCTCCTGACTCCAAATCCTTAGCGATCCCCTGTTCGAGGAATTGGAGAGCACTTGCGTAGTGGCCCTGTTCGGCGAAAAGTCGTGCCAGGATGGAATAGCTGTAGGAGCGAAACTGCGGATCCTGGGAATCCTTTAGAGCGGCGAAGTCGTCGCGCGCTTCCTCATGCCGGCCCCGCAAGAAATTCAGCTCCCCTTCAATCAACCCTGCGGTGTCCTGATGCCCTCCGTTGCGAATACGAAGAATCTCCTTCGACGCGTCCTCGTATCTGCCTGACATCAGGTCGAGCCGGGCGATCAACGCGTGCGCAAATTGTTTCGAGGGATCGATCTGCTCGGCCCTCCTGAGCGACGAAGTCGCCTCCCCCACGTGGCCCATCATGATTAACGGAGTGCCGCGGTAGAACCATCCGAGGTAGTCATTCGGGTAGTAGGTTGCGTAGTCGCGGAAAATTTCCTCGGCTTTAGCATAGTCCCAGGTATCGCTGGCGTAGATGCCGCGGACACGATCTCGCTCCCGGCGGGTAAGACGCTGGTCGCCGATCGCCAGCGCCTTGTCGTAGGCGGCGTAGCCTTCGGTGAAGCGCGATAACGAGACGAGGATGTCTCCCAGTCTGGCGTAGGCTAACGCGAAGTTGGGGTCGGCGGCTGCGGCGTTGCGGAGCGCTGCAACGGCGGCATCATCGTTCCGCACGGCGCGAAACTTTTCTGCCTGCGTGAACTCGGAAAGAGCCTCCCAGTTCGACGTGGTGACGTCTTCGGGTGGGGCATCGATGCGAGCGACGTCGTTGGCAGATTCGCCGATCTCGTGGCGAATCCAGTCGCTGCTATTGCGGACGGCCTCGAGAAACCCGCTGGGCATGTCTTTGTTTGAACCTCTGTCCGAACCCCGGTCCGAACCTGGCTGGCTCGCGCCGCCGTCCGCGTTCCAGGACCAGTGGTTCTCCCACTGCTGGCGGAAACGGAGCGGATTGTTATCGGGCTGTTCTATGTCAAGATCCAATACGTAGCTGTCGCCTACGCGAGAAAGGGTTCCGAAGACCACACGTCGGACTCCGTTGCGCATGGCGACCTCGCGCGCCGTGTGCGGGTCGAGTTCGGCGTCAGCCGGCTTCGTCATTTGGGTGAGAGTATTTCGGACGCGCTCCGAATCCATCAGGCTGAAGTACGGAGACTGCAAGAGCTGGTAACGAACGAGTTCGGTGGTGTTGTCGAACCGCATGTCGCCCGTACCGTTATGGATGTTGGTTAAGAACACGGTCGATCCCTCGGCCAGCTTGGCTTCTTCGGCCTTCATCCAGTAATGGCGGAAAACGAGAGCGGAAAGGGACACGAGTACCAAGGTAATGGCCGCAACGGCAAAATATTTTCGGCGGCTGGCGGAAGGCCGCGTCGAACTCGTTGTGGTGGCCGCTGGGGATGCATGGGCGAGAGACGCGCCGGCGTCCGCTGTTGGCACGGCGGCGGCGGTTCCTGCTGCGTGCTTTCCGGCTGCGGACATTCCTACCGCTGCAACCGGGGATGTTAGGGCTTCGGCGACATGGCGCACATTGGCGAAACGGTCCTTCGGGTTGATGGCGAGACAGCGGGCGATGGTGGCGTCCCAAGCGGGGTCGAGGCCGGGAACGAGTGTTGCCGCCGAGGGAGCGGGCTGCTTCAGGCGTTTGGCGGCTTCGGCGAAGGCGAGGTCGTCGGCGAAGGGGCGCTGGCCGGTGATCATCTCGAACAGCACGAGTCCGAGGGAATAAATGTCGCTGCCAACGGAGGCTTCGCCGCGCTCGAACTGCTCAGGCGCCATGTAGACGAGAGTGCCCATCAGAGCCTGGTCTCCGGTGAGCGACGAGGGCATGGAAACGGGGCCAGAGTCATTCGCATCGTTGCCGGCATGCGTAGCAACGGCGCGGGCAAGTCCAAAATCGGTGACGACCACGCGGAGAGTACAGGCGCTTGCGGAAGATTTTGAGCCCGAAGGTGATGAGCCCGAAGGTGATGAGCCCAACGATGGCGAGCCGGAAGACGTCGCGGCGGAAGAATCTCGCGCCGCTATCAGGTTCGAAGACGATGACGACCGCGCCGCAATCGGCACCAGCAGTACGTTCGATGGCTTGAAGTCGCGGTGAATCACGCCGACGCCGTGGGCGGCGGCAAGGGCATCGATCATCTGCAAGGCGAGCGGCAGAGCCTCGGCCGGGGTAAAACGACCGGTACGGCGAAGGTGAGCGGAAAGAGTTTCGCCTTCAAGCAACTCCATTGTGAGGAACGTAACATCGCCGGACCCGTCGCTCGCGGAGTCGCCGGATGTGGAAGCATGGTGTTCAATGTCGAAAGTGCGGCAGACGCTTGGGTGCGTAATCATGCGCGTTAGCTGCACTTCGCGGCGAAAGCGAGACAGCATGCGCTGGTCGACGGCGATTTCGGGACGAATGGCTTTGAGCGCGATTCGGCTATTTAGTTCGAGGTCGAGCGCTTCATAGACCTGACCCATGCCTCCCTGGCCGATGAAGCGCACGATTTTAAACCGGCTGGCGACGATCGATCCGGCAGGCAACAGCGGTGGAGCGGCGAAACGGGCTTGCGCGGACAGCGTGCTCAGCGC
>JBELAC010000077.1:0-19041 GCA_049509215.1 Terriglobales bacterium
GACAACCAGTCCTCCCAGCCGGTCGAGATGAACGATGTCCTCGAACTCGATTCCATACCCAAACGTGCCCGACGCGGCAATGATGGGATTCTTGAGATCGATCCCGGCGACGTTCACCCGCAGGTCTGGAGCGCCCGGCCGATTACTCGAGGACGCCGGCGTCATTGCGAGCCTCCAGCCACAGGCGGCGGGACCGCTCGGTGCGGCGGCGCCAGCGCTTCGGTCAACACTCGGCCGGTTGCTTGCGCGGGGGCGTTAATGCCGAGCAGCGACGCCAGCGTCACTGCGAGATCGACCGGCTCGGCGTGCGTCCGATAAACTCCCGGTTGAAAAGCGAGACCGTAAAAAGCAAGCGGCACATGCGTGTCATAGGAAAAAGGCGTGGCGTGATCCGTGCCCTTCGTGCCTCCAACCTGAAACTCGTTCGGAATGCCCATCACGTACCAGCCGCCTTCCGGAGAATAGCTGTGGGCATAGCGGCGGCCGAGTTCGGTGTCAGGGATGGAAGTTCCTTGTCCCAGTCTATATTTTGTGAAGTATCCCGCGAATCCGACTTGTTTGAGGGCCTCGCCCGCATCGATCTCCGCGCTGCTTTCGCTCCCGCCCGCGGCCGTAAATGCCTCGTCGTTCAGCCACGCAAGCGAGTAATCCAGGTCGAGCAAATAGTCAGCCTTTTTTGTGTATTTTTTTGAGAGCAGGGCATTGACCTGCTCGCGCAAAGCCTTCGAGTCGAGATGAGAGGCCGGCAGACGAAGCGCTTTCGCAACTTCCGGCAGCGGTGCAACGCCGTGATCGGCCGAGAGCGCCATCCAGACATTGGCCATGCCGACCTGATGTCCGAGGAATCCGAAGAACTCAGCCAGCTGCCGGTCGAGTTCGAGCGCCATGCTTTTCATCTGCGGCGAATCTGGCCCGACCTGGTGGCCCAGAATATCGTTCGCCGACAAGCTGACGACCAGCAGATCGGTCGCAGCGCCGGCTCCAAGTTTTTCGTAGAGTACAAGTTCTTTGGCAAACTCAAACTGATATTCGTTGGCAAATGGAGTCGATCCGACGACTTCATAAAATCCGGCCGGCTTTCCGTCATGGCCATTGCGCGGAGCCGTCGATCCCAGCTTGTTGCCATCCGCATCTTTCCAGTCGCGGTTCCAGAATTTCTCCGCGCGCTGACCATCGTTGAACTTGCGCACCCATCCCGGCAAATCGGCCCGGTAAAAAGTCGACGTAACCCATCCCCCGCTCTTGGGATCGATCCAGTACGCTCCGTCGGCGGAAAAACCGCCGGGCAAAACAGCCGCGCGGTCTTTCAGCGAAATTGCGAACACGCGCGCCTTGCCGCCCGTCGCGAGTTTCAATTCGTCGCCGAGCGTGTCGCTCAGCAAATTGTGCGGCGAAGCTCCGGTTCCGCCATTGTCGATTCCAATGATCTTCGTGGTGTCGTCTTCCACGGAACTGACGCGCTTCTTTTTTTGCGGATCCCACCACTCATTCGAGACAATCCCATGTCCGCTGGTGTAGCTGCCAGTGAAGAGCGTGGCATGTCCCGGAGCCGTGCGCGTGTTCGCGTAGTCATAATTGCAGTCCGTGAAGTATGCCCCGCGCTCCAGAAAAGTGCGAAACCCTCCATCCATAAATTGGTCGTGATAGCGTTCCAGATAATCGCCGCGAAACTGGTCAATCACAATCACGACAATCAGCTTGGGATGGGCGTTGTAGGCGGACGCGTCAACGCGGGACGTCAGCCAGAGTACCGGCGAGCAGAACAATATCAGGAAGCACAATAAGCGGGGGAGTTTCATCGCCGCTAGTTTACAGGAGAACGCGTTGCTTACGTAGGGACCAAACCGCCTCGGCTGCCCAGCGCGGCGAACCCCGCTGCGTTCCGCGGCGTGCACGGAAGCCCACTTTTCAATTAAAGTGAATGCAGAATGCTTGATCTTAATTTTGTTCGTGACAACCTCGCGGTCGTCGAGGAAAAGCTCCGCCAGCGCGGCATGAATCCTACTGAGGTCCTCAAGGACTTCCAGGCCATCGACGCCGAGCGCCGCCACGCCATCACCCGGATGGAGACGCTGAAAGCCAAGCGCAATCAGGCATCCGAAGAAATCGCCAGGGCGAAGAAAAGCGGCCAGGATGCTTCCGCGCAAATCCAGGCAACGAAAGAAATGCGCGAGCAGATTACGGATCTGGAAAAAAAGTCAGCCGATGCCGACGCGCGCCTGCGCGAAATTCTGACGTCGCTGCCGAATCTTCCGCACGACGGTGTGCCCATCGGCAAGAGCGAGGCCAACAACGTTGAAGCTCGCCGCTGGGGCACCGCGCCTACCTTCGATTTCAAGCCGAAGCCGCATTGGGAACTGGGCGAGCATCTCGGTGTGCTTGACCTCGAGCGCGCCGCCAAACTTACCGGAGCACGCTTCGCCGTCTATTGGGCGCTCGGTGCGCGCCTCGAACGCACGCTGGCGAATTTCATGCTAGACCTGCACACTCGCGAGCACGGCTACACCGAAGTTCTGCCGCCCTATATGGTCAACTCGGAATCCATGTATGCTACCGGCCAGCTTCCCAAGTTCGCGCAGGATCTTTTCCGCGTTCCGCACGGAGAAAAAGATCTCTGGCTGATTCCGACCGCCGAAGTCCCGGTCACCAATCTTTTTCGCGATGAGACGCTCGACGCCGCGAAACTACCAATCTGCCTCACCGCCTACACTCCGTGTTTCCGCAGCGAAGCCGGTTCTTACGGAAAAGACGTTCGCGGCATCATCCGCCAGCATCAATTTCAAAAGGTCGAGCTGGTGAAGTTTTCGCGTCCCGAAACTTCGTATGAGGAACTGGAAAAGCTCACGCACAACGCCGAAACCGTCCTGCAGAGGCTTGGTTTGCACTACCGCGTGATGACGCTCTGCACTGCCGATATCGGATTCTCATCGGCCAAAACCTACGACATCGAAGTCTGGCTGCCGGGGCAGGGCTTATTCCGCGAAATTTCATCCTGCTCGAATTTCGAAGGCTTTCAGGCGAGGCGCGCTAATATTCGCTATCGCCCGGAAGGCAAGGGCAAGACCGAACTCGTGCACACGCTGAACGGCAGCGGCCTCGCGGTCGGTCGCACCTGGGTCGCAATCGTCGAAAATTACCAGCAGGCCGACGGAAGCGTGCTCATCCCTGAAGCATTGCAACCTTATATGGGCACCGATCGCATCACACCAAGAAGTCTATGAACCAGAAGCCTCTGAACCGGAAATCTACGAACCAGGAGCAGTTGTGACGCGCGCCGCGCGACGGATTTGCTTTATCCGATTTGCGATACTATGAATTCCCGCATAAACTTGCAACGGTCTGAAACAGTTCTGGCGGTTTCTGAAGCCGCCTCTCCCATGGGCGCGATCTGGCGCACAATTCGCGGATACATTCTCTGGTCGTATGAGCGCGGCAGTCTTCACTACGACATCATGGTCACGATCATTCTACTTTTCGTGTTCCTGTCGCCGCGCTACATCAACTTCAAGGACAAGCCCGTGGAGCGCAATCCAAGCGCCATCGGAGTGCAGGTCATTCCCGACGAAAAGGGCGGATTTATCTACAAGATCCCGGCCGCAGCCGTGAATTCCGGCGCTGCCTCAGACATCCGCGCACAGCTGGAGCGAATCATAGAGCCCATCGCCGGAGCTGTGAGCATCACTCGCTATGAGCCTGTCAAAGACCCGGACGGCCATACACTAAGCTACAAAGTGTGGGTCGACAAAGAGTAGTCTATGAACCGCGCCAAAATGCAAATGAGATTCCCGCTCGTCGTACCGATGGCACTTCTGCTCTTTGCGTCCGCAGCGTGGGGGCAGTCAGACGCAGCCGGCCTGGAGCACGTTCTCTCGCAGTTGGATGCCGCTGCGAAGACCTTTCGCAATGCGCAAGCCAATTTCGTCGGAAACCAGTACACCAAAGTCGTTGATGAGACAGAAACGCAAACGGGAAAAATCTACTTTCAGCGCCGCGGCAGCGAAGTCGACATGGCTGCCGACTTCACCGATCCCAGACAATATGCGATTTACTCCAACGGCATGGCGCAGGTCTACAACCCGAAGACTGACATTGTGAATGAATATAAAACCGGGAAGAATCGCGATCAGGTTGAAGCGTTTCTACTGCTCGGGTTCGGCGGTGGCGGGCACGATCTGCTCTCCACCTATGACATCAAATACCTGGGTTCGGAGACCGTCAACGGCGTCAACGCATCGAAGCTCGAACTGACCCCCAAGTCCAAGCAACTGCAAAACAACATTTCGCGAATTCTTATGTGGATCGACCCAGCCAAAGGCGTTTCGGTCCAGCAGCAGATGTTCTTTCCCGGGGGCGACTATCGTCTGGCCAAGTATTCCGATATTCAGCTTAACCAGAAGATCTCCGAGAGCGTTTTTAAGCTCAAAACCAACGGCAAGACCAAGTTTGTTTCGCCTCAGGGATAGTGGAATGCTGCGATTTCTGGCTCTGGCCGTCACCCGGGAACCAGCAAAATCAAGCTGAAAAACTCGCTCCGCGGCGATATACTGCACAGAGTCTGTGAAAGTTGAGTGAGAATGGCAAAAGTTTTTACGATTCCTGTTCCGCCTGATTTGTCCCGCAAGAAACGTGAACGCACCTCCGATCCGCGCTACGTGGATGGGCAGAAGACGCTCGTGGAAGCGATGAAGTATTTGGCGCAGGCTGACCCTGTCGCCAATCGCGGGGCGATTGAACTGCTTTCCGAGCACGTCCGCACCCGCTTCCGCATGACCGACTCGCCGCTCAGCTAGCTGGAACTGGAGGGTCGACCTCCTCGTCCGCCGAAGCTGAGGCCCCGCAAACTGCAAGAAATTGCGATCGAACTGAGCCAGGAGCGGAGGCTTGGTTTTCAAAGGCAAAAAAAACCCCGACAGAAGTGTCCGGGGCATTACAAAGAGATTAGGACGAGATATTACTTCGCCGAGTCCTTCTTCATCTCATCCTTCTTTTCTTTCTTGTCTTTCTTTGCAGCAGCCTTATCGGCCTTCTTCTTGTCCTTTGCTTCTTTCTTCTGTTCCTTGGTTTCCTTGGGCTTGTCAGTGCCGGCCGCCTGGGCAAAGGCGAACGACGACATCGAAACCGAGAGGGCTAGCGCGAACATCAAAGCCAGTACTTTCTTCATTTGTGTAGTTGCTCCTTCAAAGTGTTCGTGCCTACGCACGAATCCCGCAGATGGACAAACTTCATAGCCTCAGCGGATAGACCAATTATAGCCGGAAACCCAGCCTTTTCCAAGGCCGTATCTTACTGAAAATATGAGCGTTATTCGCGTGCCGCATCCCGCATGGCGCCTCTCGCTTGACATAGCCCAGCCCCCGGTGTGTCCTTAATAGAGGAGATCACGATGCCCCGTACCATCATCGAACCGTTCCGGATTAAGAGCGTGGAGCCCATCCACTGGACCACCCGCGAGCAGCGCGAGCAATTCCTGCGCGCTGCCCACTACAACCTCTTCCTGCTCCCTGCCGACGACGTGCTGATCGACCTGCTGACCGATTCGGGGACGGGGGCCATGTCCACCCACCAGTGGGCGGCCATCATGGAGGGGGACGAAAGCTATGCCGGCAGCCATAGCTTCGACCGGTTCCGCGACTCCATCCAGGACATCTTCGGGTACCGGCATGTCATCCCGACGCACCAGGGCCGGGCGGCGGAACGCATCCTGTTCAGCTGCACCTGCAAAAAAGCAGACTTGGTCCCGAACAATACCCACTTTGACACCACGCGTGCGAACGTGGAGTTCGTGGGAGCGGAGGCCGTTGACCTCGTCATTCCAGAGGGGCGCCAGCCTGCCTTGCAGCATCCCTTCAAAGGCAACATGGATGTCGGCGCCCTGGAGGCGCTGATCGAGAACGTCGGCCGTGACCGCATCCCGCTCGTCATGCTCACGGTCACGAACAACTCCGGAGGTGGGCAGCCCGTCTCCATGGAGAATGCGAAGGCCGTCAGTGCCATTTGCCGCCGGCACAAGATTCCGCTCTACTTCGACGCCTGCCGCTTTGCCGAGAATGCCTACTTTATCAAGCTGCGCGAGCCCGGCTATAGGCACAAGACTCCCAAGGAGATCGCGCAGGAGATGTTCCGGCTGGGCGACGGCTGCACCATGTCGGCCAAGAAAGACGGGATGGCAAACATCGGCGGCTTCCTGTGCACGAACGACGATCTGCTGGCGCAGCAGGAGAAGAACTTGCTGATCCTTACCGAGGGCTATCCGACCTATGGAGGGCTAGCTGGACGCGATCTGGAAGCGATTGCGGTTGGCTTGCAGGAAGCGCTGCAGGAAGACTATCTGCAATACCGCATCGCCTCGACCGCTTACTTGGGCAATCACATCGCGGCGGAGGGTGTGCCGATCGTCCAGCCTCCGGGAGGACATGCGATCTACATTGATGCGCGCGCGTTCCTGCCGCATGTTGCCGCGGACCACTTTCCCGCGGTCGCGCTGGCCAATGAGTTGTATCTGCAGGGCGGAATTCGCTCGGTCGAGATTGGGACGCTGATGTTCGGTGCGGCTGCCAAAATGGACCTGGTGCGGCTGGCGATTCCCAGACGCGTCTACACGCAAAGCCACATTGATTACGTCGTCGAGATCATTCTGGAAGTGTGGAAGAACCGGCATAAGATCAAGGGGATGCGCCTGACCTACGAAGCGCCGTTCCTCCGCCACTTCACCGCGAAGCTGGAGCCGGAAGAGGCCGAAGTAGCCGTGCGGCGATAGGCGCGCGCTGGCAGGGTCCGGATTATATTGCGGCCCCATTCGGCAAAAGGATATCAATTAGATCGGCGCGCGATATTGATTCGCCAGCCATAGAGATTGTTATGCGACGAGCTGCGTAGGCTGCGTCCGCTTAGCGGACTCGTCCCGCGGGAACTCCGGCAGGGTTAGGGCAGAGGTCATCGAAAACCAGCGCCAGTCAATCCTTTTGCGCGGAGCATGGGACTGCCAATCCCGTGTCAATGAGTTGTAACGCGATGTTTCGCCAATTACGCGATTCGGGAGCGGTAAGCTCGTCACCCAAGGTTGGACACGCCCGATGATTCAGCGTAGGGTTGAAATTGAGTGAGCAGTTCCTCTCCTCTTTCAGGTCCCTGGACTAAGTCAGCCCATCTGAAGTAATCCCCCCTTAGTTTCAAAGCATTCGAGGTTTCCCAATGTCCAGGACAAAAACTCAGAAACAACCGTCGCCAATAATCCACGTCGTCCCGAAAAGCTCTCCCACTCTAGTGGCCACGACCCCAGATATGGGCTTATCACAAGACAAGATTAGAGCGCGGGCTTATGCGCTGTATGAAGCCCGTAATCATGAACCCGGCCAGCAGGAACAGGACTGGCTTCGTGCCGAGCGGGAGATTATTGGAAAGGCGAAGTGAAAACCCCTCCGGCAGGGTCATGATGTAAACGCGGTGTTTCGCCAACGGGCGAGAACTGGTCAAAATTGACCAGTTGTTTGACGAGTAATGTTGCAACATGTGCGGCAGTGAAAAACGACCTTAGTTTTTTCGACCGGCTCAAATCGTCCAGCGAACTGGTGCGCCTTGCGCAAGCGGGAGATGAATCCGCCTTTGCGGATCTGTTTCATGCGCACAAAGCCAAGAT
This sequence comes from Terriglobales bacterium, assembly GCA_049509215.1. GTDB lineage: Bacteria > Acidobacteriota > Terriglobia > Terriglobales > Acidobacteriaceae > Acidiflorens. The sequence continues at coordinate 7,637 of JBELAC010000077.1, forward strand.
TTACAGGCTTTGTTTGAGAATGACGAGCAATACAGCACAGGCGGAGGATCTGACCCAGGATGCATTCCTGCAGATATTCTGTAAGCTTGCAATGTTTCGGGGAGATTCGAGCATTTCGACGTGGCTGTATCGCGTGGCATTCAATACAGTCCTCATGCATTTTCGGAAGAAGGGACTTCGGCAGGTGTCACTCGACGAGCCCGCCACACGCGAACCAGGCGCACCTAAGCGGGAGTATGGCCGGCTTGACGGCAGGCTTTCCTCTACTGTCGATCGCATTGCCCTTGCCCGCGCAATCAGAGAATTACCCGCAGGCTACCGTACGATTTTCCTTCTCCACGAAGTGAAGGGATATGAGCACCATGAGATCGCTACTTTGCTTCGCTGCTCGGTAGGGAACTCAAAATCCCAGCTCCACAAGGCAAGAATCAGGATGCGTACGCTTCTCGCTTGGCAAAAGTCGGCCACCTTCGCACCGGGATGTACATCGCGTTCGACATAACAGAGCCTTGCGAGAGAAAGCAGATTGCGTCCGTCACCGCGTTGCGGCGCGGGTCATTTCTTTTTCCTTCGAAGTTGTGACATACAAATCCCACAATTGGGCGCGGCATGGTTGTTTTTTCCGCCTCGTTTGCTCTTGATTCCGGGCAGAGCTGAATCACATTGCCTACGGCGTGACCATGTACACCTCACCTTGGCCATACACGCCGCCTTTGTATGTTGTGCCGTAAATATTGCCTGCACCATCGAAGATTATGCTGCCGGTCGGCTGGCCGCCGTCAGCACCGCCGCTGAAGCTATACAGTATGGTTTCGTTCCACTTCTTTTTTGCACCGGGCATTAACTTGAAAACCGTCCCGCCGGATCCTGGGTCTGAGCCTCCATACATCGTCGTGCCATAGACGTTGCCCGATCCGTCGAGGATCACGCCCGCCCAGGGAGTCGAGCCATCGCCTTTGACGTCAGTAAACACATGGAGCGCCACCAGGCCAAAGCCTATGCCGCCGCGCCGGTTGTTCTTCGGTTTGACCTGATAGACGGCGCCGGAGTGGTGGGAACCTCCATAGGAAGTAGTGACGTACATATTCCACCCGTCCGAAGCGACGTTGCCGATTGGTTGGTAGCCTCCTTTGCCCTGATCGTTAAAATTGATGATCGCAGTCGGGTCGAGGCCATTGCCAATGCCATCAAGCCAGAGATAGACGGTGCCGCCTGAGTAGCGGACTCCGCCCGAGTTTGTGCTGCCGCAGATGCCCCAAGGTGGGCAATTTCCGATGCCGGTCGGGAAACTGCCGTCGGATCCATTGAAGCGTTCGGGGGTATAGTCGCCGCCGGACGTCGAGATGTAGTAAACCGTGCCCTGTCCGTAATGGCCGCCATAAGCGGTTGTTCCATAGATCAAACCGTAGAGGTCGCCTTGTGGCATGCAACCATCGCTGTCGTTAGTGAAGGCGTGCAGGACGGTGTAGGTCCAGCCGGTTTGTGAGGGAGCGAGTTGGAAGACTGTCCCGCAGGCGCCGGGGCCTGCACTGCTCGCCGTGCCGTAGAGGTTGCCCGATCCGTCGATCACGAGACCGCCTTGTGGTTCGGCGCCATCGGACGCTCCATTGAAGTTGTAGAGGACGGTTTCGGTCCAGCCGCTGCCCGATGGAGTCAGCTGAAAGATCGTCCCATCACCATAGAGGCCGCCGTTTTGTGTGACTCCGTAAAGATTCCCTGATTGATCAAATACGACGCCCGCTTGAAACGGATTGCTGCCGTCAGTGCCGCCGGCAAAGGAGTACAACACCTTCTCGGTTCCTGCCAGGCTGCTGGCAACGGAGAAGAGAAGGAACGTGAGAACTACAAGGATTTTGGCTCGCATACGAAATCTCCCCCAATGGATATCGCAGAGAGGGACCCGGCTTGAAGGGTGAACCAACCTGCCGCCGCGAGTGTAAGCCGAGGGCCGCGGGGAATGCTGTGACGTAGTTGTCAGATAAGTGTGATAAGCAAGCTGGAGGACCTTCACTGTTGCAAAATCTTGCTCGACCGCGAAATGCACTCTTCCGGTTACATTGGGCTTATTCTGGCACTGTGAGAAGCACAGCGATCCCCGGCCTGAGCGCCTGATAACAGAAGTTAGCGCGCACCCGCTGCGGCATGATGCCCAAAAACGACCGCTTTTACTGGCCTAACGCGGTCCAGGTTGCCACGGAATTGCCGCTGCTCGATCCGGGTGCCAGAATCTGCAGTCCTTTAGCCTTGTCTGCTTTCACCGCGTTCAACGCAAACCCCCACTCCGAAGTGCCGCCCCCATTTGTTTTCAGCGTCATTATGCCAGTGCCGTTCGAATTCATTGTATAAGTGCCGGTGAGGGTCGTCGGATAAGCCACTCCCTGGTACATACTGGTCCCTGAACCAGTGATATTCCCTTTGCCGTCAAAACTGATCAATCCGGTACCGGCGTCTTGAGCCAAACTGGCGTCGGCGGTCCAGGTGTTCCACAGCAGGCTGAAATTCCCTTTCAGGCTTGCCAGGTTGTAAGTGGCCGCGGGGTTGGACTGTAGCACGGCGGTGCCGCTGATGATTTCGTTGTTGCTATCGTTGGTCTGCAACAATTGCACGCCATCAGCCATCTTGGCGACAGTCGAGTTGATCGTGATTGCGAACTGAGCCGTCAAGCCGGTTGTAAGGGAGATTGTGCCGATGCCATTGGAGCCTACGGCATAAGTCCCGCTGAACGCTCCGCCCTGGACCGTATCCCAGGCGACAGAGGTATACGAACCGGTCACGTTGCCGGCGCCGTCGAATGCCATGACTCCCAACATGCCAAACTGGTTCGTACTCACATTGGCAGTCCACAGGTTGGTCAGGAAGCTGTAGCTGCCTTTCAGGCTCGCGTTGCTGAAGGTCGCGGCCTGCGCTGGCAGCACAATTGCGATTGCCATGAAGATCAAAATTCCAACCTGCACGAAACGCCGGCTGAACATTTGCACAAAGCACCTCATCAGATCGAGATTTCTTCCATCACTCTCGGGTAACTGTTCAAAGTGCCCAGCCAGTTCCTGTTTTGGGGCGGTTGTCCAGACACCCACAGTCGCAAAGAACGGTATCTGGTGGGCTAGGGAACCAACTTAAAAACCGTGCCCTCGGTCTCAGCGCCGCACCCGATCGTGGTGCCGTAGAGGTTCCCCTTTTTATCGAAGATCAGGCTTCCGAAATACGGAAGGCACCCATCGCCCGTCTGGCCGACAAAGCTGTAGAGGACTTTCTCCGTGCCGGCCGCGGCCAACTCGATCACCGTGCCCTTGCCGTACGCGCCGCCCTCCGACGTGGTGCCGTAAAGGTTGCCAGTTTTGTCGAAGACCAGGCCCGCATCGGGATAGTAGCCATCGCCCGTCTGGCTGCCAAAGCTGTAGAGGATCTTCTCCGTGCCTCCCGGGGTCAACTCGAATACCGTGCCGTGGTCGTATGCGCCGCCCGCGTACGTGGTGCTGTAGAGGTTGCCAGTTTTGTCGAAGGTCACACCCGCATAGGGAAAGTACCCATCGCCATCGCCCCCGTCGATGGAAAAGCTGTGGAGGACTTTCTCCGTGCCGGCCGCGGTCAACTCGAACACCGTACCTGAGCCGTCAGAGCCGCCCCCCTTCGTGGTGCCGTAAAGGTTGCCCTTCTTACCGAAGGTCAGGCCCGCATAGGGGCGGGCTCCATCCCCCGCCTGGCTGCCAAAGCTGTAGAGGACTTTCTCCGCGCCGGCCGCGGTCAACTCGAACACCGTGCCCCCGCCGTAAGCGCCGCCATTTATCGTGGTGCCATAGAGGTTCCCTTTCTTATCGAAGATCAGACCGGCGAACGGATAAGTCCCATCGCCCGTCTGGCTGCCAAAGCTGTAGAGGACTGTCTCCGTGCCGGCCGCAGTCAACTCGAACACCGTGCCGTCGCCGTAGGCGCCGCCCTCGTACGTGGTGCCGTAGAGGTTGCCCTCTTTATCGAAGATCAGGCCGGCAAAGGGGTAGGCCCCATCACCCGCCTGGCTGCCAAAGCTGTAGAGGATTTTCTCCGTGCCGTCCTTGGTCACCTCGAACACCGTGCCGTCGCTGTAAGCGCCGCCCTCTGACGTGGTGCCGTAGAGGTTGCCTTTCTTATCGAAGGTCAGGCCGGCATAGGGATAGTACCCATCGTCCGGTCGGCTGCCAAAGTTGTAGAGCACGGCTTCGGTTTGGGCTTGAACTGGGCGAGCAGCGATCAGCAGCAGCGCGGAAAGCACAGCCAGTATGCCAAAAGTCATGGTTCTAGGAATCATAGTTCCAGGAATCGAGCTCCGATATCGCGTTGCGCGGTTCATGAGTTTCCTTTTCAGTTTTGTTGGGGAGAAACATGCCCGACATGGCCGCGTTAGGGGAGGCAGTCTCGCAGCAGTCAAGAGTCCGAAGAATTGTCCTCCCCTGCGGATCTGCGGTCAAGATGAAAGTTCTTACGGATGGGGTTGACTCGGTGGCACATTGCTCGCGGGGTGAAACGGGCAAGTCAATGAAAACCACAGAGTTGGGGGGCCGGACGCATTGCTGTTGTAACATCCCCCTAGCACTCACTGACCTTAGAAAAGGCGAAACATAAGGAGCAAGCTCGTGCGATCGCCGGGTTTCGCCGAGCATGAAGGGTCGGCGGTGATTGCAGGGCCGTTGCCCCACCCACGCCGGTTTAATGCTCGCGAATGTCCCCACGCACCCTGCGCGTCATCCCTATTCTGCGTATCTTTTCGGTTTGAAAAAGCCTTGAAAAAGCCCGCGAGTACTACCTGCGACGCCTGACGCAGGCGAAACAGCTCATCTCGCGGGCATGGTGTTCATTTAATTCTTGACTCAACTTTCGCCCCTTCTACAATCAAGTCAGCAGTTCAATCTGCGCGCTCTCTTTTGACAACTGAGAAGCACTGAATATTATCCTTCACTCACGTAACTCCTTTGCATGGGAGATTTTGCAAATAAATCATTTGTAATCAAGATTTTGGCAGGAAGAATCCAGAAAACGTCCAAAAAACTCCGATTTTGTCTTGCTAACTCCTACTCGCTCAAGATCTTGCCTCTAACTCACTGGGGCTCAAGATTTTGCGAGGAATTTTCCGCTAAATCGATGATTCTATTAGACCAAGCTTCTCAAAATAAATGCACGGTGGGCTGGTGGTATTTGTCGCGGGAGAAGAAGTCCGGTGGGGGGATTTGCGGTCACCCACAGGGCTGAACATCTCGAGCGAGACTTCCCTGCGGCCCTCTTGCCTCGGCGTCGCGGTTCTTCGACTCCGCGGGAACTTCCACGTTCGTGAAGTCCCCGTTCCGTTCCGGATGACAGCGTTGGGTGAGGCTGCGGGTGGAATACCTCACACTGTGTGCTAAGAGCGAAGAACCGAGAACCGAGAGCTGAGAGCTGCTCCTTTCGAGGTGTAAAATGAGTGTTCGAAATCTTCGATAATCCGTCCTGGAAAGGAATCTTATGGCAACCATGGAAGCTCCGCCGCGCGCGCCATCGCAGGCACATGAAGTTCCGTTTAAGAATCAGGCGTTTGTTGATTTTACGAAGCCGGAAAATGTGCGCCGGATGCACTCCGCGCTCGAGAAGGTGCGCGGGCAACTGGGGCGCGAATACGATCTGATCATCGGCGGGAAGCGGATCAAGACCGAGGGCAAGATCCGGTCGATCAATCCGGCGAAACCGTCGGAGGTGATCGGCATCCACCAGAAGGCCGGGAAAGAACACGTGGAACCGGCGGTGAACGCGGCGTTGAAGGCGTTCGCGACCTGGAAGAACACGACGTTTGAAGAGCGGGCGGCGTTCCTGTTCCGCGTGGCCGACGTGATGCGCGAGCGCAAGCTCGAATTCATGGCATGGCTGGTGTTTGAAGTTTCGAAGAACTGGCTGGAAGCTGACGCCGATGTTTCCGAGACGATTGACTTCTGCGAGTTCTATGCACGCGAGGCGCTGCGGCTGGCGAAGGCGGAAGCGCCGATCCAGTTGCCGGGCGAACGCGACACGCTGACTTACATTCCGCTGGGCGTGGGCGTGGTGATTCCGCCGTGGAATTTCCCGTGCGCAATCATGGCGGGGATGACGGTGGCCTCGATCGTGTGCGGCAACACGGTGGTGCTGAAGCCATCGAGCGATTCCCCGACGATTGCGGCGAAGTTCGTCGAGTTACTCGAAGAATGCGGCGTGCCGGAAGGTGTAGTGAATTTCTGTCCGGGGGGCGGGGCGACGTTCGGCGACGCGCTGGTGGTTCATCCGAAGGTGCGGTACATCGCGTTCACGGGTTCGCGCGAAGTGGGACTGCACATCAACCATGCGGCGGCGACGCAGCAGCCGGGGCAGGTCTGGATCAAGCGGACCGTGCTGGAGATGGGCGGGAAAGACGCGACCATCGTGGACTCCGATGCCGACATCGATTCGGCGGTCGAAGGCGTGGCGCAGGCCGCATTTGGATTCCAGGGGCAGAAGTGCTCGGCCTGCTCGCGCGCGATTATCGACGAGCGGATCTATGACAAGTTCCTCGAAAAGCTGAAGGCGCGCGTGGAAAAGGTCACCGTGGGCGATCCGGTGGCAAATCCGGGCATGGCCGCAGTGATCAACGAAGGCTCGATGAACGATATTCTGCGGTATATCGAAATCGGAAAGAAAGAAGGGCGGCTGATTACAGGCGGTGCGCGCGCGACCGGGGCGGGCGAAGGATATTTCATCCAGCCGACGGTGATCGCCGATATTGCGCCGAAATCGACACTGGAGCAGGAAGAGATTTTCGGGCCGGTGCTGGTCGTGATCAAGTCTCGAAACTTCGATCACGCGCTGGAGATTGCGAACGATACGGAATTCGGGCTGACGGGCGCGATTTATTCGAGTTCGCGCGAAAAGCTGGATCGGGCGATGCGAGAATTTCACGTGGGCAATCTTTATTTGAACCGCAAATGCACGGGAGCGATGGTTGGGGCGCATCCGTTCGGCGGATTCAATATGTCAGGCACGGATTCGAAGGCGGGCGGGCCGGACTATCTGCTGCTGTTTACGCAGGGAAAGAGCATCGGCGAGAAGCTCTAAGAAATTGCCGTTCCGGAGTCCGGGCTAGATTCGTTTGATTGTCGCGAGCCATGCCGGTATGCCGTGGCCGTGAAATCTCGTCTGGATCCGGTCCGGTTCGATAGCGGCGACATTCCATCCAGTGCTGGGCTTGAACGCTGCTCTCAGCTCTTCCTGACGGATCGGGTGCGGGCCAGTCTCGGGACCATCATCACTGAAGCACAACACATACAGCGTTCCACCGTGCTCGGTCACCGACGCGAGACTCGCCACGTATCGTTGTCGTTCATTGTCGTCGCCGTTGCCGTTGCAGTCGAAGGAGTGGAACAGTCCGCAGTCGAGCACTGTCTGAAACGTGCGCCCCAAACGCTGCAACTCGAACGCGTCAGCCGCGGCGAACTCAACCCCGATCCCACGGGCGTCGTGATTGGCCTTGGCGTTTGCTTTCTCTCTGGCTATCGCGAGTGCCGTTTCAGCTACGTCAACGCCCAGAACCGACAATCCCTGCGAAGCGGAGTGGTAAGCAATGTGAAGTGCGTTCTCGCCGGTCCCGCAGCCCGCATCGAGCACCGCTCCTGCGAACCCGCGTGCCGATGCCAAACGCACGATTGCTGGTTGCGGCTCGCCAATATCCCAGGGCGCTGCGCCGTTGTGATACGACGCATCCCAAGGTAATCCTGTCATCTGTTCGTGACTGGTTGGTCGTCGACCGCCGAACGGATCGTTGATCGGTCCATCAGAAAAGGTTCGTGATTGCTGTGGCATCTTATTCCCTCTCGGCTTTGTCCTTGGCTTGAGCTTGCACATGAACATCTCCACTCAAGCCAAAACCGGGCTTGAATGGGGCACCATCGGTCCGTTCAAGGTGCATGAAAGCCGGCGCTACGGAAATCTAGACGCTTAGCGAGCCACGGAACGCCCTGCCTGCGTAGTAAGACTCGGCACCGTTGTGATACACGAAGACGCGGCCGAAGCGGCGATCACCAAAGATGGCGCCGCCGAGTTTTCTGATATCAGAGGGCGTTCTCAGCCAGCTCGACGTCTTCGTGTCGAACTCTCCGAGTTTCTGCAGTTCTCGATATTGTTCTTCCGTTAAGAGCTCCATTCCCATGGCCGCTGCCAGATCCATCGCGCTATTTTTCGGTTTCGCTTCTTTCCTGGAGTTCAGCGCTTCACGGTCGTAGCACAGACTTCTGCGATCCTTCGGGCTTTCCGGCGAGCAATCACAGAAGACGTATTCGCCCGTCTTTTTATCGTGACCAATAATATCCGGTTCACCGCCCGTTCTTTCCATTTCGCTGAGTGACCAGAGCTTTTCGGGATTGGCTTCCAGCTTTGCTCTTATTTTCGCCCACTCGATACCTTCATGACGGCTCATATTCTTCTCAAAGCGGGCTTTCAGTGCCCTGAATAGTTCTTCACGTTGTTCCGCTGACAGCCCATTTTTTGTCTTGGCGCCTTTCACATCGGTTCTCCTTTCGATGGCGATGTTACCGCAGTCCGGCGAGAATGAGCATCAAGTATTTCGGAGGAGACCGCTCGATTCATCGGTCTTAAATCAAACAGTTCGCTGCTTACTTTCGTACTCCCAAAATGTCCAGGGATTACTGAAAGCCCACGACTGCTCTGAGCAGAATTGTGCTCAGGGAGATTTCATCTGTGTTGCGGGCTGATTATGTTTCGTGTGTTCTGACCATCGTTTCGACCATTCTGGTGGGCCGGAGATGCTGGCAAGGGTGGGTTCTGGCGGCCATGAATAGCGTCATCATTTGTGTCATTGCGATCCGGACGCAGCAGGCCGGATTCGTTCCGGCGAATATCTTCTGCATCGTGCTGTACGCAATCAACCTGCGCGCGTGGCGCAAACTGGAAACCTCTTCCTGATCTGGATTGCTCCGGAAATCGAGCATGTGTTCGCGGCTAGGAACGCGTTTATATCCTAGATATAAAGAGGTTTGCCGCGAGGCGCGTAAAGATTCGTAAAACCGCAGGAAGGGTCGCAACTTTGCTTGGCGAGTGCGGTTCTTATCATTGCCACTCGAAAGGCAAAGGAGAAACAAATATATGTTGAAACAATACTTAATGGCGTTGACGCTGGCGGGAGCAGTCGCCACGATTGCGCCGTCGGCGATGGCGCAGAATAGCGCGCCGGCCGATCCGCAGTCTGCTACTGCGGGATCATCCCAAAGAGGAGGCAGGCATGGCGACTTCGATCCGGCGAAAAAGACGGCGAAGCTGACCAGGAAGCTGAAGCTGACGGCGGACCAGCAGCCGAAAGTGCAGGACATTCTGACTTCGGAAAAATCGCAGATGGACGCGGTGAAAGCGGATTCGTCGACGTCACAGGTTGACCGCCGTTCGAAGATGATGGGAATTCGCAAGGCTTCGAATGACCAGCTCCGCGCAGTGCTCAATTCGGATCAGCAGAAAAAATGGGACGTCATGCAGAGCAAGGAGCAGAACTGGCATGGACGTCACAACAAGGGCCAGGGCTCGGGCACGACTGCAGATTCGGGCCAGAACTGAATTCGATTAGAACCAAGTTTGTGGAGGGCGGGGAAGATGTGCTCCGCCCTCTGTTTTTATGTTGCCGGTGCACCGCTTGAACTTCAACGGATCGCGCTATTTATATTCGAACTAGCCTGAGGCAATAACGTTCTGAATTCACAGTCTGATGCTTTACGATAGCAATGAGCCCGCAGAATGCTCATTGCCCCGTGCGAATCTTAGGAGATGCCGCGAAATATACGCTGATCAGTCTGGCGATTCTGTATGCGCTGGATTGGAGCGTGTTTGAAATTCGGCATATGCGCGGAGGCGGCATGGGGAGTTTGCCGGTCGATCAATATTTGTCGACGCCCCTGAAGGGTAACAAAGCGGAGTACGATTACTTGGGGACGGCGAACGAAAACTGCTCGCGGTCGGTGTTTCCGCAGTATGCGGCGGCGCGGTGGAATCTTCCATGCTGGTGGCTGCAGCGGCATAATGCGAATTGGCAGTGAGCGGAAGTCCCAAGGGTTTGACAGCGGTGGAATTCTACCCTTCGACTGCGCTCAGGCAGGCTCTTTCGAAAATCGCGAAAGGTGGGGGACCCAGCAGTGACTGGGGCACAGGGCTGGAGTACTTTCGGTCCTTTTCCCGCACTCAGTATTCATTCAGCTACAACCGGACACTCCTATATCAGCAACTAATCAATGGCGCTTGGGTTCTAAGCAGACAGGGCTCAACCCTAGCTGGGGGAATATGTTTCCACGCCACATCCGATCCATGCGGCGCGTTTTCTGCACTCTGAAGATCGTTCGTCTCACGGTCGTTGCTCTGACGATTGTGGTTGTGGGCGGCGCGCCGCGCGCGCACGCATCGGCTACGCTGCTACTCGAAGAGCCTTACGGGCACATGCGCATTTTCACCGGCACGGGACACGCCGCAATCTATTTTTCCTCAATATGCGCTCAGTCGCCGGTGGTGCTGCGGGCGTGCGTGGTGGCGTACCTGCGTGACCACTATCGCAGGAATTACCTGGAGAACATTATTCCGGATGGCTTGAACGGAGAAACTCCGGGAGGGAACTGGTATCAACTGATCGGCACGTCGTACGATCGAACCGTTTACGGGTTCGAGTTTGAGACGACGCCGGAGCAGGATGCGGCACTCATTCAAAAATTGAACTCCTCGCCAAATCGGTCGCACTTTCACCTGGCATCGAACAACTGCGCGGATTTTGCGAAGGAAATCATCAACTTTTATTACCCGAAGACGCTGCATCGGAGCGTGATAGCGGATGTGGGGATCACGACTCCCAAGCAGATCGCGAAGATGCTGGTGAAGTTCGAAGCGCGGCATCCGGAACTGGAAACGTCGCGAATGGTGATCGCGCAGGTGCCGGGGAGCATGCCGAGGAGTTCGGCTCCGCGAGGAGTGGTGGAATCGTTTCTGAAGTCGGGCCATTACATTGTGCCGAGCGCGATCGTGAGTCCGATCTTCGCGGGGTGCGTGTTTGCGGTGTATTTCGCATCGGGCGGCGCTGCGGTCTTCCGGCCGGACCGGAACGCCATGGTCTTGAGTCCGGGGGGCGAACTGGAAACGCCGATTTCCAAGGAAGATCGCAAGGCCTACGAGCGTCAGTTGAAGCATCTGCTGGCGGAAGCGAGCCCGGTGGCTTCCCCGGAGAGCGCGGACAAAGCCTGGACCAAGGTGGAATCCAAGGCAAAAACGGAGTACGACGATCGGGGCGGGTTAATTTTGAAGCTGCAGGTGGAACAGCATCTGGTGCGGCTGGGCGCGTCGGCGGGGAACGTGCTGGATAGCTCAGCGCCTCCGGAGATGGTCGAACGGATTCTGGCGGCGCGGCTGGAAGCGGA
>JBELAC010000078.1:0-17937 GCA_049509215.1 Terriglobales bacterium
GCGCTGCCCCCATCGCGCGAAGCAACTTCGATGCTAGATCCTTCGTCCGCGAGCTTGGGTGGAGGGGGGACGTCCTTGCTGCCGCCGCCGCAAAGCTCGACGGCGCGGACCATTGCCTTCGCCACACGATTTGCCAGTTGCTCGTCGAGGAAGTCGAATGCGTAGTATCTCTTGTCAGTCATGCGCACTTTGAACAGAAACACAGGAGGATCGGCACTGACATTCGAAGAAGGATGCCCTTGTGCCGTGGCTATTTCCCTTGCACCTTGCTCCATTGGCGTCACAACGACGTCCTCGACGTTTTTCAAGTAGAACTCTGCGTCGAGGTCATGAACTACCGCCCGATCGCGTTCGTCTTTCAAGTGGTAGGCGATGTGGCATGCGCTTGGATTCGCAAGCACCTTCGTGACTTCAACCTTGAACTGGTTGGTCTGATCGCTGCCTGTGACATTGTCATGCGTGTATAGAACGAAATTCACCGGGCCGATGCCGTTGACCTTGTCCTGGATAAACTTCATCGTGACTTCCAAGCTAGGAGCATCGTCGTCGGGTTTGGGCGGAGGCGGTACGTCCTTCTTTCCCTGAGCCAACGCCGTACTTGCGGCCAGAACCGCGAAACACATGATTAGCAAGGAATGTTTCATCACTGCCTCTCCTTCCACGCCGGAACCGCCATCCTTATTTTGGATTGAAGCCTTCCGTTACAGCGAGAGCTGAGGCCGGCTCCCGAGTCTGATAAACTACTCGGAGGGTTCGGCCATTATAGCCACTCTGGACCACCAATCAACAAATCAATAGGGGTCGGTAGGAGTCGAGGGCCGACGGCTCGCCCAAAGAAAGTTGCTCTCCGCCACCGGGAAACAATTGCGACGTACAAAAGTTATGCGGACGCTGGATCGGCGAATGTTTTTTCTTGTGGATGTCATAGCTCCTCGTGTAATTGCGGGTCGCGGATCAATGCGGGAGAATCCGGATCCTTTGTTTTTTTCCTGTTCTGCCTTCACCCAATAGCGCGATGTGCTGCGAAAAATGGGGCCATCTCGGCCGGGCGCGCCATTCTGCTGGCGGCATACTCCATCCTTTTAATTCGCTGATTGCCGGGCAGGCACTTGGGGTAGAATGTCGGATCATTAAGACCTGGCCGGAGTAACTGCGATGGAATCCACCCGCGAAGACGTCACTATCCTGCTCGCGCAATTGACCAACGGGAACAAAGACGCAGCTTCCAGATTGATCCCCTTGGTGTATGCCGAGTTAAAGCGTCTGGCCGGCAGTTACATGCGGCGAGAGCGCGCAGACCATACGCTACAGGCTACGGCGCTGGTTCACGAGGCTTATCTAAAGCTGGTAGAACAGCGCTCGGTGGACTGGCAAAGCCGCGCCCATTTTTTCGGGATTGCCGCTCAGGTCATGCGCAGGCTCCTGGTCGATCACGCTCGCGGTCATCTCCGGGAAAAGCGCGGCGGAGGACAAGATGTTGTTCCGCTCGATGAAGCCCTGGTGTTTGTACCCGAAAAGTCGCTGGAATTGGCGAAGTTGGACGACTCCTTGAAGCGACTTACGAAAATCGATCCTCGTCAGGGCCAGATCGTCGAGCTGCGATTTTTTGGCGGATTGACTGTGGAAGAAACGGCAGAGTTTCTGGGCATCTCCCCTAAGACGGTGAAGCGGGATTGGAGTATGGCCAAAGCCTGGCTCCACGGAGACATGAAACAAGGCCATGGAGACATCACCCGAGAAGTGGAAAGCAGTTAAGGCGTTATTTGAAGCAGCGCTGGAGATGGACTCGAGCGCGCGATCCGCATTTCTTCGTGACCATTGTGCCAGTGAAGAGGACAGGGCAGAAGTCGAGCGACTGCTGGGCGAGCATGATCAGGCCGGAACCTTCCTATCGACGCCATTCCTGGAGCACTTATCCCCGGAACACAACCGAGGAGCGGCGGAACTCTCCAAGTCCCAACTACTAGCCGGACGCTTCAGGATCATCCGATTCATCGCTGGCGGAGGCATGGGTCAGGTCTACGAAGCCGAAGACCAGGAACTGCACGAGCGAGTCGCGATTAAAACCATCCGGCAAGAAATCCTGGCCCACCCCAATGCAGTCGCGCGCTTTAAGCGCGAAGTTCAGATGGCACGGAAAGTTACGCATCGGAACGTTTGCCGAATTTTCGATCTGTTCCGCGACAAGGTAGAGGCGGCCGATGGCATGCAGGGAGAAACTGTCTTTATCAGCATGGAGTTGCTGAATGGCGAAACCCTGGCATCGCAATTCAAACAAGGGGCAATGAGCATCGACGACGCTTTGCCCCTGATCGAACAGATGGCATCCGCTTTAGCCGCCGCGCACGCGGTTGGAGTTGTTCATCGCGACTTCAAACCCGCAAATGTCGTATTGGTGGAAGCTGCCGGACAAGTTGGCAAACGGGCTGTGGTGACGGATTTCGGATTGGCGTTGCAGCCTCTTGTACCGCACGGCAGCGCCTCTTTTTCAACCGGACCGGGCCTGTTGGGAACGCCGGAGTACATGGCACCGGAGCAACTGGAGGGTAAGCCGGCAACCGTCGCGTCTGACAATTATGCCCTCGGCTTGGTGATCTACGAGATGGTGACGGGAGTTCGACCATTCCCAGGGCAGGGAGACACTTCTCTTTCGACGGCACTGCGGAGGCTGTGGGAACCTCCTGTACCGCCCCGAAAGGTTTGCCCGCAACTGAGTCCGGCTTGGGAGGAAGTGATTCTGCGCTGTTTGAGGCGCGATCCGGGCGAGCGATTTTCCCATGCCGAACAGATCGCCGCCGCGTTACGAGATAGAAGCGCAATGCCATCTGCAGGTGCAACGCGACGTGCAGCAGATGGAGCCCGAATGTCAGCGCCGGCGGGTGCGCGATGGAGGTCCGCGAAGGTCGTTATCGCGGTTGCAATGGCTGTTTTGGTGCTGGCAGGCGGGTTGTATTTCCGCTCCCGCGAAAAATGGCCTCTCACGGAAAAGGACACACTCGTTCTTGCCGACTTTTCCAACCGCACCGGCGACCCTGCATTCGATGATGTTCTTAAAACGGCGCTCGTTGTTTCTCTGAGACAGTCCCCGTTCTTGAGCCTTCTGTCCGACGATAGCGTGAGCGCAACCCTGAAGTGGATGATGCGTCCGCCCCAGACGCCGTTGACGGCGGAACTGACCCGCGAGCTTTGCGTGCAGGCTCACGCTACCGCATACATTGCCGGCTCCATCGCAGTTCGTGGAAGCGAGTTCGTCGTCGCTCTTAAGGCCACAAATTGCCAAAGCCGAGAAACCCTGGCGCAGGAACAAGTCACCGCCACGTCGAAGGAAAAGGTACTCGATGCTTTAGGCGTAGCCGCTTCCAAACTGCGCGGCCAACTTGGCGAATCGCTGGCCACCTTGAATCAGTTTGATGTTCCCCTTGGACGGGCCACAACTTCTTCCCTGGGGGCTTTGAAGGCCTACAGTCGCGGAGACTACGAACGCTCTATCGAACTCGACCCGGATTTCGCCTTGGGCTACTGGATGGCCGCCAATACTTCAACGCAAGATGGAGTGCGACGTAAATACTTAACCCGGGCATTCCAGCTACGAGAACACTGCAGCGAGCGGGACAAACTCGTCATTGCGGGCTACTACTATCACGACATCACGGGGGAATTAGACAAGGCCCAGCAATCCCTCCAGCAGTTGGTCGAGGATTATCCTCGACTCCAGGAATTCGAAGGTGTGGATGTAAGTCCTCACGCCATTCTGGGCGCTGTCTACATGGAGGAGGGTCGATATCAGGAAGCCGAGAAAATAACCCGGCAAAACCTGCAATTCGCACCCCATCGCATTTCCCCTTACCTGGCTCTGAGTATTAACTTGCTGGGTCTACAACGATTGGACCAAGCGCGGCAGAATATACTCGACGCGCAGGCGCGGAAACTTGATCCCGTGCGGTTTCACAACGTACTCTACGCTCTGGGTTTTCTGTCGGCGCACTACGCGGATATGACGGAACAACAACAATGGTTCGCAGCCAAGCCCGGCTACGAAAATTGGGGACTTGCGCTCGCAGCCGACACACAGGCCTATTTCGGCCACCTGCATCGCGCTCGTGACTTCACAAAGCAGGCGGTTGATGCTGCGATTCGTGCCGATAGCCGGGGCAGCGCGGCAGATTATCAGTATCTTGCCGCTCAACGCGAAGCCGCTTTCGGCAACCCTTCACTGGCCCGGCAAGCGGCGACCCAAGCTTTCAAGCTCTCATCGACAAGTCCGGGAGTGGAGAGAGAGGCAGCGCTCGCATTTGCCATGGCCAACGATTCGCCCCGAGCTGAAAAGTTGGCGCAGGATCTCGAAACCCGCTTCCCGCTACATAGCCAGACCCAATTGCTCTGGGTGCCGACTATTCGAGCGCAATTAGCCCTTAACAACAAAAGACCCGACCAGGCTTTGGATTTGTTGAGAACGGCGCAGCCCATTGAGTTGGGGCAGACCGGGTTCGTTCTCCATATTTCGTGCCTTTATCCCATCTATGTGCGCGGAGAGGCCTATCTCCTCCAGGGACAAGGCACTCTTGCCGCAGCCGAGTTTCAGAAGATTCTCGACCACAATGGAATCGTTTGGAACTGCTGGACAGGAGCAATGGCGCAACTGGGAGTAGCTCGCGCCAATGCCCTGCAGTTGAGAAGTTCACGGGCAGCGGATGCCGATGTCGCCCGCAGCAGGGCGGTCGCCGCCTACAAAGCTTTCCTCGCCCGCTGGTCAGACGCCGACGCTGACATTCCCATCCTCAAGGAAGCGAAAGCCGAGTACGCGAAGTTGCAATGATCGGCCCGCCCAGGAATGCCCCCTCCTCCCTTGCTCTTGCTGCGAAGTGCTCGAGCAGGCGTCATTACTAGGCCGCGTTTAGACTCCTGGGAGAGCGGATGTGCGCTTTCGGAGCTCGCGCATGCGAGTTTTTCGCAGCCTGTTAGAGATTTTCACCTCACGTGACCCCAAATTCGAGTGGAAGTCGCTTTAGTAAGTGAAGGGCATAAGGAGCCGCCGCCGGGGCGGTTTGAGGAAGCAGCAATGATGACTCGTCGCTTGACAGCCCAGATTGGTTGCAGTTTTCGCCGCCAGCGCGGCGTTACGGAAGGAAGAGAAGGCTGTGCCGCTTCCCTCCCGGCTAATCGACGGAGAACCGAACCTGCAAACCACGATGAAGTTTGGGAGAGATTTTACTCCTTGACAAAGGAAGACTCGGTTGGCATTATGCTGCAGATTCCCTCCGAGTCTGGCCGCTTTTATAACTTTTTATTATTGTCGCAATGATAGGCACTAGGAGGACCTCGCATGCATCCGTGTAGAGAACTTGGTGGCGCATCCAGACGGGGCTCGTCCCGGAAAGTTCTTGTTCGTACCCTGATGGTGTTGTTAGCGATTTCCGTCGGGTTACATTCTGCCCAGTGTTGGGCTTCCCCCCAATCATTGGCACAAGAACAAGAGCGTCAGCGCGAGGAACAACAGGCGCGCCAGCAGGAAGCCGAACGGCAGCGCGAGGAACAACAGGCACGCCAGCAGGAAGCTGAACAGCAGCGCGAGCAACAACAGGCACGCCAGCAGGAGGCTGAACAGCAGCGCGAGCAACAGCAGGCACGCCAGCAGGAGGCTGAACAGCAGCGCGAGCAACAACAGGCACGCCAGCAGGAAGCTGAACAGCAGCGCGAACAACAACAGGCACGCCAGCAGGAAGCTGAACAGCAGCGCGAGCAACAACAGGCACGCCAGCAAGAGGCTGAACAGCAGCGCGAACAACAACAGGCACGCCAGCAGGAATTGAAGCGCCAGCAACAAGAACTGCAACGCCAGCGTGAAGTAGCCAATCAACCGTCCTATGTTGCGTCACCGCCGCCGACGCCGGAGGAACGGAATACGAGAATTGCTCCGACTCAAGTTTTCTCGGGGCCCAATGTTCCTTCCACTTCGCCACAGGGTTCGATCGGGCGCGCTGGCGGAGGGATCGGAGAGAAAGTCTCGAGTAGCCCGGCGGGGACGGCAAGAACCTCTTCGAGCGCGGCTCCGAACGCAGCGTTGCTGAATGCCATGAGGTCGATCTCGGGCAAGACAAGTCCGGCACCGAGCCCCAACGCGCCTCCCGCTAAAGTGCAGCGGCCCAACCCCACGCAACAGGCAATTTCGGATCAACTTCGCAGGTTCGCCGCGACCTCTCCGGCTAAGGCCAGTCCAGGGGCGCAGTCGGCCCCGCCCCAGCAGTCCCTGGTCAACCTGATCGCGAGTCCGTCGCCGAGCGGATATGCCCTGCAGGGTGGATCGGTCACGCCCGTCGTTGTGGTGCCGATGGCGCCACCGGATCGGCCGATCGACAGGCTTCTATCTCTAATCCAGACGGAAGCTGAGCCCGTCGAAGTGTTTGTCTCCGATCTGCAAAACGGCTCGGATGTGACCAGCGCCTTGTTAGATTTTATTTCTGCCCAGCCCGGCACTCCCCCTGGGAACTATGTGCTGGCACCAGCGTGTGGCCCACCGCAGGATTGTGCGACCACCGCGAATCCCGACCCGGACCAGACTCCGGCACCGGAGGGCGCAGTTGAACCGCTACCCGCGCCCGATCCACCACCGCCGCCGCCGCCGGACTCGGACGCGCCGCCGGCTCAGCCAAATTAGTTCGGCAAGACTAGTAAAGACAGCCACGAGTAAGCCCAAAAACTTCAGCTCGGGAGGAGCACTATGAACAAAATTCTGATTCGACATTTGACGGGGTCGCGGGCAAACCAGGTGGACCAATTCCCCGCGGGAACCAATGAAGTTATTTTCGGGCGCGAGCCCGGCGTCACGGTTCAGTACGACGCTGATAACGACGACTTGGTCAGCCGCCGGCACGTCAAGATCAATTGCGATAGCAGCGGCAGTTGGCAGATCTGCGATTTGCAAAGCCGTAACGGCGCCTTCCTGAATAAGCAGCGCATTTTCGGATCAGCCGTGCGTCTATCGCACAACGACGTCGTGCAGTTGGGCGCGGGGGGACCGGAATTCCGTTTTGAACTCGATCCTCCGCCAGCGTCCTTCGCCAAAGCTACGCGATTCATTCCGGCCGGCGCCATGACGGGGCCGGGGGAAACGCGCGAGATCGCTGTTCCCGGAGCGGCGGCAATGTCGCGTCCGGTGGGCCGCGCCACCGTGGAGCGCATGCTGGACGAGAACTTCGGCAAGGTCAAGAAACAGTCGACCAAGTTTCTGCAGGCGGCACTGGTCGCGGCAGTGATTGTGCTGGTTGCAGGATTGTTCTTCTATCTCCGCTTGAACAAAGGGGCCGAACAAAACGCGCGCCTGGTACAACAGCAGCAACAATTGCTGGAGCAGATGGACCAGCAACTCAAGCGGCAACCGGACCAGATCACTCAGCTGAGCGCAGAGTTGAAGAAGTCGGAAGAACAAAATAGCAAGAATCTGAATGCCATCTCGAAAGCGCTGGCGAACCATTCCACTTCTTCCCCGAGCGGCGCGAGTCAGAGCGCTTCCAATACCGCCTTCGAAGAACAGCTAAAAACAGTGCTGGCTGCGGTCAAGACGAATCCCGAGCAAGCTCTGCAGGGCGCGTCCGATCTGGTTTCTCAGTACCCGAATAACTGGGAGTCTTACGGCGCGGCCGGTGCCGTGCTGGTTTCGCAAAAACATCTTCCTGAAGCCAAAGTTGCTTATCAGCAAGCGCTAGGACTGGCTCCCGAGGAAGTCAAGCCGAAATTGACTGCCGCCATCCAGCAAATCGACGCACAGTCCGGAGCGGTCGCGCAATGACCTGGCTCCAACGCATCCGGCAACGGCTGGCCGACCCCGTGGCCGCAGCTCCTGAATTCGCAGTGGATGCGGCGGCGCGCACGAATGTGGGTCGCGTTCGGGAAGGCAACGAAGACTCGGTTTTGTTTGTCAGGCCTAGGCAGCAGGCCTTACAGGCGAACCGTGGTGTTCTCGCTGTGGTCGCAGATGGCATGGGCGGTGCTAATAGCGGAGAAATCGCCAGCCGCATGGCCTGCCAGACCATATCCGAAGTGTACTTCGCTGCATCGGGTTCTCCACAGCAAGCGTTGCATGCGGCTTTTATGGCCGCCAATCAACGCATCTTCGCGGCGAGCGAGGAAAGTGCCGAGACCCGCGGTATGGGAACGACAGCCGCAGCGGTGGCTGTGGTGGGCAACACCGCATGGGTGGCGCACATCGGCGATAGCAGAATTTATCTGCTGCGGGAATCGACGATCTATCAGATGTCACAAGACGACTCGCTGGTGGCCCAGATGGTTCGCGATGGATATATCACTCTGGAGCACGCTCGTTCGCATGAGGATCGCAACATCCTGCTGCGAGCCCTGGGCACGAAACCGGAAGTGGAATTAAGTTCCGCGCCGCAGCCTATTGAGTGTCATCCCGCGGACCGTTTCCTGCTATGCAGCGACGGACTGCACGATTTGGTTTCGGAAGAAGAAATGCTCGAGACTGCCTCTTCTCTGCGAATGAACCTCGCAGTCGAGCGGCTGGTCGAAATGGCAAATTCTCGCGGAGGGCCAGACAACATTTCCGTAATTCTGGTTTCCGTTGATTTGCCTCGAGCTTTGCAGGTTTCAAACGTGGAGACGCGTGAAGTGGTAGTCGGGTAGCCCAGTATGCCAACGCAGATTGATCAATATCAGATTCTTTCCGAACTCGGATCCGGAGGTATGGGAGTTGTCTACCGCGCTCTGGATCTGGATTTGCAGCGTGAGGTGGCACTCAAGCGCTTGCGTTCGGAGTTTGCCGCGTCTCCGGCGGTGCTGGAACGGTTCCGGCGAGAAGCGCAATTACAGGGCCGGCTGATCCATCCCAACATCGCCCAGCTTTATTCCCTGATGCAGACCCCAGAGGCCTTCTGCATCGTGATGGAATACATCGACGGGGTCGTGCTGAAGAGCGTGCTTCCGCTGACTTGGCAGCAGGCCGCTCCCGTCATGCTGCAAGCCTTGGACGGCCTGGGCTACGCGCACAGTCAGGGTGTCCTGCATCGCGACATCAAGCCCGAGAACGTCATCATTGACCGCCGGGGCACGGCAAAAATAATGGATTTCGGCATCGCCCATGCCGTAGGTGCGCAACGCCTGACGAGTGAGAAAGGAATCATCGGCACCATTGAGTACATGCCGCCAGAGCGCATCCAGGGCGGCCAGGTCGATAACCGCAGCGACATCTACTCGATGGGTATTCTGCTATTCGAGGTTTTAACGGGCCGGCTGCCCTTCACCAATACCACCGAATACGAGTTGATGAAGTGGCACCTCGAAGGCGCGCTGCCGCCTGTTTCTGATTACACACCGGTTCCTCCCGCCTTGGATGAAATCGTCCGCAAGGCGGCGGCGAAGAAGATGGAGGACCGCTATGCCACCTGTGAGGAAATGGCGGCAGCCCTGCGGACGCTCTGCGAGCAGGAAGGCGTCGATACTCACGCCGTTCTATCCTTTACGCCGAAGGCGAATGCACCCGTCGAAGAAACGGCCTTCGCCAGAGAACAAAAGTGGGAACCTGCTGCTGGACAAACGCGCCTCGCAGATCCCGAACCATATGGACCCGGCCGCTTCGCCACCGCGCAACCGGTAGCTTCCGGGAAGATCTGGAAAGTTACGGCCGCCGTTGCCGCGGCTGTGATCGCCGCCGCTGGAATATGGTTCGGAGTGTACGGACGCAACAACCGTACTGCCGGTGACTCAAGAACGAACCCGAATCCACCGGCGGCCGTTTCGCCTCAGCCGCCGCCTGCGAACCCAGCTAACAATTTGGGGACCGCATCGCCTTCAACTGAACAAACTTTGCTGAGCAAGATTGCCCCGGGTTCCGGCGCGCCGGCGAAAAGTAATGCCAACCGCAAGGCGGATACTTCGAGTGCGGCGGCTCGCAAGCAGGCGGAAGAAGAAGCGGCCGCAAAGCAACGTGAGCAGCAAGCCCAGAACGAAGCCACACAGCGCGAACTCGAAGAGCAACAACAAAAGTTGCAGCAGGAAAGGCTGCAGGTCGAAGCATACAAAGAAAAAGCCCGCGCCGTGGCCGAGGAAGCTGAACAGAAAAGGCTGCAGGCGGAAATAGCGGAAGCCAAGGCGGCGGCCCGGCTGAAAGATGCAGAAGCTGCCAAACCACCGCAGCCCGCGTACTACACGGGACCAAGTTCAGGAACGATCGTTTGGCAAGGCTCTGTAAAAGGGGAGCAACTGGTCACCATCACTAATGGCAATTCGGTCGACGTGGGCCAGATCGTGTCGGGAGCATTGCCAGGCGTATTGGTGGCCATTCTGCCGCAGGATCCGAAACACGTTACCGTAGCTGTTTCGCCCGGGCCAAGTAATAAATATCAAAAAGTTGCCCTGAGAATTCACGGAAATGGGGACTTGAAAGAAACTATCAGTTGGTCAACTCAACAATAAAAGGGGTTCAAGAGTATGAAGAGACATGTGCTGCTTTTCTGTGCCGCAGCTTGCGCGGCATCGTTGTTAACTCAGCCCGCTTTCGGCGGCGACAAAATCAAGAAACAAACATTCGTGGCAAATCTCACTTCCCCCATCAGCACCAAGGATTCCAAGGAGGGTGACACCTTCACAGCCGTGGTCCTCGAGCCCGCGGAATATAAGGACGCGGTGATGGAGGGGAAAATTACCAAAGTCGAACCCGCAAAGAATATGGAATCTCCGAAATCCCATATTATGTTCGGATTCACGACGCTGACGGTCGGCGATACCACTTACAAAGTCCAGGCCGACTTGCAAGAGGTTACCAATTCGAAAGGCGCAGCCAAGGTCGACGAAGAAGGGCAAGTCATCGCCAAAGGTAATGGCGGCAAGCGCGGCATGGGTGCGATGGGCGGTGCCGGACTTGGGGCGATGGCCGGCGGAATGCTCGGCGGAGGCTGGGGAGCTCTGGCTGGCGCAGCCGCTGGCGGCGCTCTCGGGTATGTGGTGGCGCTCGACGTCACCTCTTCCTCTCAGAACATCGAGTTCTATCCGGGAAGCCATTTCACCCTTGAAGTAACCAGCAAGGGCGAAGACCGAAACGCCAACGCGGCGGATATTCGTAAGCTGGAGGCCGACAACGAAGCCAAGGCTGCCGCCAGCGCGCAGCCGGCAGCAACTGCGTCGCCTGCGCCCGCGCCAGCAAATCAATAAGGGAACAGAGTCTGAGACGAACGGGGGTTGCGTTGGGAATTGTTAACGCTCGGTCGGTTGCCAGCGCCAGCAGTCCTTTCGCAGCCCCTGTTGGCCATTTAAGGCTGGAAGCGACCCAGTGCGGATCCCGGTGACAACGTCAACCGTGCGGCTCAGCGGCTGCCTTAGCGCGAATCGACTGCCTCACTCGCGCGCCCGTTCGGCTGGCCCGCTCTCTGCGTCAGTTTGAAAGCGGTGTTTACCAAGCCAATGTGAGAAAACGCCTGCGGGAAATTCCCTAGCTGGCTTCTTGCGACCGCATTCATATTCTCCCGATAGAAGACCAACATCGTCCCGGATGCTTAACAACCGTTCAAACACTTGCACCGCGCCCCCCTACGGCGACATGGGTGACGTGGTCAACTTGTCCGAAGCAAGCATGCGGTCGTACAAGAGGTTCGCGGAATCCGAGACAAAGGACGTCCGCTCGCTTGGCGATCTTCTCCGCGGGCTCATGGATGGCGACCATCAGATCGCGCCGGCGGCGCCAGGGCCGAGGAGTGTTGTAGAGTCCCCGAAGCCGTTGGAGCCGGTCATCAGCCGGAAGGAAGCAACGAAGGCGGCCATCCACAGGCTTTTGGACGAGACCACCGCACGGGGGCTTCACATGCAAACCCTCTGGATGTTGGAGCAGCGTGTCGACCAATGGGAAGTCTTCGGAGGACTTCCGCGTCCTGTTTCTGCCGATGTCAACCCCGGCACGCTAGTTCCGGCATTTGACCCCGCGGCGATGAAGACCAGTCCCGGAGCTCTGATTGAGGATCTTGCCGAAAGTCTTTTCAAGCTCTTGCTGACTTCTTCAGATCGGACCGCGGTGATCCGGGAGCTTAAGGCCGAAAAGTTGGAGAAGATTTGCGCCTGAATAACCATGACGGGCGACGCGGCGATTGTATGATGATCCGTCAGGTCATCATCTATGAACACGAAGAAACAGGAGTTGTCGTTGCTTGGTTGTTTCCTTGTTTATCTAATTAAGCAGAAGGTAAATACCTGTATCTGATGAACCGCGAGGCAGGTGTCTCGATCGGCGCCGCGTCTCCCGTTCTTCGTCACCTTCTGGAGGATTGGTTCATCGAGGTCTCATCGACGCTCAAGAAGGGAAAAAAGCGAGGACGAATGGTCGACAGAAGGTCGAGTATAAAATCGTCCCCATTTCCTTTTTCAGTTCGGTTACGCAGTGGATCTGCGAACTCGAGAAAATAACAGTGACTGATACGGAGTCGGTCGCTCGCCTGGTCGCTCTTGCCGAAGAAGAGAGCCGACCAGAGCTGGCACGAAAAACCCTGAAGAACGCAATTGGGGAGCGCCGAAGGAACGCAAACCGTCCAGCGCCACCAATAGGACGGTCGAGCATCGCTACTCGTTATCGATCAATCGTCCATGCATGTGAATCCTGTCATTAGCCAAAAATTCAAACGTGGCAGTTTTCATGCCCGTCTGCGAGGAAGCGACAGTTTCGCTCACTGTGATCCACGAGTAAGAGACAAGATAGCACGGGTGCATTGCTTCGCGGCGGGCAGTGGGGGACGCGATGCGCAGAGGTGATTTACCCATGCTGAGAACTCGATGCCCAACCAAACTACGCAGTGCGCTCGTAGCGATGATGAA
This sequence comes from Terriglobales bacterium, assembly GCA_049509215.1. Lineage (GTDB taxonomy): Bacteria > Acidobacteriota > Terriglobia > Terriglobales > Acidobacteriaceae > Acidiflorens. Next base: position 12,811 of record JBELAC010000078.1, read on the forward strand.
GACCGCCCACACGAGGCCATGCAACGACTACGCCTCGATTTGAGCAGCGCTGTCGCCCGTCTGGGGTTTGCTTCTGAAGTCCACAGTGCGTGCGGTCCTGGTGATAGTACTCAACGTAGGCCGAGAGCAGGCGCTTCAAATGCGATTCGTTGACGGCAATCACGTGGTCGAGCAGCTCGCGGCGGCAACTTCCTACCCATCGTTCCGCGACACCATTCTGCCAAGGGCAGCCGACGGCCGTCCTCACGGCTTTGATGTTCATGACGTGAATTGCGTCGAAAACTTCAGCACCGTACTTGGAGTCGTGATCGAGGAGAAGGAATCTGGCTGAGGATTCGTAAGGAAATGTCTCACGCAACTGTTGCACAATCCAGGCACTCGTCGGATGGCGCGTTACATTGAAGTGAAGGATGCGTCGCCGATCATGTCCCAGGACAAAGAAGCCGTACAGCACGCCGAATGTGATAGTCGGTACAGAGAAGAAGTCCATGGCGGCGATCGCCTCGCGATGATTGCGTAAGAATGTTAACCACCGTTGTGCGGCATCGGGACTTCGCGGGGCCCGTCTCATCCATCGCGCGACGCTTCGCTCAGAAATCTCGATTCCGAGCATCATAAGTTCGCCGTGGATGCGAGGGGCACGCCACGTAGGATTCTCGGAAACTATCTTGAAAATCAACTCGCGGATCTCCTGGCTAACGGGTCTCCTGCCCAGCTGCTTGCGCGCTCTGGAGAGAAGCCGCCAGTAAAGCTGAAAACCGGTACGGTGCCAGCGGACCACCGTATCGGGTGTAACCACAATCAGGGCTGTCGTCCACGAAGACCAGAAGCGCCGGACTACAATCCAGAAATACTTATCCATGCTTGCCAGTCTGGGACGGCTGTGTTTCCGCTTGAAGACGGCCAGTTGCTGGCGAAGCACGAGGTTCTCGATAAGCAAGCTCTGCCGAGAGTGAAAGAATCGAACTAGGAGACCGAAACTGAGCCCGAATAGATCGAACATGGCTCAATTCATAACAAAGTGCGCGGCTGAGGAAATCTTGCAACCTGTTGATTTCACGACCGTACAGCATTTTGTCTAACGACAAGGGTTTTATCGCCAAGTATTCGGGAGATGAGCCGGCGGCTGTGCCCAACAGCATCTTTGCTTGCTTTAGAGCCCACGAGGATGAAATCGTACCGGATTTTCTAAACTACTTATTCGTCGGAAATCTCCACGGAAAATGGTTGAAGAAATACATTGAGGTCAGCGCTCGTGCTCATGGGTCATTGAGTATAGACGACGAGGATTTGTTGTCTCTACCTATTCCGCTCCCAAGTGGGGAGTCGTCCATTGCTGAGCAAAACAAAATCGCCGCCTGCCTGACTTCGCTCGATGAGCTGATTACTGCCCACGGTCAAAAACTCGGCGCTCTCAAATCCTATAAAAAAGGGCTGACGCAACAGCTCTTCCCCGACCGCGGCGAAACGGTGCCCCGCCTCCGCTTTCCTGAATTCCGCCACAAGGGTGCGTGGGAGGAGGGCAAGGCTGGGAGTGTTTTCATGAACCGCCTCGACCGGGGTGAGGAAGGGCTGCCAATTTACTCCGTCACCATCCACGATGGGATGGTGCGACGCGATTCCTTAGACCGCAACTACTACGACATCGAAGAGGCTTCGGGAAACAAGAAGGCGTGCAAGAACGATATCGCCTACAACATGATGCGAATGTGGCAGGGCGCACTAGGGGTTGCGCCCGAAGACTGCTTGGTTAGTCCTGCGTACATCGTTTTGATCCCGCAAAAGCATGTGGTGTCTCGGTTCTTCGAATATCTGTTCAAGCTCCCGTCATCTCTGCTATTGCTGACTTCTCACTCGCGCGGCCTCACGAAAGATCGCTTGCGTCTCTACTATGACGATTTCGCAGGCATCTCCCTATGCTATCCGCACGATCCAGAGGAACAACGGCGCATCGCCGACTGTCTCACTACCCTCGACGAGCAAATCTCTGCACAGAGCCGAAGACTGGAAGTCCTCAAGCAGTACAAGCAAGGCCTGCTGCAGCAGCTTTTCCCATCCCGGGAGGAGATTGAAGCATGAGCGCAACTCCGTTTGCCGATTTGAATACCTTGGCCGCACATCTACGCCAAGAGCTGCAGGACAAGAAATTCATTCTCCTCTACGCCTACAATTGCACGGGCAAGACCCGGCTTTCCACCGCTTTCAAGGACCTCGGCAAACACGGAGACGAACGCGACACGCTCTACTTCAACGCCTTCACCGAAGACTTGTTCTTTTGGGATAACGACCTCAAGAACGATCGCGAACGCGTGCTCAGGCTCAACCGCGATTCCCGCTTCTTTGCCGGGTTGGAGCAAATGGAGATGGACAACCGTATCCGCCCGCTGCTGAACCGGTACGCCGACTTCGATTTCAAAATTGACACAGACGATTGGGAAGTGAGCTTTTCCCGGTATATTACGAAAGGTGAAGGTGATGCGGCGAAGACCGAACCAATTGAAGACATTAAGGTGTCTCGCGGCGAAGAGAATATCTTCATTTGGTGCTTCTTTCTCGCCATCGTCCAGCTCGCGATTGACGGCGCCGATCCCTACAAATGGGTCAAATACGTCTATATTGATGATCCCATTTCATCACTCGATGAACATAACGCAATCGCGGTGGCGAACCACCTGGCGCAACTGCTCAGTAAGTCGAACAATACGCCGAGGACGGTCATTTCCACGCACCACACCCTTTTCTTCAACGTCATGAGCAATGAGTTGAAAAAGAAGGCAAGAAAATACTTCCTAGGCAGACCGCAAGACTCACAAAGCTATTTGCTTCGGGACACGGGCAACACGCCATTCTTCCAGCACGTTGCGAACCTAGCCGATCTGGAGCAGGCTCAAAAGGAAGGGAAGCTGTATACGCATCACTTCAACATGTTGCGTTCGATCATGGAAAAAACCGCTAGCTTTCACGGGTACGGAAATTTCGGTGATTGCATCCGGCCAGCCGCAGACGACCCCGACAAGACTCTGTACGCTCGCGTGGTTAACATCATGAGCCACGGAAATTACTCGCTTTACGAACCAATCGAGATGTTGGAGGAGAACAAAGCCCTGTTTAAGACGATTCTGGAGGACTTCCGAAAGAATTTTCCGTTCAATCCTGACCCGTTCGAAGAAATGACCAGGGAAGTGGAATCTGCATGAACGACCGAGATAAAACACAACTGGGAAAAACCCTTTGGGGCATTGCCGACGACCTGCGCGGCGCGATGAATGCGGACGATTTCCGCGACTACATGCTGTCGTTCCTGTTCCTGCGCTACCTGTCAGACAATTACGAGGCGGCCGCGCAAAAAGAACTGGGACGAGATTATCCTCAGGTCGAGGGCGACGGTCGCCGGGTGCCGCTGGCCATCTGGTATGCCAACAATCCTGATGACGTGGCCGATTTCGAAAAGCAGATGCGCCGCAAGGTGCACTATGTCATCAAACCGGATCACCTTTGGACCAGCATCGCGAACCTGGCCCGTACGCAGAATGGTGAACTGCTCAACACGCTGCAAGCAGCTTTCAAATATATCGAGACGGAGTCCTTCCAGAGTACTTTCCAAGGACTGTTCTCCGAAATCAATCTGGCGTCGGACAAGCTCGGAAAGAGATACGAAGAGCGCAATACCAAGCTTTGCACCATTATTCAAAAGATCGCCGAAGGATTGACGCAATTCTCGACCGACGCCGACACGTTAGGAGACGCCTACGAATATCTGATTGGCCAGTTTGCCGCCGGTTCCGGCAAGAAGGCGGGCGAGTTTTATACGCCGCAGCAGATTTCTAGCATTTTGTCTGGCATCGTCACGCTGGACAGCCAGGAGCCGAAAACAGGGAAGAAAGCCAAGCTGGATAGTGTTATGGACTTTGCCTGTGGTTCCGGTTCGCTGCTCCTCAACGTGCGCAAGCGGATGGGGTCGCACGGCATTGGCAAGATTTTTGGCCAGGAAAAAAACATCACCACCTACAACTTGGCGCGCATGAACATGCTGCTCCACGGGGTGAAGGATTCGGAGTTTGAAATCTTCCACGGCGACACGCTGATCAATGATTGGGAAATGTTGCGCGAGACCAACCCGGCCAAGAAACCTCATTTCGACGCCGTAGTGGCAAATCCGCCGTTCAGCTACCGCTGGGATCCCAGTGAAGCCATGGGCGACGATGCGCGCTTCAAGAATTACGGAGTCGCACCCAAATCCGCTGCCGATTTCGCCTTCTTATTGCACGGCTTCCATTACCTGAAGGACGAAGGCGTCATGGCGATTATTCTGCCCCATGGCGTGCTATTCCGTGGTGGAGCGGAAGAGCGAATTCGCACCAAGCTGCTGACGGATGGGCACATTGATACTGTCATCGGCCTGCCCGCCAATTTGTTCTATTCCACCGGCATCCCGGTGTGCATTCTGGTGCTAAAAAAATGCAAGAAACCGGACGACGTGCTCTTCATCAACGCCAGCGAGCACTTCGAGAAAAGCAAACGGCAGAACCGCCTGCGGGACGAAGACATCGACAAGATTGTTGAGACCTACCGATTCCGTAAGGAGGAGGAGCGCTATTCAAAACGAATCCCGATGGAGCGGATTAAGGAGGAAGGCTACAACCTGAACATATCCCGCTACATCAGTACCGCAATAGCCGAATCAGAAATCGACTTGGCGGCGATTCATGGCGAATTGGAAACGATCGAAAACGCAATCCAGAAGGCAACGATTAAACACAATCAATTTCTAAAAGAGCTTGGCTTGCCGCCATTGCCGTCACCCGATTCGAATTCGTCGAAAGAGTAGACTGCGCATTAGCAACAAACATCCCCGCTTGGCATTCGAGGTGCGATGATTGGGTCTCGGCGACTATTCATCTCTCAGCCACAGCGACAGCATCGACTTCTTGCCTTTCCATTCTTTTCCGCCGGTTCTAAAGTCGGCCCGTATGAGGGCATTTTTCATGTACTCGCTGGAGGTGGTCGTGACCTGCCCCCATTTTCCGCACACGGATCATACGACGTTTTGGTCTTGCTTGGTTTCTAAAATACCCGCCGCCGGAGCTGTGGGAATGTGGGAAACGCCGGAGGCGAATGCCGAGGCGT
>JBELAC010000079.1:0-17904 GCA_049509215.1 Terriglobales bacterium
TGCGCCTTAAGCTTGCGGCCCTGCTCCAGCGCTCCACTGTGAAGAAGTTCGCTGAGACGTTGACAGTGGGACGCCGACTGCAAAAGGGTTTCAAGCGGCGCAAGCCACGTGGGAAGCTTGGGCGACTCGGGCCCGATCACGGGTTCGAGCACCTGGGCGACATATTCGAGATCAACGTCGGAATCGGCGAGGCCGGAGGGCGCGCAGTACGAAAAATACTGGACGAGCAGAAAGTCGATCTTATCGCGGTCGGCAGGGGACTTGATCGTCTTGTGCAAGTGATGCAGGAGCAGGCCGCGCAGCACGGCTTCGTTGGCCATGGGCGTGGTTTGCAGGAACTGGCGCAACTGATGGACTTGAATTTCGGTGTCGACCTGCTGCAACCACGCTTGCGCCTCGGCCACGTTGATCGCTTCGGGAGCGCTGTCGGCGGCAAACGGGCAGGCAGGCACTTCGATGACGAATTCGCAGACCAGAGCCTGATACACGGGATGCAGTGCCTGAAACATCGAGGGAGACTGTTCGGGCAAAGGTTGAGAGGAGTTTTGGGCGTCAGTCATGATTTCACAATCCAATTGGGAACGGGTTTGAGGAAGCGGGCTGCGACCACCGTCCGCTCCGGATGATATTGCACGGCGACGACCGAGGCTTCGGCGCGAAGGGAACCATCCCTGCTTTCGACCAGCACGCGATCGGCGAATTCGAGCGGTTGAGCGACCATGAAAAAAACTTCGTTGGGCGTGCCGAACTCGATCACGGTTTCTTGCAGGGTGCACCACCCGTTCGCGGGAGTCGCAGAATCTCCATTGCCACTGCTTTGGCCATTACGGTGCTCGTTGCCATTGGCTGCATCGGGCGCACGGCTGAGACGGATTGGAATCCGCACCGGCGTGGCATCGGGAAAGAACCGGGCGAGGCGCGTTACGAAATCAGATTCAAGAGCGCGAGCGGTAGCAGTTGCCTGGTTGGGCACGGTAAACCTCAATCCCAGAATCTGGGCAGCCAACTCCCTCTTCTTCCCGGTTAGGAAGAGACACACGGAGAGTTGGTGTGCTTTATCGTGATTCCTTAGTGCACGATCAGCGCCGAACTCTTGTAGGACATGCACCGTTGAACAAATGCAAGAAAGCAATGGTAGTTATTCGCGCGCTCGGGGAGCTGGATTCGAGCATTCGAAGCAAGTCGGCGGAAGCTTGTCTCAGACTGACACATCCGTCCGGAATCGTCTCAATTCGCAAACGGGTATTGAGTGGCATGGCCAGATAACAGAAGTTAGCGACGCAACCCGTTCCGCCTCACGCAAAAAGAAGAGCCGCCCAGACATCGGGCGGCCCATCCGAGAAAGTCACCTTGAAAAGGCGATGCAATGCCCGCCGTCGTTACTGTTCCACAAGCTGCTTCACCGTTCCCGAACTGTGTCCGAGAAAACCACCTCCGGCATAGGTAGCATTGATAGTGTAGGTCTTCGCTTGGGAGAAAGATGTGGTCAAGCTCGCGACCCCATTGGTCGTCGAACCCGTTCCAATTTTCACCCTGCCGATCGTGAACGTCACGATTTGTCCGTCCGGAATGGGTCGCGTCGAAGTCACCGTTGCAGTGAAAGTAACACTCTGATTGACCAGCGACGGGTTGGGCGAAGACGCGAGTGCGGTAGTTGTCTTAACCGAAAGATCATTCAACAGCACGCCGACAGACGACAAGTTCGCCACCACGATGTCAGCCCTGCCGTCGCCATTCACGTCCCCGATCGCGGCCGCGGCGGCTTCATAGTCGCCCGAGCTGTAACTCCTGGAGGGCTGGAAAGTGCCGTCGCCCGTGCCCACGAACACGCGTACCGCAGGTTTGGTCTTGTCGCTACAGCAGAACGGGCTGATCGCGACCAGATCCGGCACGCCATCGCCATTCACGTCCCCGATTGAGACCCACCAGGTTCGAACCGCACCCGAGTTGTAACTGATGGGAGCCTGGAAGGTGCCGTCGCCGTTGCCCAGCAGCACACCCACGCTGCCGTTTCCCTTGCACTGACCTTGGTGCATTCGTCCAGTTAGGTAGATCTGGTAACACGCATTGGCGACCACCAGATCCAGCTTGCCGTCGCCATTCAGGTCCCCGATTGCGACCGAGATGGCTTCATACCCACCGGTGCCGTAACTGACGAGGGGTTGGAAGGTGCCGTCGCCGTTGCCCAGCAGCACGCCCACCGTGCTGGCCTGGGCCCAGCCGCCCCAGTTGGCCACGATCACATCCAGCTTGCCGTCGCCGTTCAGGTCACCGATGGCCACCGAATAGGCATTTGGTTCGCCGGAGTTATAGAGGATCGGCGATTGGAAAGTGCCATCGCCGTTGCCCAGCAGCACGCCCACCACGCCATGGTCGCAGCTCTCCACGCAGTTGTTGGCCACGACCACGTCTAACTTGCCGTCGCCATTCACATCCCCGACGGCGATTGAGGAGGGGGCGTTTCCACCCGAGTTGTAACTGACGGGAGCCTGGAAGGTGCCGTCGCCGTTGCCCAGCAGCACGCTCACCACGCCACCGTTGTCGGTGGCGCAACCGGTGCCGCTGCTCCCGCAGTTGGCCACGACCAGATCCAGTTTGCCATCGCCATTCACATCCCCGATCGCGACCGACATGGCATAGTCTCCGCCGGAGTCGTAATTAACTGGGGCCTGGAAGGTACCGTCGCCGTTGCCCACCAATACGCTGACCCGGCCATTGCAATTGCTTTCGTTCTGACAGTTGTTGGCCACGACCAGATCCTGCGTTCCGTCACCATTCAAGTCCACGATCGCGATCGAAGCGCCCCCAAATCCGCCTGCGGAGTAGGTGACTGCCTTGGCAAAGCCTACCTGCTGCGCCTTCGCAGCCGGGGCCAGTTGCGTGGGTACAAGTGCCTGCTGAACGGAAGGCTGACTTGCTCCGGTCACTTGCGCCGGGCCGGAGAGAGCGATGAATGCGATCAGAATTGCAACGAAGGGAACAACTACACTCAGACAATAATTCCGACGAAGCTTTCGCGTCATACCAGACCTCCTGCACGAATGAAAGCGGGGCCGCAGTCGAGGTCGAACCTTCAACGACAAGCGTTGCGGCCTCGAACTGCGCGACCCAAAACCAAGGAGCCGTAGCAACACGCCAGTTGCTGAGAGGGGCCGACGTTCAGCAGTTCTCGCCTCGGCGGGGTGCATACCGTAGGGAGCCTGCGCTTCGGGGAGGCGAAGCAATTTGAGTTGACACCTATGCGCGCGCAATGTCAGTGAAATCGGTCACATCCTGCTGTGCGGTGGTTCGCCAGCAGCCACAAACTAAAGCCAGACTGTCAATTGGCAAAAATCCCGATTTCGCGCATTGAACAGATTCTGCCGGAAGGATCTCTACGTCCCAATCGTCCTCCGCTTTCCGTCGTCCCTACTGCAAGGTGGTTGAGCCGACAGTCTGTTCGCGCGTGCCGATGTTGTAGCGCTTCAGCTTCCGATAGAGCGTCGCGCGGCTGATACCCAGCATCTTGCCGGCCCGGGCTTTGTCTCCGTGGACCTGGGAGAAGACGCGGGCGATGGTGGCGCGTTCGATATCTTCGAGATCGGTGGTTGAGAGTGGAGTGAATTCCTGCGAATCGAGGGTTGGGGAAGCGTCTTCGAGTTCGGCACGCGCAATCGCGGCCGGCAGGTCGTCGAGATCGAGCAGACGCTGATCGGTGAGGGCAACGGCGCGCTCGAGGCAGTTTTCAAGCTCGCGGACGTTGCCGGGCCAGTCGTAGGCGAGAAGGACCTTCATCGCATCCCCGGAGATCTGGACGCCGCGGCCGGGGGCGAGTCGTTCGAGAAACCAGTTGGCGAGGATCGGAATATCGGACCGGCGCTCGCGCAGCGGCGGCAGTTGAATGGTGACGACGTTCAGGCGGAAGAAGAGATCCTTGCGGAAGGTTCCTTTCTTATAGTCCGACTCAAGATCGCGGTTGGTGGCGGCCATGATGCGGACGTCGACCTTAATTTTCTGATTGCTGCCGACGGGGCGAACTTCTTTTTCCTGGAGAAAGCGCAGGATCTTGGCTTGCATTTCAAGAGGAAGCTCGCCCACCTCGTCGAGAAAAATCGTGCCCGTATCGGCGGACTGAAGCAATCCCTGCTTGGAGCGCAAAGCGCCGGTGAAGGCTCCCTTTTCGTAGCCGAACAGTTCGCTTTCGATGAGCGTGGGCACGAGAGATCCGCAGTCCACGGCGACGAAAGGCTGTGTGGCCAGATTGCCGCGGAAATGCAGGGCACGGGCGACCAGTTCCTTGCCGGTCCCGCTTTCGCCGGAGATCAGGACTGGAGTGCGGGTGTCCTTGAGGCGCGAGATCAGCCGCAACACGTGCTGAATGCTGGCGGAGTTGCCGATGATGCCGTGGACGGCAGTTTCGGTTTCGGAGCGCTCGCGCAGAAAAAGATTTTCTTCTTCTAGGCGGACCTTGTCAGCCATGCGGCGCAGAAAGAGACGTAGTTCGTCGAGCGGAGCGAATGGCTTGGAGATGTAATCGTAAGCGCCGAGCTTCATCGCCTGGACAGCCGTTTCGACGGAGCCGTGTCCGGTCATGACAGCGACTTCGATGCGCGGATGGTCGCGCTTTACTTGCTCCAGGAACTCAAGTCCTGACATGCGGGGCATGACCAGGTCGGTGAGCACCATGTGAACCGGTTGCTCGTGGAGCAAGGCGAGGGCAGCGTCGCCATTTTCCGCTTCAATACAGGAGAAGCCGAGCGATTCGCCGACCGTCATGCAGAGGCGGCGGATCGTCTGCTCGTCGTCAACGACCAATAAACGAATGTGAAGGTCGTGATTCATGCGGCCGCCTTGCCCATGGTTTTTTCGACCACGGTGATGAAATCGTGCACGCGGAATGGCTTTTCGACGCAGGGGGCGCCGGTGCGGCGCAGCGTGGACGCCGTTTCCTCGTTGGCAATGTCGCCGGTGATGAAAACGAGTTTGCCGGCGAGGTGAGGGCGATTGGCGAGGATCCAGGCATGGACCTGGGCGCCATCGACACCTCCGGGCGTCCGCATATCGGAAACGACGCCATGAAAGTCGCTTTCCGAGAGCAGGCGCAGCGCCTGCGCGCCGGACTCTGTGCAGACGACGGAGTAGCCATTGCGCTCGAGTGCCGAGCGCACGAACTCCATCACCGCCGGCTCGTCCTCGATGAGAAGCACGGGTGCACATGCGGGTTGAGTGCCAGTTTGGGTCATTGGGGATTCACTCCTGCTGCCGCTCCGAAGGAGGCTGCATCGGCGGCCAGAGGCAGCCGGACGATGAAGGTTGCTCCTTCGGAATCGAGATTGTTGTGACAGATAATTTCACCGCCATGTTCGCGGACGATGCCATAGCAGATGCTGAGGCCGAGGCCGGTTCCCTTGCCCACGTCTTTGGTGGTGAAGAAGGGATCGAAAATGCGATCAGGGTCGGAGATGCCGGTACCGTTGTCGCGGAAAGAGACCTCGACATAGCCGCTCGTGCGGGCGCTCATGATCTCGATGCGAGCTGGATGACCGGATTCACGGACGGCATCGTAGGCGTTATTAATGATGTTGAGGAAGACCTGCTGGAGCTGGTGCGAGTCGCCGATGATTTCGGGGAGCGATTCGTCGAGGCGCTCGACCACCTGAATGCCGTGACTGATGAAGTCGTAAGAACGAAGCTGCACGGTGCGATGCAGAATCGAATTCAGTTGCACGGGCTGCCGTCGTGGCGGCATCTGGCGCGCAAAGCTGAGCAGGTTCTGCACGATCTGCTTGGTGCGCTGTGCCTCCTGGAGAATAACGCGCAGATCCCGCCGGGCGCTTTCCGGCAGGTCAGGGTTTTCCATGAGCAGGTCGGTGAACCCGAGAATCGCGGTCAGGGGATTGTTGACCTCATGGGCCACTCCGGAGACCAGTTGCCCGACGGCTGCCATTTTTTCCGCGTGAACAAGCTTGGAGCGGAGCAAGGCAGAGTCGGTGACGTCGGTCATGACGACGACGACGTTGCTGACTTTTCCGTCCTCACTATTGATCGGACTGAGATTAACCGAGAACTGTCCGCTGGCACCATCGCCGCGGACAAGCGGCAGATCGAAGTTGTCGACCTGCTGGCCGCGCGCAACCGAGACTAATGCCTGACGGAGGGCCTCACGGCGTTGAGGAGCGCACAGGTCGAGAAATACGTGGCCGACAATTTGGCTCTGCTGAAAGCCCAGTCCGCTCCAGCGGCGGTTGGCATAGCTGATGATGCCTTGCGTGTCGGTGACCAGAATGAGGCTCTGGGTGTGGCTCAGAATTTTACTGGAGAAGTCCCGTTCCTTTTGGAGCTCCGTTTGGGACTGGCGGAGACTCGAGATATCGAGGATTAAGCCGCGATGTTGCAGGACCGTTCCGCCCGAATCGCGCATCGCATAACAGTTCATGAACACGTTGACGGCCGAGCCATCCTTGCGGCGCAACACTTCTTCGTGATTGTGCATTTCACCGCTCTGCCGGAGTTCCTCGACCAGTTGCTGACGCCGTTGCGGATCAAAATAGAGCTGGGTCGCGATATCGATACGAAGAAGCTCGTCGCGGCTGTCGTAACCGAGGATGCGAACCAGCGCGTCATTGACCTCGACGAAACGGCCCTGTGGAGTGGAGACGTAAATGCCTTCCTGAATGTTGTCGAAGAGTTCGCGATAGCGGCGTTCGGCCTCGCGGCGGTCGGTGATGTCTTTGAGAACGTGCACGGTCTGCAACTGTGCGCTGCTGTCGGCGTGAATGCGCGAGGTAGAGATCAGATACGTGCGCTCGAGGACGGGATGAACGTATTCATCGAGTCCTTCTCCGGATCGGCAGAACGGACAGGAATGGGGAGGAGCTCCGATGGAAAGTTCGTCGAGCGCCCGCATGTTGACACCGATCAACTGCTCCGGCGCGATTCCAACAAAATCGGCCAGCGAGCGGTTCACCCGCAGGATATTGTTCTGTTCGTCGTGGACGACGATGTAATCGCTGATGGCGTCGAAGACTTCGAGCCAATGGCGATTGGCCTGTTGCACACGCGTGAACAGGCAGGCATTCTCCAGGGCGATGCTGGCATGGCCGGCGATGGCGCGCACGAGTTGCGTGTCATCCGGAGAGGGTGCGGCGCCGCGATCGGCAAGGCAAAGCACGCCGATCAGCTCTCCTGAAGAGCCTGTTAAACGGACCAGAGTGCAATCGGCCCATCCCAGACTGGAGGTGAGAGCGGAGCCGAGGAGATCGTCGGCGGAAGTGAAAGCCACATCGGCGGTGTATCTCGGAAGAGCGGTGCGCAGAGCCTGGGCAAAGCGGCGGACCAGCGGCTTGTCCTCGAGTTCGACAGAGCCACACATCAACACGGTGTCGAGAGCTTCGCTTTGGAAGAGGCTGATGGCGACACAGCGTCCCCCAAAAAGTGCGGCCGTGCGAAGTGCGAAATTGCGCAGGAATTCGGGTAATTGCAGGACGGTGTTCAGTTCCAGAGCGATCGTAACCAGTGCTTCCGAGCGGCGGCGATGTTGTTCCGACTGGTGCAGGTTGCGGGTGAGTTCGAGCGCGATCGCGACCTGCGCGGCCAGCGCGCGGGCGCGCCGCACATCTTCGTCGTTGATGGGGCCGTCTTCGATACGGTCAAGTACCCCAAACATTCCCAGTAGTTCGCCATTCGAGCCCAGGAGCGGCACGGCCAGAAGTTGCTTGATACGAAAGGAAGCGACGAAATCGAGGTTCGCGCCGGGAGTCTTGGAGGCGTCTTCCGCGTGGAATACTTCGTGCTGTTTGAGCTTGCGGACCGCAACGCCTTCGTAGAGAGGGATATCGACAGGCCGGGCTTGACCATTCTCGAGTCCCCAGCGGATGTGGAAAGTCGAATCTTCGAGCAGTCCGATGAAACATCGTTGGAAACCGAGAAAACTGGCGGCCCGGACCACGGATGTCTGCATGAATTCGTCGAGTTTGCCGGCGGAACTGAGCTCGCAGGAAATTTCGAGGATCTCATGCAGCTCTTGCGCTTGAGCGCGCGCCATGCCGTACAACTCGGCGTTCGCAACGGCGACTGCTCCAAAGCCGGCGAGGGCGGAAACCAGTGCCTTGTCCTCTTCGCTAAATGTTTCGGCCAACCGGGGATAGACAAGAATGGCGCCGTAAGAGCGAGAGGTCCGGAAAGGCGCCGCGATCAAAGTGCCGGGAGGCGAGTCCGCGCCAAAGTGCGAAGATCCGTCGATATTGACGGTGATGCGCTCACCAGCGGTGACGGCGCGAGTCGCGATTTCGAGGGCCGACCGGAGGTTGTTTTCAGCGGCGCGCACCCGAATGGACTGAACCAGGCGAGGAGATTCCGCCGACACCGACTGCAACTGAAACAGATTCTCACGCTGAATGAAGATCAAGACGGCGGGCGACCGCAGGAGATCCCGAAGGCGGTCGGCTACGCTTTCCATCACAGACGAAGTGTCGGGCAACCCATGAAGGGCGGTGGCGACCTCTACGAGGATAGAGGCGCGCCGGCTCTCTTCACGGGATAACCGGTTCAGGCGCAGAGCTTCGAGCGCGGTGCAGAGGTGAGCGGCGAGGATGGAGGCCTTGGCCGCGTCGTCATCGTCAAAAGTGGCCTCGGCGGAGGTGTGGAGGTATCCGATCGCTCCAACCACTTCTCCTCCGATCAGCATAGGGGCGGCGAGGGCGGCGTGCGCCTCGTAATCCGCCAGGATCGGGTAGTGGGAAGAATTGATTTGATTGACCGCAATCGGGCGCCGCTTTTGAACGGCTTCCATGGCCAGCGACGGGTCGCCGGCCTGCAATTGCATTCCCCGAAAGCGCGCTGCCTGATGGCCGTCGGCTTCGGCTCCGATCAGTCCCCCATCTGCTGTGTATGTCCAGAAGTAGGCGCCGCTGGCGCGAAAGAAAACCCGTGTGTGTAGGCAAAACGACAAAATGAGCTGGCTGGCATCGCCACGCTGAAGGGTCATGCGCGACAGTTCCAGGAGAAGCTTCTGGAACGCTTCCTCAGAATGAGATACCGACCGGGATCCGGAATTTCCGTCTCTGGTTGTCAGGCCGCACCGCGTGCTGGGCTAAGAGATTGAAAACAAGTGAATTACATATTGAACGTACGCTGGAATCTCAAATTGAGTCAAGGGAATAGATGAGGGCAGGTGTCAACTTGGGAAACCGAGGTAATGGGCTCGTTTCATTGTGAGATGGAAAAGAGAGCGGGGAGCGAATGGAGTGGAACTACGTTCAACGGGAAAATCACCAAAGTAATGCAAGATAGGAACTTTTAGTTTCGATGGGCGTGTCGATGGAAGAAGATACACACGGAGAGGGAAGACAAAAGCGCTATGTCCTTTCATGGATTGCAACGTGTGTTGGTCGTGGGGCTGCTGATAAGCGGGAGCCTGGTGCTTCTGGTCCCTCAGGCATGGGGACAAGAAGAGGGTACTCGCAAGACGAAAGTCAAAGTTCCACCAAGCTATCCGGAACTGGCGCGGAAAATGAAGATCGCAGGAGTCGTGAAGGTGCAAGCGGTTGTCGCGCCCAACGGAACCGTGAAAGACATGAAGCTGATTGGCGGACATCCGGTGCTGGCGTCGGCTGTGATGGATGCAGTCCGGAAATGGCGCTATGAAGCTCGTCCGCAAGAAACCACAGAGATTTTAGAGTTCCGCTTTGACCCGAATGAGTAAGCAACGGAAGAGCGGCTGTCTGAGGAAGGCAGGAGTATGACCATCAAGAAACAGCTGTACCTGAGCTTCGGCATCATCCTGGCGATGGTGCTCGTGTTGCTTGCAGTGAACATGACGGCAGTCTGGCGCGAGCACGATGCCAAGGCTGCGGCCCAGCGCTCGATCGACATCACGGAAGCGACCTCGAATGTGCGCTTTCAGATGATGCAGAACCGGATGCATCTGCAGAACTACCTGCTCAGCGGGGACACGCGGGACGTCGAGAAGATGAATGACGGACAACGTCTTCTGACGGACGCACTGCGCCATGCCGTGGAACTGGCGATCTCCGACCAGCAGCGGGCCAAACTGGAAAAGGTGCAGGGGCTCGAGCAAGGGTGGGTGAGCGAGTTCGCGAACCCGCTGGTGGACCGGCGAAGGGCCGTGGACGGCGGAAATGCGACCGTGGCCGACCTGCAGATTTTCTACCTGCAGAAAGATCCGAATTCGTGGATCCAGAGACCGAGCGACGTACTGGACGAGGCCGACCGCGAGAATCGGCAGTCGCTCGACAAGCGGCATTCCGACGATCAGTGGGCGGCGACCGCGACGATTTTGATCGCGGTCCTCAGTTCGCTTTTTGCGGTTGCCCTGGGGGTGATTATTGCGTACCGCACAGCGACTGGAATTACCGGACCGCTGAACGAGTTGATCCACGTGGCGGGACAGATCGGCCAGACCGGCGATCTCGAACACACCATCGACGTGCACGGAAAAGATGAGATCGGGCAACTGGCGCGGACGTTCGAATCGATGGTGAAGTATTTGAAGGAGATGGCGGCGGTATCGGAGGCGATTGCGGGCGGGAATCTTGCCGTCGAAGTGCGTCCGCGATCGGCTAATGACACGCTGGCCAATGCCTTCACGCGCATGGTGGAAGGGTTGCGCGGGTTGGTGCGCAACGTACGGGATGCGGCATCGCAGGTGGCGAGCGCGGCCACGCAAGTGGCGAGTTCATCCGATGAATCGGCCCAGAACAGCCTGCAGACCTCTTCCGCAATTGACGAAGTCACGAGCACGATGCACGAGATGAGCGTGAACGTGCAGAACATGGTCAAGAGCACGCAGACGCAGGCTTCCAGCGTGAGTGAGACTTCGGCGTCGATTGACCAGATGGTGACGTCGATCCAGCGCGTGGCCGACACAGCGAAAGTGCTGCTCGACATCTCGAACCGTTCGAGAGAAGAGGTGCACAGCGGTATTGGAACCATGGAAAAAGCCACCGATGGGCTGAACCGGATCAACACGACGATCCGGTCGTCCGGCGACATTATCGACTCTCTCGGCACCCGGGCGGACGACATCGGCAAGATCATCGAGGTGATCGACGATCTGGCCGAACAGACCAACCTGCTCGCGCTGAACGCGGCCATTGAAGCGGCGCGCGCGGGCGAGCACGGCTTGGGATTTGCGGTGGTGGCGGACGAGGTGCGCAAACTCGCGGAGAAGTCGGCGCAGTCGACCAAGGAGATTTCCGAACTGATCCAGAGCATTCAGAAGGAAGCGCGCAAAGCGGTCGAGAACATGGAGAAGAGCACGTCGATCGTGAATGAAGGGCTGAACCTGGGGCAGGAATTAAACGGTGCGCTGCGCAAGATTTCGAACGTGGTCACCGAGGTTTACAAATTTGCACAGGAAATCGGAGCCGCCACCAACGAGCAGTCGCACGGCTCGACCCAGATCGCTCGGGCAACGACCCGGCTGAACGAAATCACGCACGAGATCAGCTCGGCCGTGGAAGAGCAGGCCTCGGGCGCGCAGGCGGTAGTGCAGGCGATGGAACGTATGCGCGAACTGGTGCGGTCATCGACCTCGGGCTCGACCGAACTGGCCGCTTCCTCGGACCAGATGTCGAAGATGTCGCGCGGGTTGCTCGATTCCATGGACCGTTTTTCACTGCAATCGTCGGACGGAAACGGAAATGGACAGGCGGCGCGGCATGCGGCAGCAGGAGCGCGCTGAAATGACTGCTTCCATGAACCGGGAAACGCATGTAGTGGGCTTCAGGGTGGGACGCGAGACCTATGGCATCCCCATCGCGGCCCTGCATGAGATCGTCCGCGTGCCCGAAATTACTGCCGTGCCGGACGCGCCGGCACACGTCGAGGGAGTCATCAATCTACGGGGCAAGATCGTGTCGGTGGTCGATCTGCGCAAGCGCTTTGGACAGACCGCAGCCGATTTGGACCGTCATAACCGCATTCTGGTGGTCGAGCACCGCGGCCGGCTGGCGGGCATGATCGTGGATTCGGCGTCCGAGGTATTGAAAATCCCCGAGACCGAAATCGAAGCCGCACCCGCCATGATGAAGGAAGGCGGACTGGATTGCGTGACGGGACTTGGAAAATACAAGGGACGTCTGATCATCCTGTTGGATGTGAACAAGGTATTAACGCCGCGCGAGCTTGTTCCCGTGGCGCCGGCAGTTGAGGCATCCGCAGCGCCAGGTTTGAAAGCGGGGGCGCAGGGCGCCTCGGCTGGAAAGTAGCGAGTCACCCGAGCCCACATGAGCACAAGCGAAGCACAGGCACCCGCACTGAATGAAGCGGAACTGAAACTCCTGCAGGCGCTGGTGTACCAGGAGTGCGGCATGCATTTTGACGAACGCCGCGCCCCTTTCCTCCAAGACCGCCTGCAACGCCGATTGAAGGAGTGCGGCGTCGATTCCTTCTACAGCTACTATCGCCTGTTGATCAGCCAGCAGGGGAAGCAAGAACTAGCGCAGTTGCTGGAGAACCTGACCGTCAATGAGACAAGCTTTTTCCGGAACAAAGCGCAACTCGACCTTTTTCAGCGCGACTTGCTGGAAGATCTGCTGGAAAGCAAGCAGGAGCGGCGCGACTACAGCCTGAGAATCTGGAGTGCAGGCTGCTCGACCGGGCAGGAACCCTACACGCTGGTCATGCTGGTGTCCGACGCACTCCAGTATCGCGCTCTGCGCCATCCTGGACCCCAGGACCCCACACTGCCGAAGCCCCTGGTGCCCGCGCCCTGGCGGCTGGAGATTCTGGCCAGCGACATCAGCTATTCGGTGCTCCGGGCAGCCCAGGAAGCATCCTATGCCGAGCATCAGATGGCGAGCGTCGATTACGGTTTCCGGCTGCGGTACTTCGACAAGGTTGGAGCGCGTTACGCGGTCAAGAAAAGCGTGAAAGAACTGGTGCACTTCGACTTTCACAATCTGAAGACGGAATACCTGCCCCAGCGCAATGACATGATCTTCTGCCGCAACGTGATGATGTACTTCGACGAAGCCGAGCAGAAACGCCTGGTCGAGAAGTTTTACCGCTGCCTGAACCCCAATGGATATCTGTTTGTCGGTCATGCGGAGAGCCTGCTGGGGCTGACCAGCAAGTTTCAGATGGTGCATCGGAATTCCGGCACGGCTTACCAGCGAGTTGAGGTGAAAGTGTGAGTGGTCCCCCTGAAGATCGGATGGGTGAACTGCGCGATTTGTTTTTCGAAAGCGCCGGGGAACTCGTCCAGAAGTTGAACGATGAAGCGCTCCGGCTGGAACAGACGCCCGGGGACGCGGAAACGGCACGGAACCTGCGCCGCATCGTGCATACGCTGAAGGGCGATTCAGCCGCCTGCGGCTACCGGGAATTGAGCGAACTGGCCCACGAGTTCGAGGATGTGCTCACACTCGAGAATCCCGCCGCGGCGCCCGTGGTTCCGGAAATCGCATTGCACGCAGCCGATGTTTTTGCCGCTTTGCTGGAGGCTTACCGGGGAAACAAAAAACTTCCGAGCATCCAGTCTTTGCGAGAAAAAATTGCCCGCCTGGCCCACCCCGGACCGAAGGGATCGATCGCACCGAAGAAGACGAAAAACAAGGGCGCTCGACACGCGTGCCTATGGTCGGAATACGAGCGGTTGGCCATTGCCCACGCGGTCGAGGAAGGCAAACGCATCCATCATGTGGTCGTGCAACTGGATCCGCAGTGTGGGATGCCGATCGCCGCGCGGCAGATGATTCAGGTGGCGTTGGCGGACATGGGAGAGGTGCTGGCGCTTTATCCCGCCGAAGGCAGTACTACGCCGATCACGCGGATTGAAGCCGCGCTGGCATCGCAGAAGCCGGCAGAGCAGATCCGCACCAAGTGCGCAATTCCGACGATTGCTTTAAGCGTGAAGGTCACGCTTTTGCGCGGGAAAGCGACGGCGGCCCAAGCGACGTTCGCCGAACCTGCGGGCGTCGAAGCGCAGGAGGAAGTCGCCAAAGAACCCGCTGTTAATCCCGCCGTCAATGAGGAACCGGCCATCGCGGAAGCGGCGCCGGCGGCGCCGACTGGCGCCGAGAACATTCTTCGCGTCGATGCGGAACGAATCGACAGCGTGCTGAATCTGGTGGGCGAGATGATTCTCGCCAAGTCCATGTTGCAGCAGACGCTGCTGGAATTTGCGCAACGCTTTCCAAAAGATACGCTGCGCAGCAAATTCAGCGACGCCATGGCGTTCCAGGCACGGGTTTTGACCGACTTGCAGCGCTCGGTGATGAAGATCCGAATGGTCCCGGTTGATCAGTTGTTCCGCCGGTTTCCGCGCACGGTGCGGGATGTGTCGCGGCAATGCGGCAAGGAAGTGGAACTGGTGATCCGGGGCGGAGACACCGATCTCGATAAAGGCATTCTGGACACGATCGCCGAGCCGCTCATGCACTTACTCCGCAATGCGGTGGGCCACGGGATTGAATCGACGTCGGAACGCGCGCGCGCCGGAAAGAGTCCGCAGGGCACGGTGCGGCTCAATGCGTATCACCAGGGGAACCAGGTGATCATTGAAGTTGCCGACGACGGCAGCGGAATCAGCGCCGACAAAGTGCGCCAGCGCGCCATCTCGCAACGGCTTATCTCCGCCGAAGAAGCGGCGCGCCTGACGGAATCAGAAATTCTGGAACTGATCCTGCGGCCGGGATTTTCTACCGCCGCTGAGATCACCGAACTGTCGGGGAGGGGAATCGGGCTGGACATCGTGCAGAGCGTGCTGGCTCGCCTGAAAGGATCGGTGCAGATCGAAACGGCGCCCGGACGCGGCACTACATTTCGGTTGCGGCTCCCACTGACGCTGGCGATCCTCAGAGCGTTGTTGTTCCGGGTCGAGCATCGGCTTTATGCGCTGCCGCTGAATGCGGTCGCTGAGATTACGCGCGCCACCGAAGGCCAGATTCACCTGGTGGAGAACTACGAAGTCCTGCAGTTGCGCGACGATGTCCTTCCGCTGCTGCGCCTGGGCGGGGCGCCCGGCTTTGGAACGGATGCGGCGAGTCACAAGGTCTTCGTGCTGGTGATCAACCAGGGAGAGCGCAAGTTTGGACTGATCGTGGACGAACTCGCAGGCGAGGATGAACTGGTCATCAAGGCGCTCGATGATCAGTCGATTAAGACGGATCTTGTGAGCGGAGCGTCCATTATGGGCGACGGTAGAGTGGTTCTTATCCTCAACCTGATCGCGCTGGTAGAACGCTTCACACGGAGCCGGGCAAATCCGAACGCACAAATGGCTGGATTGTTATCAAACCTCAGCGGACCTGCGGGGAGCCGCGCACCTCTGACGCATGGAATGGCCGGAGGGCAGGCATGAAGAAGCCCGTGCGAGTGCTGGTCATTGATGACTCTGCTCTGATGCGCAAGCTGATTCCGAGGATCCTCGAACAGGATGATCGGATCGAAGTTGTGGGCACTGCCATTGACGGTAATTTTGGCCTCAAGAAGATCCAGGAACTGAAGCCACAGGTCGTAACCCTCGACCTGGAAATGCCAGGGCTGAACGGCATCGACACGCTCAAAGCTATCATGCGGCGGGGGCGTCTGCCAGTGATCGTAGTCAGCTCGCACAGCACCGCCGGGGCGTCGATCACGCTGAAGGCGCTGACACTCGGCGCGTTTGACTTCGTGGCGAAGCCGAATGATGTATCCGCGTGCATGCCGGAAATCGCGAGCGAGCTCATACGCAAGATCCGGGCCGCGGCGCAGAACAGCGCCGTGCAACCGCTGTTTACGCCTGAGGAGGCACCGAGCGAACTCTTGCGCAAGCAAAGGCCGGTTGCGCCGACACGGGTGATTGCGATCGGCGTGTCGACGGGCGGGCCGAATGCGCTGCAATATCTGTTTTCGCATCTCCCGGTGGAATTCTCCGGCACGATTCTGGTGGTGCAGCACATGCCGGATGGCTTTACCGAGCTGTTTGCAAAAAGGCTGGATGAGACGTGTCCGATCCGCGTGAAAGAGGCGCAGTCGGGCGACCTGTTGGTGGCCGGACGCGCATTGATCTGCCCCGGAAACCGGCACATGAAAGTCAAAAGACTGCCGCTGGGCAACATCGTTTTGCTGTCGGAAGATGGCCCGGTCAACGGGCATCGCCCATCCGCGGATGTTTTATTTCGAAGCGTGGCCCATGAATATGGTTCCCAGGCGATGGCGGTCCTGATGACCGGAATGGGCGAAGACGGAGCGTTGGGAATGGGAGCGATCCAGCAGGCTGGCGGATTCACGGTGGCTCAGAGCGAGAAAACGTGCGTCGTCTACGGTATGCCGAAGGCGGCGATTGAACGCGGTTTTGCCATGCGGGTCGTGGATTTACAGGACTTACCCAACCTGATGCTGGCCCAGTGCGGGCCGGAACGTAGCCGTGGGGACGAGGCCGGCAGTTCGAAGGCAACCAGTGCCGGAAGTAACTAGAGTTACCTATCCGAAGGTAGGTAGGTCGTGTTTAAGTGATAGAAGTGGAGGAGTGTCATGGAAAAGTTTGCGCCCGTAAAACGGAGCGAAGACGGACAGCAGGTTCGGTATTTGATCGTGGATGACTCTGTGTTCGCCCGAAAGAACCTGGCCAAGATGGTGGAGACGTTCGGCGGCCAGGTGGTCGGCGAGGCTGCGGACGGGGTGACGGCGATCAGCGAGTACGCGCGGTTGATGCCGGACATCGTTCTGATGGACATCACGATGCCGCAGATGGAAGGCATCGAGGCGGCGGAAAAGATCGTGCGCGATCACCCCAGTGCGCGCGTCGTCATGGTGTCATCGGTCGGCTACCAGGAAAACATCGTGGCTGCGCTGCAGCGTGGTGCGCGCCACTTCGTGCAGAAGCCAGTCAAGGCGGAAGTCCTTTACGAAGTGATCAAGTACGTGATGCGCGACGAGCAGAACCCCGCGCAGAGCGCTGGAGCGGGGGCGTAACGATGCGCATGGAGCTGATTCAGCCCTTTATTAATTCCGCTGACGCCGTACTGGCGCAGGGGCTGGGATCTGCCGTTTCCATTGAGAATTTGACGATGGAAGAGGAAGCTTACCGGCGCCAGGGCATCGCGGCCGAAGTTTGCCTTACTGGCGACATCGAAGGACGAATCATCTTCGACGCCGACCAGAAGACGGCGACGCACTTTGCCAGTCGGCTTGCCGGTACGGAACTTCCCAGCACGGACGATCTGGTGCGGGAAGCAGTTTGTGAACTGGCGAACCAGATTATCGGCAATGCGGTGACGGTACTGAACGATCAGGGATTCCAGTTCCGGGTTCACCCACCTACGCTGCACACCTCCGAGCGAGGCAACAAGGGCAGTGAAGACACAGAAGCCTTGGTCCTGTGCTTCAGCACTGAGAGCGGCGCCGTTTACATGAATGTAGCTCTGCGATATCACCATCGCTGGGCGAAGCAGTGTGCAACCTCAGGGAACTGAGCTTTTCTCACGCATTCCCTCAACCGTCCGGTAGAGATCTCTCAGCAAAACTAGCCTTATCCCGAATGAGGCCGATTGTTCGCCGGGTGGAAATTGCGGTGTATTCATCTCCCATTCATACAAAGCAATGCCGCGAGCGCGCCCGCTGCTGGTGACTTTTCCTGCCTTGCCCCGTCTATATCAGGGACAGCAGGATACGGAACTTTTTCCGAGGCTGGTTCGTATGATTAAGAGTATGGAACTTCAATATCAAGTCGAATGCTTGCAGGATGTGGCCATTGTTCGCTGCTCTGGACGCATGGTGCGCGGAGCCGCGCTCGATGCTTTCCGGCGCCGAATTGAGCAACTCGATGGTCTGCGCGTGCTGGTGCTGGATCTCTCGGAAGTCGACAACCTGGATGCGGGTGGGTTGGGGACACTGCTCTCGGTGCGCCGTTGGGCAACACAGAATTCGGCGAGACTGAAGCTTGTGAACCCACCGGTATTTTTCCGCCGCCTGTTGGAA
>JBELAC010000008.1:0-45433 GCA_049509215.1 Terriglobales bacterium
CTGGAGACGGAAGCGGTGGCGTTCAGATCTTCGAAGTTCCGAGCGGAGCGAAATCTCTTTATCTCGGCATCTCCGACGCATGCGGTGGCACCGGTTTGCCGAGTTGTTATGCGGACAACTTCGGTGACTTTATCGTGAGCTACGCGATCTCCACGGCGTCGGGATCGCCGGAGGTCAACAAATTCACGCCAACTAGTGGGAAAGTTGGCGCAAAAGTGCGCATTTGGGGCTACAACCTCTTGATAGCTACGGCCGTGACTTTCAACGGAACGCCTGCCAAGTTTACGGTGGAAAGCACCTTGATCGATGCGGTGGTTCCCCCCGGCGCCACCACCGGTCCAATTGAGGTCACGACCCCGAACGGCTTGGCTCAAAGTGAAGATGTATTCACGGTCAAGCCTTAAGGAAGGTCTGATTAAGTGACATAGACGAGTTCGAGAATTTTGAAGGTGCGAGCCTCAGGGGCTGAAGCCGCGCCCTTTCAAAGCAAAGTCAAGATCTGGGCTTTGCCTGACCTGGACGGGGCAAAGCCCCTTCACCACACGGGCTTTCTAGCCTAATAGTTTCACGAACTGGTTGGGCTGCCCTTCAAATCCCGGAAACACCGTCTTCAAATCCTTGTTCCCCAGATAGCGCTCTACTACTTCGCTTAGTACCGTCCTGAAGTCCGTTGTTACAGCCAAATCGCGGCCTTCGTATAACTGCGATTGGTCGAGGCCGGGCCAGCGGCCATAGACTTTGCCGCCTTTTACCGGGCCTCCCAGGACGAACATCACGTTGGCGTGGCCGTGGTCGGTGCCGCGGTTGCCGTTCTCCCTGGCGGTGCGTCCGAATTCGGACATGGTGACGACAACCGTGTCTTCGCCGAGATTGCCTAAATCGGTCCAGAATGCGGCGATGGATTGCGAAAACTCACCTAGAACGTTTGCGATTTGTCCCTGCGTGCTGCCTTCGTTGACGTGGTGGTCCCAGCCTCCGATGTCGGCGAAGGCGACTTGCACGCCGAGGTTGGCTTTGATTAACTGCGCGAGTTCGCGAAGGCTGTCGCCGAAACGTCCCTTGGGATAATTCGCGCCGGCAGCGGGCTGGTATTTCGAGGGGTCGGCGGACTGCAGCATCTTCACGGCGTCGAAAGTTTCCTGTCCTGTGCCGTGGAGGACGGTGTCGACCGAATTTTCATACATCGCTTCGAAGGTATTCGAAATCGGAATTGCCTTCGGATTCTTGCCGCCGACTGAAAAATCGTTGAGGTTGTTGAGGGCAACAGCGGGCTCTTTGCCGGAAAGAATACGCGGCAGGGAGGGACCAAGCGCGATGGCGCGGAAGGCAGAGGACTCGGCAGCTTTAGCCGACTTGCCAGATGCATATTTCGCGGCCGCCGAATTTCCCGAAGGAAGTTCGCGCAAGGCTCGGTTCAACCATCCATCGTCAGTGGCTTTGACGCCGGGCGTGCCTGACTCCATGAAATCCTGCGCATCGAAGTGCGAGCGCGTCGGATCGGGCGATCCGGCGGCATGAACGATGGCGAGATGCTTCTGCTTCCAGAGAGGCTGGAAAGAGGCCATCGCAGGATGGAGTCCGAAGAAGCCGTCAAGATCGAGAACGGACTTCTTGGGGATGTTGATGGTCGGCCGCATTGCGTAGTACGACGGCTCGCCGTGAGGTACGACGATGTTAAGGCCGTCAGCCGCTCCCCGCTGAAAGATGACGACCAGCCGCTTGGGGTAAATCCCGAGATCGGCAGCACCGAACGCGGCGCGAGTAAGAAAACTGGGAAGCGCGGTGGTACCGACGACCGCTAGTGCGCCGTTGCGAAGGAAAACTCTGCGGGTAATCGACATATGTCAACCTCCAGCTACTAGCCACTAGCTTCTAGCTGCTAGCAACCCAAATCTCGCCCGACTGCGTGGGGTTTTGGCTTGCTAGAAGCTAGCAGCTATCTCTTCTGAAACTCCGGCGACCCCAATATCAATCCCGCGATGGCGCCGGCATTTGGCGGGTGCACCGGATCATCCAATCGCCGCTGGGTGATCTTCGGGTCTTGCAATTGTTTGCTGATGGTGTCGTGCGTCTGTCGCGAGACATCGCCTGCGAGCAGGGTATCTTCCAGCCGAGCGAGCGCCTGCTGTCCATCGGTGGCGCCCGCCGCCAACTGCACAGGATCGATGGAGACGCCATGCACATTCCCCGCCGCCAAGCCCAATGAAAAATTCATCCGTACCAGCAGAGCGGAAGAATTCACCCAGGTATCCGCTTTCATCGAATAGCCGGTCGGCGGCATCATGCCGTAGAGCGGCATGCCCATATTGTTGAGCGTGCCGACTAGTTGGCGGGCATCGTCGACGCGCGCGCCGCTGGCGCGCACCGCGGACACGACGAACTCAAACGGCGTTTTCACTTTCGCGCGGTAGGTCCGGGGTTCCCAGAACTCGGGCGATTTGAACATGGTCCGCAGCACCTCGCGGATGTCGCCGTCTTTTTTCAGGTAGGTTTTCGTCATTCGATCCACAAGCGTGGGGGGCGGATCGTCGGAGACAAAGCGCATGGCTAGCTTCTGAGAGACAAAGTGAGCCGTCTTCGGGTTGTGGGCGAGCAGGTGCAGAACCTCCCGCCCCTCTTTTTCGCCATTCTGCTGGTTCCATTTGATGCGATGTCCGAGAACAATCTTGTCGCCGGGCTCGTGCATGCGCGGCTCAAATTTGAATCCGCCGCCCAGGTTTGGCCGTTCGATGGTCCATCCTGTAAAGACTTTGGCGACTTCGGTGACATCTTTCTGCGAATACCCGCCGTTCACGCTGAGCGTGTGCAATTCCATCAATTCGCGGCCGTAGTTTTCGTTCAGTCCGCTGGCCTGCTTTGGCTTGCCTTTGCCGTTTACCGAGCCGCGCAGGCGGCCATGCTGATCGCGCGCATTCGCCAGAATGCCAAGCGCGACATCCGAGTGCGGGCCAACGCTCAGCCAGTTATCGAGATAAAACATCATGGCCGGACTGTGCGCAGTGGCGACTAGCAGGTCTTCGAATTTGCCCAGAACGTGCGGCCGGATCGCATCGCGCTCGTAGCTGGTCAGCAGGAAGCGGTCTGCTCCCTTGTTGATAAAAATATTGAAATGGTTGAACCAGAAGTCAGTCATGACTTCGTCGAGCTGGCGTTCGCTGTAGACGGCGCGCAGCAACTTGGCCTGCAGCAATTCATCCACAACCACCTGCTCGGGATTATTGAGGGACAGCAGCGTTTCCTTCTGCTTGCCATCCATGCCGCCCATCAGCGCGTCGGATTTGGGACCATGGGCACGATTCGCGATAAAGTGCTGGTCTTCAGGCGAGAGCTTGAGAATTTCTTTCATACGCTGATCGGGCGGCACATCGAGGAGTTCCAACAGCTTGATGTTGGCCGCCTGCATCTCTTCCCGGCGGCGCTGGTAGTTCGCATCGGCCTGGATGGCATCGACGTCCGAAGCGATTTCGCCATGCGCAGAAGCGGTCTTGCCGGCGTTTTGCTGAGCTTTTTCCGCTTTGCGGGCCTGCTTGTCATCGTAGCGCTGAATCTGCGCCTCGTAGACGGCATGCAAGGAAGGATCGCCTGGCATGGGTGCTTTTCCGTCCGAGACTTGCTTGATGATTTCCCGGGTCGGGAAATTCTCAACGAGCTCATGAGTGCTCATGCGTAGGGTGCGAAAAGCAGCCAGGCGCACATTGAGAGCGGAATCGTCAATTTTTTCGGGATGAAGCTGCAAATCAATCCACTTATCGACGCCCATCTGTGCGACTCGGTCGAGATCGCCCGGGCGCGGGCCGAACGTCAGGCGATTGAGCGCATGGACTGCGCGCTTCTGGTCGTCCATCGCGCCCGTGGGCGGAACGGTTTTTCGGGCAAGCGCAAACTGAGTTATGGCCAGCCCGGCAAGCAGGACCGCGAAAACCAAAAGCCAGAGACGACGAAAAGGCATTGCCATCCGGATGGGCCTCCCCAGAAAGAACCCCGACCAGCAGAAAAGTTGCGAGCAGAATGTATTTGGAGAGCGGCGGTTTAGCGCCTCAGCTTTGCCACATAAGCATTGCCGCTCTGCGACTTACGGGTCGTACTTTCCACGAACTTGAGGAACTCCCGGATATGCTCTTTTTCAGAAAGTTCAACCTCCGAGAACCGAACCCGCACCCCGTGGGCCGACGAAATTCCGGTTGCGACTCCGTTGATCACGACACCTTTCACCCAAATCTTGCCATTTGCGACCCACAACCCGATCTCCAGCGCCTTGTCAGAAGGCACAGCGCTCGGCGTCTCGACCAGGCAACCGGCGCGACTCGCGCTGGTGAGATTGCCCCAGACTGGCGCTTTAACACCCTCAACGTTGATTTCTACCGCGATGTAGCACTTGATGCGCCGAAAGCGCCTGCGGTCCGATGCTGTCGGGGTAAACAAATCTGGTTCAAAAGGTGGCGCCTGCGTTACGGGCGTGGGGGCGGTCAGCACGGCCGCCGTTGCGTACCCCGATGTCGAAAGGTTGCTTCCGCCTGTCCGCCCCTGGATCGCGCGTTCTTTAATCTGGCGCATGGCCTGCAACAGAGCTGCCTCGCGTTTTTCGGGAGCGACTTCGCGGTACGTCTGAAGAAGTGTGGAAAGATGGCTGACGAGGTCGGGATCCGTGAGCAGGTGCGTCCAGTCCGATCCTTGATGCGACGATTTCGTGGGTTCGCTCATACGAAGGACTTCCCCGGGCGGAAAATGGGGAAATGCTCGAGGTCGCTGCTAGAGTGACTTGTCGCTGGTCATTTCACAAGATGACCAAGGTCACGCCGGGCCCGGGAAGGGCACTTTTTACGGCGTGAACCGTGTTTGCTTATCATTAAATATTTCAGTAATTTGCATCAGCTACGCGCAAAAGTGAATCCAAAAGCCTTATTATTTTTTGTTCTGTATTAAGGAGTGAGTCCAGGTTCCATGTCTTCCCACAATTCGTACCGCAACTTGCGGCGTTTTCGGGCCTTTGCTTTCATAACTACGATTCTCTGGTTCGCCATGGCGCTCCAGGCCCAGAACACTTCCGGTCCGGCAAACCAGGTTCCAACGTCAGCCCAAAACCCGGTTTATGGGAGTGTGCCGGACGCCAAGCCGACGCCCGGAGTACTGTCACTCACCTTCAGCGACGCGATAGAGCGGGCCTTGAAACAGAATTTGGCTGGCCTGCTCTCCGAGTACAACACGATTGAGGCGCGCGGCGAAAAATGGCATCAACTAAGTAGCTTGCTTCCAAACGTCAGCGGCGATGTTCAGGAGGTGGCTGAAAAAGAGAGCCTCGTGGCATTGGGGCTGCGCAAGGGTGGGCCCTTTGGAAATAATGTACCGGCAGCTATCGGCCCCTTTTCCTACTTCGATGTGCGTGCCTCGGCGACGCAGCGCATCTTCGACTGGAAGGCAATCGAACAATACCGCTCTTCGGTAATCGGCGAAAGCGTGGCGCGGTTCAACCTGAAAGACGCGCGCGATCTGGTGGTTCTGGCGACCGGCAACGCTTACTTGCAGGCGATCGCGGGCGCGGCGCGGGTCGAAACCGCGCAGGCGCAAGTGGAGACTGCTAAGGCGCTCTATGAGAAAGCAGTCGCGCAGCAGCAGGCGGGAGTCGCTCCAGCAATCGATACGTTGCGCGCGCAGGTCGAGTATCAGACGCGCCAGCAACAACTGATTGCTGCGACCAACGACCTTGCCAAACAGAAAATCTCGCTGGCGCGCGTGATCGGATTTGCTCCCGGACAGGAGTTTGTCCTCGCGGACAAGGCTCCGTACGAGGCATTTCCTATCCCAGATCTGGAGTCTACTTTGCAACGCGCGTATTCCCTGCGCTCCGACTACAAAGCCGCACACGACCGGCTGGTGGCAGCGCAGTTAGAACGCGATGCTGCGGTTGCGGGATATTTTCCAACTCTCGATGTGGCCGCCAACTACGGGGAGATTGGAGCCGCGCCGGGCAGTGTGCTTTCCACATATGCAGTTTTTGGTACGTTGAATATTCCGATTTTTCAGGGTGGCAAGGTTCATGGGGACGTCCTAAAAGCCGAAGCCAGTCTGCGGCAAGCGCAAGCGCAACTGGCCGATGTACGCGGGCAGATTGATCAGGATATTCGCAACGCTTTGCTCGACCTGAAATCTTCCGCCGAGCAAGTCGAGGTCGCGCAAAGTTCCGTTAATTTGGCGGAACAAGCGCTCACACAATCGCGTGACCGATTCTCCGCTGGCGTTACCGATAACCTGGAAGTCGTCCAGGCGCAACAGGCGGTAGCCTCGGCGCATGAGAACCTGATTTCGAGCCTTTATCTGCATAATCTGGCGAAAGTTTCTTTCGCCCGAGCCCTCGGCCGTGCCGAAGAGGGTGTTCGGGAATACTTGAGAGGGAAGTAGTCCATGGATGAAACCAGCACTGCCGTAGCCGATCCGAAACCGGAAGCCCCCGCAAGGCAACAGCTCTCGCAAGACGCCGAAGCGCGCTACCGGCGCAGGGCCGCTTTGCTGGGAAGTAAGCGCGCCCGGCTGGGCATTGGACTGGTCGCGATTGTGTTGCTGGTGGGCGGACTCTTTGCCTGGCACTACTTCTCCAGTTACGATTCAACCGACGACGCGCAGATTGACGGACATGTGAACTCGGTGAGCGCTCGGGTCAGCGGCCACGTAATCAAGCTCAATGTTGACGACAACCAGTATGTCGAGAAGGGGACCGTGCTGGTCGAGATCGACCCTGCCGACTATCAGGTCGCTGTCGAGCAGGCGCGAGCTCAATATGCCGACGCACAGGCGCAAGCTTCTGTTTCCGGCATCAATGTGCCGATCACAAGCGTAAACACGTCCAGCCAGGTTGCCAGTGCTCAGGCAGGCGTTGCCAATGCCAAGGCCGGGATCGCGGCGGCGCGCCAGCAGTTCGCAGCAGGCAAAGCTCAGGTAGCGGAGGCTGAAGCCAATAACGTCAAAGCCCAGAACGATCTCGCACGCTATCAGCAACTGATCGACAAGCAGGAAATTTCGCAGCAGCAATACGATCAGGCCGTGGCGAGCGCGCAGGCCAGCGCCGCTACTGTCGAAGCCGCTCGCGCGAGCGCCGACGCTGCTAATGCACAAATCGAACAGGCGCAGGGGAAGTTGCTGCAGACGAATGCCGACCTCCGTACGGCTCAGACCGCTCCTCAGACGATGCAGGCGATACGTTCCCGTGCGGCTTCCGCGCAGGCGAACGCAGAACAGAAAAAAGCTCAACTGGATCAGGCGCAACTCAACCTGCAGTACACGAAGATCACGGCGCCCGTCGCCGGCATGGTCAGCAATCGTACGGTAGAGGTTGGTCAGAACGTTCAGGCGGGGCAGGAGATGATGAAGATCATTCCGCTCGATGATCTCTGGGTCACGGCGAACTTCAAGGAAACGCAACTCAAGCTGATGAAGCCCGGCCAAAGGGCGGATATTGAAGTTGATGCCAACGGCAAAACTTATAAAGGGCACGTGGATTCGATTGCCGGCGCCAGTGGTGCCCGCTTCAGCCTGCTGCCTCCGGAAAACGCGACCGGCAACTATGTGAAGGTGGTCCAGCGGATTCCGGTGAAGATTGTCTTCGAATCCGGCGAACTGAAAGGGCACGAACTGCGCCCGGGCATGTCGGTGGAACCGAAGGTCTGGATCAAATAGTGGGGATGGGGGTCACGGTCCGCGCGCGATTGCAACTGCTCCGGAGCCGAAGCGTGGGGCTAACCGCAGACCTACGAAGGAAACCAGGGATTGTCTAGATCATGAGTGCAGCAACCATCACCATGAACGACGCCGAAGCCTGGCGCCCCGCGGTCAATCCGTGGATCATCGCGCTGGCCGTCACGCTCGCGACGTTCATGGAGGTTCTGGACACGAGCATCGCGAATGTCGCGCTGCCGCATATCGCCGGCAGCCTGTCCGCGGGGCAGGATGAAAGCACCTGGGTGCTGACGTCTTATCTGGTTTCCAACGCGATCGTTCTGCCCTTAAGCGGCTGGCTTTCTTCGATTGTGGGGCGCAAGCATTTCTACATGGGGTGTGTCGCGCTCTTCACGATCAGCTCATTCCTTTGCGGATTTGCTCCGAATCTTCCCATGCTGATCTTCTTCCGCGTTCTGCAAGGTGCTGGCGGCGGAGGCTTACAGCCGAGCGAGCAGGCGATTCTGGCGGACACATTTCCACCCGCCAAACGCGGCATGGCATTCGCGGTCTATGGGATCGCCGTCGTCATGGCTCCCGCCATCGGGCCGACTCTTGGCGGATGGATTACGGATAACTTCAGTTGGCGCTGGATTTTTTTCGTCAACATCCCGGTAGGAATTCTCTCTCTCTTATTAACGTCGCGTCTGATCCAGGACCCTCCTTATTTCAAGCGCCGCAAGCTGAGCGAGACTCACATCGATTACATCGGGCTGGGACTGGTAGCGGTGGGGTTGGGTACGTTGCAGGTGGTTCTCGATAAGGGCCAGCGCGAAGACTGGTTCGAATCCAACATGATCGTGATCCTCGCCTCGATCTCGGCGGCTGCATTGCTCTGGGTGGTGATCTGGGAGTGGTATCAGAAGGATCCGATCATAGATCTGCATTTGTTCCGCGAGCGCAGTTTCGCTGCCGCCAACTTTCTGATGTTCATGCTTGGCTTTGCCCTGCTGGGCAGCACATTAATGCTGCCCCTGTACATGCAGACGTTGTTGGGCTACACTGCCGAACGCTCAGGGATGGCGCTCTCGCCAGGTGGTTTCGCGATCATGGTCGCCATGCCCATCGTGGGGTTTTTGCTTTCGCGTTACAGCCCTCGCTGGCTGCTGATGTTCGGGCTCACTACGCTCTCGCTTTCTCTGTTCCATATGACGACGTTTGATCTGAATGTGGATTTCAAGACGGTGATGATGGCGCGCGTCTACCAGGCGATCGGTATGGCGTTCCTGTTCGTGCCAATCAACACGGCGGCCTATGCCAACCTACCTCGCGACAAGAACAATGCGGCCTCAGGTCTGATGAACCTGGCGCGTAACATCGGCGGGAGTGTGGGCATCTCATTTGTGACGACCATGCTGGCCCGGCGCGCGCAATTCCACCAGGTGCGGCTCTCGGAGAACCTGAGCGCGGCTAATCCGCAATTTCGTTCCGCGCTGCGAGGATTAACGAACACATTCAGCCACAACGGTTCCGGACCCGGAACTGGCGGGGGAACCGCATCGCAGCACGCCTATGCCATGCTGCAGGGAAACATCATCCAGCAGTCGACCATGCTCGCTTATATCGATAACTTCTGGCTTCTCGGTGTGGTCATCATGTGTTTGGTTCCGTTTGTCTTACTCATTAAGAAATCGAAGCCCGGCGGTACGGTTGTGCACTGAGAATGCGCGGCGCCAGGTTGAGCGCAATCGATGAAAGGAGGTCGCCATGTTTCGGATTATCACGATGGAGAGCGAATTCGGCAGCGGGGGCGGTGGTATTGCCGCGGAACTCGCGCACCGTCTGGGCTGGAAGCTCTGGGACCAGCAACTGACTTGTGAAATTGCGAAGCGCGCGCAGGTAGCGGAAGAGGCGGTCGCCTTATGCGATGAGCGTGTCGACAGCCGCTTCTACCGGCTAGCGAAGGCGTTCTGGCGGGGAAGCTATGAGCGCCGCTTGCCAATGGCCGACTCGCGCGCGTTCGATACCGATCGTATGGTAGCGATGATGGAAGAGATCACCGGCAACATTGCCGCCGAGGGAAAGGCGGTAATTGTCGGCAGGGGTGCGCCGTATTTCCTCCGTGACCGCGAAGATACGTTTCGCGTATTTACGTATGCTCCGTACGATGAAAAAGTTCGCCGCATGATCGCGCTCGGCAAGAGCCAGGAAGAAGCCGAGGATCTGGTGGAGAACGTGGACAAAGAGCGGATCGCATACGTGAAGTATTACTTCAATGCCGACTGGCCGACCCCGAGTCTTTATCACATGATGATCAACACGGTCATCGGCGATGAGAATGTAATTACCGCCATCCTGCATGGCATGGAAATGTTATCGGCCAATTCCCGACGATCGGCTGTGCCTGCGATGCGCTGAATCGGAAAAACCGTCGAGCCTGAGAGTCCGTTTAATGCGGCTCAGGAGTCGGTTCATGCGGCCGGAATCGCAACTTGACCAGGTGGATAAAATCGTCCCAACAAATTCCAAGATTCGCTTTGCTGCGACCTTTGCTGCGAGGATTGAAACTATATCCGACCTCGCTCACAGCGGTTGGCTGCGTTCGACCCAACACTTCCACCAGCGTCCTGTAGCCGACCGGGTTTAGCGGGACGCCGATCACGACGGAACGCTTCACCATGAAACAGCCGCTCATGGGGTCTGTGATCTGGCCGAGCACGCCGGGCAGCAACAACCACGCGATCAGGCGCGCCACGCGCGATACCCCCTGCCGCAAGAGACTCCAATCTCCCACGCCCGCGCCTTCGACATAGCGGCTGGCGACGACCACATCGGAGCCCGCATTCATTTTTGCCCATAGGGCACAGACGACTTCCGGCGGATGTTGCAGGTCGCCGTCGATCACGCCCAGCACGTCGCCGCGAGATACTTGAAAGCCGCGAACCACGGCGGTTGCCAGTCCGCGTTCTTGTGTACGGCGCACCGCGATGATTCTGGGGTCAGACTCACCGAGCGCTGCGACAATCTCCCAGGTGCGATCCGGGCTGTCGTCATCCACGACGATGATCTCGTAGGAGTCGCCAACCGAGGTAGCGAGTTCCTTGCTCAGGAGAGCGATCATGTCCGCAATGTTTTCACTCTCGTTGTACGTTGGGATCACGATCGAGAACTTTACGCTGTGATCTGCCGGTCCGACCACGCGCGGACCCGTCGGTGACGTGCACAAAGGCAATCTGTTCTCCGGATGCTTATTCGCCGGCCGGTCCGCGCTTAGCGCTTACTACAAATCTGCATTCCGGCCGATTTAATTTGAAAGGCTATTTCTGTTGGATGCGTGGAACCCGCGCTTACTATGCGCGAACCGACTCTTTTTGAAACGCAGGCCCCAGATGATTTGCTCGTACTTGTTGAGCCTCTGCGCGAAGCCCGAGGATTCCTGCTATCAGAAGGGCCCACATGGCCAGGGAAATTTCCAATCCGTCCTGATTGGCCAGTAATGCCGCG
This sequence comes from Terriglobales bacterium, assembly GCA_049509215.1. Lineage (GTDB taxonomy): Bacteria > Acidobacteriota > Terriglobia > Terriglobales > Acidobacteriaceae > Acidiflorens. Next base: position 11,152 of record JBELAC010000008.1, read on the forward strand.
ATGGCGCCAGCCAACCCGGCGATTACAATCCATCGTCCGACCGCGTCCTTCCATCCGCGAATCGCCAGCAGAAACATTGCGACCGTTGCCGGCATTGCATCGTACTGTAGTATACGCGGACTCAACAAGAGAGTCCCAAGCCATAACACAGTCATCCACGTGTCGCTTGCGATCCCTTCCTCTGAATACAGGCGCCAACCGAAGTAAACAAGCGTTGCGAACAGCAGGCTCCAATACGCGAGAAAAAAAATCGTGCCGGGCAATTGATACGGTTTGCCCATTGCCTGCAGGGCAGAAGCCAGAACTCCGGCGGCGCTGAAGCCGAACGACCAGGAGTGTCCGGCGCTGTTTCCCATGAGGCTTTCAAGCTTCACAATGCGCAGGTATTCCGCAAATTCTTCTGGCCAGATAAATCTCTGAACTCCAAACAAAGCGACTCCGAGTGTGCCCACGATGGCCGATTTTAGTATTTGCCCCCTGCCTGCGAGCAAAGGAATCGCCAGCAAGACGAGGAACGGCGGTTTTATCAGGGATCCTGCCAGCACCGCGAAGTAAAACCATCCCCAGCGGTTCGTTTTCCAGCCCGGAATGCTTGCCGCCATGGCGGCGCCATACATTGGAATCGCCAGGTTTCCGCAGAGGATCACTTCATTCGGCATGAAGGCCGGAAAGAAAGTGACCAGAGGCAGGAAGTAGCGCAGAGCGCGTTGTTCGGCCGTTGAGGCCAGTTGAAAGCCCGCCCAAAGTTGGGCTCCAAAGCCGGCGGCGTAGATTAGCCAATACAAAACCAATCCGGGGAGCGCGGGGATAGAAGTCGCCAGCTTGAACAGCTTCAATATGATAGGCGGCCACACAAAGAAGTAGTGCGGGCCCGTTGCCGTATTCTTCGTCATCGCTCGTGCGGGGCCGACGACGTACGGGTCCAAGCCTTCTCGCAAATCCTTCACCGATTGGCGGTATACGTCGAGGTCCCAACCTACGGGAAGAACCATCGCCATGCCGACAACGGAGGCCGCAGCGGCAATCCACAAAAGGGTAAGCCACGGCCATCGAGAGAGCTTAAGAAGTTTGAACATGCTCTCCGGATTCGCGCCGGGTTACTGGTTTCGAGGGCGACATCCTAGGTCTTCTTCTTTCCGAACAAGCCGCCCACTTTCCCAAGCGATTTGCTGGGCACGATACTCTTGATCTGATTGCCGACTAGTCCTTTCATGTCGGGCGTGAAGGTTGGATTTGAGGTTGTTCCCCCCACATTCACAGGGATGCCGCCCGATCCATGGCCGACAGCCTTTGTGAGTCCTCCGCCAACGGAGCCGGCAAGATTCGCGACCAGCTTGAAATCGAGCGCGTTGCTTGGGCTGACGGTGCCCGCGCCGGTGACCGTCGCAAGCGATGGAACGTTTACATTGATTTTGTCCAGCCGCGTTCCATCCGGCGCATAGCGGACGTCAGCGCTCAGGTTTTGGATTTCGGTATCGCTACCGGACTTGCCGCCAAGCCCGGGGATCGCGGACAGTTTCGATGCCAGACTGAAACCCGCAAGCGCGCTGTTACTCATACGGACCGATCCGGTTGCGACGACCTTGTCGACCGGGCCCACCGCATCGAGGTTTATGGCAAGCGTTCCGCCCTTGAGCTTCGAGCCGGTTGGCAGAGTCACGCCCACCGCGGGAAGTATGCCTTCAAGGTCGTCGACCGGCATGGATTGTCCGTCGAGTTTCATGTTGATCGAGGTTGTTTCCCCGTGCATGTCGTAAGTGCCGGTGAGTTTAGCCAATGCTTTGCCGATCGTGACGTTGCCCTGAGTGAGCTTTCCTGTTAATGCCTGCAGATTATGGTCGACAGCAAAGATCACCTGAACCGGAGTCGACGAGGGAGAGCCCTTGGCAACCAGCTTGAATCCAGTCGCTTTCAGCGTTCCATCGGCCTTGGCATCGTGCCCGTCGGAGTCCAGCGTGCCATCGAAATCGGCCGATCCTGCGATGCCCATTTCCGGGTTAACGAGCGCGGATTGCGAAAGATCCAGCTTCTTAAGTTCGACCTTGGCTTTAACCGGTGTAAGAGAGGCATCGGTCGGACCAACGGGGCCGGCGTTGCCGTCGATCTTCAGCGAGCCGCCGCCGGGGAGCTGCGCGGAGACGGAGACGGGGAATGAGCTTGTAAACGAAAAATCCTTAACCGAAATGTTCACCTTGTCATACACAATCGGTTTACGGCGCGCAGGGACCGAGCCGACAGAGATCGTTCCGTCGCTGATCTCCAATTTGCCGACACTGAGGTTCTGGTTCCCCGCCGCACTGCCCTTTTTCTCCGGAGTCGCTGCTGGTTGTTGCGCATGATTTCCGAGCGAGGAAAAATTCCAGATTCCATCACGGTCGCGCAGAATCGTGATTTCCGGCTTCTCGATGACCAGATGCGTTACATTCAGCTGCTTGCTGAAAATCAGCGGCATCAGTTCAACGCCGACCTTCAGCGATTTTGCCTGGATAAACGAAGTGTTGCTGAACTTGGGGTCGTCGGCGATCGAGAGGTCATTTGCCTCCACGCTGCCGGAAAAAATGCTCAGACTCAGGTTGCCGACTTTTACTGCCCGTCCCAGCGCAGAGCTGAGGTTCGATTCAATCTCCGGACGGAAACTGTTGACATTGATAAGGAACGGGAGAGCAATGGCAATCACGATGACCACCGCGATAACGATGCCGACGATCTTGATAACTTTGTTATTCATGACAGCCTCTACGGGATGGGAATGACTGCGAGATCCGTCTGAAATCGCGAACAAAGTTTATCAAAATAGACTCGACCCGGCTGGGCAGGAGTGGGAAGGCTTATCGGACCGGGAAGTCGGCGGAGATGTATGGCCAAGAACCCTTGAAGCGAAATGAAATGGCCTATCGAACTCCGGCCGCGATCTCGTCGTCTTCCAATGGCATCTGGATCAGCACGGGAGAAGATTCTCCGCGAAGGTGAGCCTGATAGGTGGCTGCCTGAGGCGACAGACCGGTTCCGACAATACGAGCTTTATCCTGGGACAGCGCAACCCACGCGCCAGGAGGCGCCGTCTTAAGTGCCCGGCTCAAGTCGCGCGGGGTAGCAATGGATTCTCGCGCGGCTGGTTTCTTCATGGACATAGGACCCCCTAAGTAAAATTTGAACTTTCGCTTGGGGAGTCAGGACTTCATTCAAAGGCAGGCAGCGCAGGCAGTCAAGTGCTACTCAGGTGTAGAACCTAAGTGTTCTTGAAAATTCAAGTAAAACAACACGTTTATTTTTAGCAATTTACAGCTCATAACAGGATCGGTTGCGATGATCGGAATAGGCCATCTTCGGACGGCGTTGCCAAAGCGACGCCCTAACAGGAGTCTTTATTTACAGCCGTAGTGCATCGTCAGATCAGCCCTTCCGCCTTACTCGTCGCTCGCACTCCTGTTCTGTTCGCGCCCTCGTTATAAGATAGGCGGGAACCATGGAGCGAACTCCCCCAGCAGCTTCCGAGGTATACCCGTCGGTACAGCAGGAAGTGGCGCGGCTTGCCGGACTGCCCGAAGTCCGTTCGGCCTTCAGCCGATTTCGTTTTGAGGAATCGCAGTTTGCGCAATGGCAAATGGAAGCTTCGCGCATCGCTGCGCCTCCGTTTGGCGAGGCGGCACGTGGAGCGTGGCTGGCCGACCGTTTTCGCCAGATCGGGCTCAACGATGTGGAAGTGGATGAGGTCGGCAACGTATTCGGGGTTCGTCCGGGGTATGGGAGCCGCTTCGTTTCCCTCAGTGCCCACATTGATACCGTTTTTCCCGCGACCACGCCGCTGAATATCCGGCAGCAGGGCAGTCGCTTGTACGGTCCGGGCGTTTCCGACAATGGCGCAGGGATCGTGGCCATGCTGGCTGTGGCCACTGTGCTCAACAGTTCGCGGATAACGCACGGTCTGCCGTTCGTTTTTATCGGCAATGTGGGCGAAGAAGGGGAGGGCGATCTACGCGGCATGCGGCACGTTTTTCAGACTCCGCGCTGGCGCGACTCGATTGCTTACAGCGTGATCGTCGACGGCGCCGGGTCAGACACAGTGGTGGCCGAAGCCTTGGGCAGCCGGCGCTTCGAGGTGATCGCCCGCGGCCCGGGCGGACATTCCTGGAGCGATTTCGGCGCGCCCAGTCCGATCATCGCTCTTGCGCGGGCGATTCAGACGCTTAGCGAAACGCCCGTTCCGACATCTCCGAAGACGACCTTCAACATCGGTGTGATTCGTGGGGGAACATCGGTGAATTCCATTCCTGAATCCGCCAGCATGCGGGTTGACCTGCGTTCCACTTCCATGGTGGAGATCGATCGTCTGGAGCGGTCGTTGCGCATTGCGTTGGATCACGCCGTTGATGCCGAAAATCAGCCTGCGCTCGCGCGCTCCGTGCGCAAAATGCAGGCCGTGCAAGTCGAAGTCGTAGAGATCGGCAACCGTCCGGCAGGTGAACTGGCTCCCGATGCGCGCCTGCTGAAGATCATTCGCGCCGTAGATGCCCAGCTCGGCAACGCGGCGCAGGTGCAGCGTGCTTCGACCGATGCCAATATCCCGCTTTCGCTTGGGCGAGAAGCCATTGCCATTGGCGGCGGCGGTTCCGGGGGGGGGGCCCACACGTTGCAAGAATGGTTCGACTGCAATGGACGCGATCTCGGCCTGCGCCGCATTCTGCTTACAATGCTTGCACTGTCTGGTGTAGGCGAGTAATCGAAGAAGTGACCGGAAAGCCATGACCCAAACTCTGATTCTGCTCTGCGCGCTGACCTCGGTGGCTTGGGCGCAAACGATCGCGCCGCAGCCGAAAGCTGACGTAATTTTCACCCACGCCAACATCTACACCGGCGACATGCTGGGCTCGTCCTCCCTGGGTTCCACAAAACGTGCCGAGGCCATTGCCCTTCGTGGTGATCGCATCCTCGCGGTGGGCACGCGGGACGAAATCATGAAGCGCAAGGGACCGGAGACCAAGCTCGTGGATCTCGGCGGTCACTTCGTGATGCCCGGCTTCAACGACGCTCACTTGCATCTTGCCAGCGCGGGACTTGAGAAGACGAATGTCGATATGGTGGGCGTAAAAACGCTGGACGAATTCCGCGAGCGCCTGCACGCGAAGGTCAACGCCGCTGGGACCGGGGAGTGGGTCGTTGGCGGAGGCTGGGATGAGACGATCTGGCCTGTCAAAGTTCTGCCCACACGATGGGATCTCGATGAAGTGAGCGGTAATCATCCCGTGTACCTGGGCCGCGTCGATGGTCACATCTGCGTTGCCAACACGCGTGCTTTGCAATTGGCAAGTGTAACCGTCGCCACGAAAGATCCCGAAGGCGGAAAGATTGACCGCGACGATAGCGGCACGCCGACCGGCATTCTGCGCGAGAAGGCATGTGATTTCGTGCGCGCCGTCATTCCAAAGCCGACGCATGAAAAACGCCGCCACGCCATTGAACTTGCTTTCGCCGACCTGGCTAGTCACGGCATTACCTCCGCTCAGGATTACTCGCAGTGGGAGGATTTTCAGATTTACGAGGAACTCGAAAGGGAAGGAAAACTGACGGCGCGAATTTCCGAGTGGTTGCCCTTCGACGAGACAATCGAGGAACTGAATCGCAAGCGCGACTCGCATCCCGCCAGCGACAACATGCTCCACACTGGCATGCTCAAGGGCTTCATGGATGGCTCGCTCGGCTCGAAGACTGCTGCTTTGCTCGCGCCCTATAGCGACGATCCGGGAAATAGCGGCATTCCGCAGTACGGGCCCGACAAGTTAAACGCGATGACCCGCGACCGTGTCTTCGCAGGCTACCAGATTGGATTCCACGCTATCGGCGACAAGGGAGTGCAAATGGCTCTGGACGCATTCGCTGAGGCAGAAAAAGCTGCGAAGGAAGCGAAAGTGAAGGCAGTTGACGGCAGCACGGACTTCCGCTTGCGCATCGAGCACGGGCAGGTGACCACGCCGCAACAAGTTCAGCGCTACAAGGAACTCAAGGTCATCGCGTCCATGCAACCAAACCATCTGCTCACCGACATGAACTGGGCCGAGTCGCGCTTGGGTGCCAAACGCGCTGAAACGTCTTATGCCTGGGCCGAGTTCCTCAGCCATGGAGTGGTCCTCGCTTTCGGCACCGACTACCCCGTCGAACCCGTTACTCCATTCCGCGGAGTGTATTCGGCTGTCACTCGTATGAGCGAGGACGGAAAAAAGACTTATCCCGGCCAGAAATTGACGGCGGAGCAGGCAATCGCTGCATATACGACCGGGGCGGCTTTTGCGGAGTTCGCCGAGAAACAGAAGGGGAAACTCGATCCGGGCATGCTGGCGGACTTTGTTGTACTGGACCGCGACATTACGGCCGCCCCGCCGCCGAAAATTCTGGAGACGAAAGTCCTGCGAACCGTGGTGGGCGGAAAGACGGTTTACGAGGCGAAGTGAGCCGCGGGCTCTCCGATGAACTTGACCGCCAAAGAGCGCGAGCACGCCTTTCTGATCGCCGCACCGCTCGCTCTTATTCCAGCGCTGGCTTTTCTGCCCGCTGTGACGTTTTTAATTGTTTTTCCGCGCGCGGGCATTTGGCGATTTATCGGGTTCGTAGTGGTGCCTCTCTGCGCTCTTGTGAGCGGGTTCGGCCTCTGGCAACTGGCGTTGGGAGTGGTCGCGAAGCCTTGGGGTATCTTTAACATCCTGAATGTGACCGGCTTATTCGTCCTGCTTGTAATCGCCGGATACACCGGAGTCTTCCTGGCCCTGCTGACGCTGAAACTGTGACCGGCTAAGTCGATCGTTTGAACTCCATGGCTGTTTTATGCGTCTAATGGATAGGCAGTCCGGGAATAGGTTCCCGCGCGCAGGCAAAGGTATAATTAGCGTTTACGCAGTCCTAGGAGGAACAAATGGATTCGAGCGAAGGCGCCTTTTGGGTGCGCCTCAAAGCCAACCGCTGGGCATACACTCTTACGATTTTGGCCACGCTCACGGTCGGGATTCTTATCGGTACCGTGATTTCTTATGGCGTGAAGGGAAAGGAAGGGCAGAAGTCCGATGCCACTCCCTTGACGATTCCAGCGCCGCAACAGCTTTCGAACACTTTTTCCCAGATTTCGAAGCAACTGGAGCCGAGCGTTGTCAACATCAATACCGAGTCCACGATCAAGAATCCACACCGCCGCGGGGGCCGTTCGGTCCAACCCGACCCGGACCAGGGTGATCAGGGTGGCGGCGACGACAGCCCGTTCCAGGATTTCTTTGACAAGTTTTTCGGTGGCCAGAATGGGCCTGATGGCGGCACGATTCGCCAGCGCTCCCTTGGCTCCGGTGTGATCGTTGACCCCAAGGGTTACATCGTTACCAACCGTCACGTCGTCGAAAAGGCCGATCGCATTCGCGTGAAGCTGGAGGGTGAGCCCGAGGGAACGCCCGGGCACGACGCCAAGTTGATCGGAATGGACCAGGAGACTGACCTTGCCGTGATTAAAATCGAAGTCGACCATCCGTTGCCGGCCGCCAAAATCGGCAACTCCGACGGCATGCAGGTTGGCGATTGGGTCCTGGCTATCGGCAGCCCGTTCGGATTGCAGGAAACCGTGACGGCGGGCATCGTTTCGGCCAAGGGCCGTAACATCGTGCCGCAGCGCCAGTTCCAATCCTTCATTCAAACTGATGCGGCCATTAACCCTGGAAATTCGGGCGGACCGCTAGTGAACATGGCGGGGGAAGTCATCGGCATCAACACCGCAATCCTCACCGAAACCAGTTCGTACGCGGGTGTCGGTTTTGCGATGCCTTCGAATACGGTTGCTGTGGTTTATAACCAGTTGATTGGACCAGAGCACCGCGTGGCTCGCGGCTCGATCGGTATCGAGTTCGCAGCCCAGCCGAATCCGGCGATTGCCCACATCTACGGAGCGGGCGTAACCGTTTCCAACGTTGTTTCGGGTAGTCCTGCTGACTCGGCCGGCCTGAAGATTGGCGATACGATCACCTCCGTCGATGGCAAAGAGTTGAAAAACGGCGACGATCTGGTCGCTGACATTGCTTCGCGTAAGCCGGGTTCCAAGGCAAAGCTGACCTTTGTTCGTAACGGCAAGAAAGAAGAAACGACGGTCACGATCGCTGATCGGTCCAAGCTTTTTGCATCCCGCCTGGGTGAGGAAGATGAAAACCAGGGCGGAGAAGAACCGAAAGCCAGCAAGTTCGGCATCACGGTTCGGGGCGTCACGAGCGACCTCGCCGACCGTCTTAATATTCCTGCCGGCAAGGGTGTCATCGTGCAGGACGTGAAGCAGGGCTCTTTCGCCGAGGATCTTGGATTGAATCGCGGCGACGTGATCCTTGAAGTCAACAAGCAACCCGTTAACAGTCCGGATGACTTCTCGAAAATTGAATCGTCGCTGAAGAGCGGGCAGGACGTCGTATTCCTCGTGCGTCCTCGCGGTGCACGGGCACAGGATGGAACGATCTTCCTGGCGGGGACACTTCCGTAACCGGTGTGAATCCGGCGAGACTGGCATACCGTCTTCATTTCAGGGACGATAGGTAAGCCGGTCTCGCCGATTTTTTGTGTGGGGAAACGGCACGGTGAAACGATTTCAGTTGCTGGATCAACGATCTTAAAGATGCGCGCTTTCTATAAAACACGGTATTGGCGGCAGGCGTGGCTCTTCTGCTTCATGTGTATGGCCATCCTAAGCATTGCCGCAGCGCAGACCGAAACCTCAACCGAGCCCAAGAAGTCCACGCACACTTCCGCGACATCCAAAGCAAAGACGAAGCAGTCGGCGACGACACACGCGACTGAACACACGACGACCAAACGCCACTCATCTCACGCGTCAACGCAAGCGACAAAGACTACCGGCTCAGGCGCTAAAGCGAGATCGAAAAAGAAGAGTAGCAAATCTTCAAAGTCCGCCAAGAAGAAGGGCCAGCAGGTGATCGACTCAGACCGAGCTCGCGCCATTCAGGAAGCCCTGATTCGCGAGCACTACATGGGCGGAGAGCCTTCGGGAACGTGGGACGCTGCTACGCAGGCGGCTATGCAGCGCTATCAGGCCGATCAGGGATGGCAGTCGAAAACGACACCCGATTCCAGAGCTTTGATCAAACTCGGATTGGGGCCCAGCCATGATCACCTGCTCAATCCTGAAAGCGCCATGACTTCCACGGCAGGCCGTCCGAGGGCCGCTCCGAAAGATCCCCCGGCCGAAAATGTCCCCCAGCAGCAATAGCTGATTGACTACATCACCGGACGCGGACAATAGGGAACCGGCTGTCCCTGCACGACGGCCCCGGGGTTTCCTTCTACCAGTGCCTCGGCATATTCGGCTCCCACAATCTGCACCGCAACCTTGCGGGCCTCCGACATGATTGGAACGCGGCGCCGCGTCTCATGCGCGTCGCTCGCCAAAATGTGCACGGCGGAGCGATCCAGCAGCCAGCGAGCAACGATCTCAGGACGTTCTCCCCAGAATCCGGTGAGCGACGAAGCCGTCACTTGAATCAGGCAGCCCTGATCCGCATATTCCAGCACCCGCTGCGGCGTCTGCTGCAGAATCGGGTTTCGCTCCGGATGCGTCAATATCGGCGTAAGGCCGCGATCGCCCAGCCGCGTGAAACAGTCGGCCAGTTGCGTCGGAATACTGTAATTGCTCAGTTCGACCAGCAGATAATTCGTCTCGCCGATGGTGTAGTCGTGCGGCCGTTCGAGCACCCGCTCCAGGTTTTCGAATGAGAGATGAAAATCGCAGCCCAGGCTGAGTTGCGGCACGGGCCCCACTCGCTCACGCAGTTGATCGATCAAGCCCAAAAGATAGGGACGGTCGTAGGCATAGCGGTTGTTGGCATGCGGAGTTGCGACCGTGTGCGTAATGCCGTCGGCGGCCGCCATCCGGCACATTTCGACCGCTGTGTCCCAGGACTTTGGACCGTCGTCCACCTCCGGCAAAATGTGGCAATGAATGTCGATCACTTTTAATCTCGATTAGACCACAATAGTCTAAATCGATCCTGGGTTGCTGGTTGGGATGCGGTTGGCGGTCGGGGTGATGTGGGAGCGAATGACTTCTTTCTGGTTCGGTTTTGCGCGCATCTAATGGCTAAAGGCCTCGGATCGCAGCCCGGAAAATCCGATGCTTTGGGCTTAGACTCTGTAGTCGCTGGCTTCCAGCAGTTGCGGAGTCGGGCTTTCTCGTGCACGATAGTAGTTTCAACTCCGCGCTTCACAATCGATATTAAGGAGCAGCTTTGCACATGAGCGTTTTGAGGACGGCGCGCGCCGTGCTGGATCTGAAATGGGTTGGCGGGATGGGTGCCATTCTTGTTCTTGTTTTTCTGGCCGTGTCTCTGTTTTCTTGCGGTAGCGGGAAGCTTCCGCAGTTCGGGTCTACCCACAATGCTTATGTGACGCTGCCCACTCTGGGTTCCGTCGCCCTGCTGCAAATTAACAGTTTAACCGGGTCGATCACCGTCGGAGCGCAAACGCCTCAAGCTACGGGGACCTCGCCGAGTGGCTTGGCTCTTTTGTCCAATAAATACCTTTACGTGGCGAATTCCCAGGCAAATACGATCTCGACTTTCAATGTGGCCGCCGATGGAACTCTAACCCCCGGCGCAGCTGCGATTCCCACGGGCGGCACCAGTCCTCATGCCGCGATTATCGATCCATCCGGCAAGTATCTGCTGGTCACCAACAGCAGTTTATCGGACAGCGTTTCCGTTTTTTCCATCGATACCAGCAGCGGCGTCCTCACACAAGTTACTGGTTCGCCTTTTTTCGCATACGACACCCCTACCGAGATCGTCATGCCAGCCTCCGGCAATCTGGTATATGCGTCCAACCCCCGAATTGGCACTGTCACCGCTTTCGTCTTCGACACGACTTCGACGGTTTGCGGAGTCCTTCTCTGTCCGGTCGCGGGGTCGCCCTTCACCTCCGGCAAGGGTGCCAGTGCCCTGGTCGTCGATCGCAGCGGACAGCACCTCTATGTCGCCAATACTTCTGCGGTAAACACTCAGTCCACCGCGATCGGCAATATCTCGGGCTTTAATATCAACACCACTACCGGGGTTCTTTCTCCGATCCCCGGCTCGCCCTTCACTTCCAATGTGGGCTCGGGGCCGAGCACATTGGTCATCGATACGGAGGGAAATTTCCTGTACGCGACGACCCCAGGTTCCAATTACAGCGTATGGTGTTTCGAGATTAATTCGCAGACTGGATCGACGGATGGACAGCTGACAGCCGTCAACGGATCGCCTTTCAGCGTAGTGGCCGGCGGCCTTTTTGCGCTCATCGATACCAAGGGTAGCTTCCTTTTCATCGGAGACCAGAACGCAAACGGCATTTCTGCCTATACCTACGATCAGAATTCCGGTCAGCCCACAGTCATTTTGAATTCGCCTTTTTCCACCGGTACGGCACCCGGCCAAATGGTGTTCGCTGATTAGCGATCCTTCGCGATACGACGATTCCGTCCCAAATCGACGGGTGATCCCCGATACCGCTCTTTCGTCGCGATTTGCACAATGGTGCATCGGTCAGAGATCGGAGGATTTTTGAAAATGAGAACGAGAATCGCGATATTGTCAGCAGTGCTAGCGTGTGGCTCATGGGCTGTGGCCCAGACGGCGGGAAGCGGCTCAAGTGCACCCGGCCAAGGCGGAACAACCACTACCAATCCGGGTGCTACTTCTCCGTCCGGCCAAAGCCAGAGCCCAACTCCGGGAGCGACGACCCCGAGGCCGGGCACTGCTCCACCGGATACGACTCCGAACCCCAATTCCGAGCCGGGAGCCTCGACACCCGGAACTCCGAACAATCCGGCCGCAACTACCCCGAACACGACTCCCCAACCGGGATCGCCGAATGAGACACCGGGTTCGACGAACCCATCCGGCACGTCTCCGAACGGCACGAATCCGTCGAACACACCGCCAACAACCGTTCCCTCTACGACAAATCCTTCGGACCCAAGTCCGTCCACGAACCCCAGCACTCCGCCGTCGGGCAGCGTGCCCCCTCCCCGGTCATAAGCCGGAGCCACCACGAACTGCAGAAAAGCCACCTTTGGGCGGCTTTTTTCTTTTCTCTCCAAGGCTCACATCGGGTCGTGACGCCAATCACAGCAGAAGCGTTCCAGAGGCGCGATAACCATTGCGAGGCCGACTCTTCGGCTTCGGAGTAACCCTGCTATGTGTCTCGCGATCCCGGGAAAGATCCTGACAGAAGAAGACTTGGGCTTCGCGCGCACCGGGCGTGTGCAGTTTGGTGGGATCGTCCGCCAGGTTCGCCTCGATTTTGTCCCCGAAGCGGTGGTGGGCGACTATGTGCTGGTCCATGTTGGCTTCGCGATCAGCAAGATTGATGAAGAAGAGGCCCACCGGACCTATCAACTGCTGGCCGAAATGGGCACACTTGAAGAAGAACTGCCGCCTGAGGACAGCACTCCCGAGCCAACCCGCTAGAGCTGCTTCGACCCGACGGTCCCTCTGCGTCCACCACCGTTCAAGGTCATCTTTTTTTCTGCGCACCTCAGGGAGCGGATGTTCCGGCGCTCACTTAGCCTTGTGATGTCCGTCACCGAGTGGGTGTTTATTACGGCTTAGAGTGAAGGTCGCCGCCGTTCTTGGCGATAGCCGGAGCCTTCGCACAATGAAATTCATGGACGAATACCGGGATGCAGCGATCGCCCGCCGCCTGCTCGCTGAGATCGCGCGCACGGTAGGCGGCCAGGGACCAATGCATAAGCATGTGCTCATGGAAATCTGTGGCGGCCAGACTCATACCATCATGCGCTACGGTCTCGATGAGCTTCTGCCTGCGAACATAGAACTCGTCCACGGACCGGGCTGTCCCGTGTGTGTCACTCCGCTCGAAACGATCGACAAGGCGCTTGAACTTGCGACGCGCCCCGAAGTGATTCTTGTTTCCTATGGCGATATGCTGCGCGTCCCCGGCTCTGCCACCGATCTCTTTACCGTGAAAGCCCAGGGCGGCGACGTGCGAGTCGTTTATTCGCCCACCGAGGCGCTCAAGATCGCGCGACAGAATGCGGATCGCAAAGTGGTATTCCTCGCCATCGGATTTGAGACGACCGCTCCCGCGAATGCCATGGCTGTCTGGGAGGCGAAACAGGAGAAGATCGGCAACTTCTCCATGCTGGTCTCGCACGTGCTCGTTCCCCCTGCGATTCGAGCGCTGATGACGTCGCCGGATTGTCTCGTGAATGGCTTCATCGCGCCCGGCCACGTGTGCACCGTAGTGGGCTACGGGGAATACGAAATTCTCTCCCGCGATTTCCACGTTCCCATTGTGGTTGGCGGCTTCGAACCTGTTGATCTTTTGGAAGCCGTCCTCATGCTGGTTCGCCAACTCGAAAAGGGCGAAGCAAGAGCGGAAAACCAGTACGTGCGCGCGACGAACTATCAGGGCAATTTGCCTGCGCAACGTGTGATCAAAGATGTTTTCGAAATTGCCGATCAGAAGTGGCGGGGTATCGGCACAATTCCCGCCAGCGGTCTCCGCATTCGGGATAAGTACGGCGATTACGATGCCTCACGCCTTTTTGGACTTGCTTCCATAAACGTTGATGAGCCTGCGGAATGCATCAGTGCGCAGGTTCTGCAGGGTCTTAAAAAGCCGACCGACTGCCCTGCGTTTGGAATGCGCTGCACGCCGCAGAATCCTTTGGGCGCCCCAATGGTTTCGTCGGAAGGGGCGTGTGCCGCCTACTATAACTACCGTCGCCATAGAGGCGGTTCTCAGGCTTCAATTGTCTGCTCTCAGTGAGCTTCGGAAGCGCGGTTTTTCTGGGAGCTAGAACAGGGAACTTAGAAGAATGGATGAAAAGACGAACTCGCTAGCGCAACTCTCTTGCCCAGCGCCCCTGCCCGCAAAAGACACAATTGTTCTGGGCCACGGCAGCGGAGGCCGCCTCAGCGCTGACCTGACGCGCTCCATTTTTCTCCCAGCGTTTGCCAATCCGGTGTTGTCCCGCCTTGACGACCAGGCGATCCTCAACGTGAAAGGCGTACGGCTGGCGTTTACCACCGACTCCTTCGTCGTCAAGCCACTTTTCTTCCCCGGGGGAGACATAGGCTCCCTCGCCGTCCACGGTACCGTCAACGATCTCGCGATGGGGGGAGCCAAGCCGCTTTTTCTAAGCGTCGCCTTCATCATCGAGGAGGGGTTGTCCATTGCCGTGTTGCGTCGCGTGGTGGAGTCGTTGCGCGCAGCCGCACACGATGCCGGCGTGGAGATCGTCACGGGAGACACCAAGGTTGTCGAGAAGGGAAGCGGTGACCAGTTGTTCATCAACACGACCGGCATCGGACTCGTGCCCGATAATCTGGAGCTGTCCGCGAACCGCGCGCGCCCCGGCGACAAGGTTTTACTCAGCGGTTCGATCGGCGAGCATGGCATTGCCATTCTGGCGCAGCGCGAAGGACTTGAATTTGAGTGTCCCGTCGAAAGCGATAGCGCCTCCCTGCATAATCTGGTCGCGGCTATGTTAGCTGCCGCCAACATCGAGAGTGGAGCGATTCGCTGCCTGCGAGATCCAACTCGCGGTGGCGTCTCGAGTACGTTGAATGAAATCGCAGAGCAATCAAATATTGGAATCCAGCTCGAGGAGAGCGCGATCCCCATTCGTGAGGAAGTCCGTGGCGCATGCGAAATGCTCGGGCTCGATCCGCTCTACGTTGCGAACGAAGGCAAACTCATTGCCATCGTCGCGCCGGAAACGGCTGACGCCGTGTTGGGCGCCATGCGCGCCAATCCGCTGGGAAAGAATGCGCAGGTCATTGGCGCGGTGGTCGAATCCGCATGGCCGATCGTGACCATCCGCACCGAGCTTGGCACTTCTCGTTGCGTGGACATGCTGGCGGGCGACCAACTGCCGCGCATTTGTTGAGAGCCTTATGCACGAAATGGGAATCGCCAGTTCGATCCTCGACGGCGTGGCTGCAGAAACTCGCCGCCGCCCAGGATCCCGCCCGGTCAAAGTCGGCGTCCGCGTTGGTGAACTGGCTGGCCTTGATCCGGACGCGCTGCGCTTCGCGTTCGAGGCTCTGACGATCGACACGCCTCTCGCGGGCCTGCAACTCGACATCGAGTACCGCGCCTCGCGCAGCCGCTGCCGCGACTGCAACCATGAATTCGAAGTAAAGAATTACGAGTTGTTATGCCCCGCCTGCGGGAGCCTGAGCGCCAGCATCATCAGCGGAGACGAACTCGAATTCGCATATCTCGAAATCGACGAGTCTGGAATAGAAAAGACGAACGCAGAAATGTAAAAAACGGAGGTGGAAAGATGAACCGTGTGCCGCTGGAAGGAAAAGTCCTGAATGAAAACGCGCGCGTAGCGGCGGAATTGAGGGAACGCTTTTGTGAGAATCGCGTGTTCGTCGTGAACCTCATCAGCTCACCCGGCTCCGGCAAGACCACCCTGCTCGAAAGAACATTAGAGGCTCTCCCGCGCGGTAGTCGCGTCGCCTTGCTCACCGGTGATCTTCAGACTGAAAACGACGCCAATCGGCTCAAGCGCTATGGCTATCCCGTAAAACAAATCATCACGGGCGGCACCTGTCATCTGGACGCGCGCATGATCGAAAAACACATTGCCGACTGGGATATGGAAAAGCTCGACGTGCTCATCATCGAAAACGTAGGGAACCTCGTATGCCCCTCGAGCTACGATCTGGGTGAAACCGCAAAAATCGTCCTTCTCAGCGTCACCGAAGGCGAAGACAAGCCGTTGAAATATCCCTCCATCTTCTTCAAGTCCGAACTCATGGTGCTCACGAAGACGGATCTACTTCCATACGTGCCATTCGATGTTGACGCAGCAGTTGCCAACGCGCGCCGCGTGCACCCCGAAATGGAAGTTGTCAAAGTTGCTTGCTTGGCCGGAGACGGACTCCGCGAATGGATGACATGGCTTGAACAGCGCAAGCAATCGTTTCTCGTGGGGCTGTCTCAGCCGGTGGCCTAACTCCGCTATACTGTGCCGCGAGTGCCCATATGAATGATGGCGATCAAACGTCTCGAGCGACAGCGATTCTTGGAATTCTTCTTGCACTGGGTCTGATTATTGGCGGATGGGTGCTGGGAGACGAAATCAAGGCGACTCGTCTCAGTGATCGCTATGTATCAGTCAAGGGTCTGGTCGAACGCAAGGTGAAATCCGATCTGGCAATCTGGCTGCTAACCTACAAAGAGGCCGGCGATGATCTCGCCGCACTCTACGCCAAAACCGAGGCCGACAAGAAAACGGTGATGCAGTTTCTGGGCGATCAGGGTATTCAACCGTCGGAAATCGAACTCGGTGTCATCCGTGTTGTTGACACGCAGGCGCAGGAATACGGAGGAGGCAATCGCGCACCACACCGCTACATCGTCGAACAGCAGATTTCCGTCCGCACGTCGCGCGTCGATCAGGTAGCGGCCGCCGCGCAAAAAACCATCCTGCTGCTGCAAAAAGGAATTGTGCTGGGTGGCAACCCGGGAGAGACGTTGACCTACAAGTTTACCGGCCTCAACTCCATCAAGCCTGACATGATCACGGAAGCCACTCGCAACGCGCGCGCCGCTGCTGACCGGTTCGCCGCTGATTCGGGGAGCAAGGTTGGGTCGATTCGTCAGGCTAACCAGGGAGTCTTTTCGATCTTGCCTGCAGATCAGGCCGGCGGCGAGAGTGAGCAACCGGGATACTCCCCGCCCGATACCAGCATCATGAAAACTGTTCGGGTTGTCACCTCTGTCGATTATTACCTGGAAAAATAAAAAATGTTTTTCCCCAGCCGCCCGTGCTGACGTCCACCTCGCTCGCACCATCTAAATTAGCTACCTCGGACGCAGGAGTGGTTGACGAACTGAGGCGCTGAAACAACACCGTGAATAAGGATTCCTATTTGCCTCAATCCTCGTTCTGACTTAATCTGACTCCTCCATGCCTCGCCGCTCCCGCCTGCGCATATTCCTTGTCTGCGTCCTCGCCACTTCCACGCTCCACGGACAGACGACTGCGATACCTGCGCGCTCACCACACCAAGCCGATACTTATCAGATTATTCACACTTATCTGCACGATCCCGACGCATTCACTCAAGGACTGATCTATCTGGATGGCCGCCTGTACGAAAGCACGGGACTGAACGGCAGGTCATCATTGCGCATGGTGGATTTATCCACGGGCCGTGTTCTGCAGAAGGACGATCTCCCAAGAGTATTTTGGCGAGGGCCTCACGGATTGGGGAAGCACGCTCGTACAGTTAACCTGGAAGGCCCACAAGGCGTTTGTTTACGACCGGTTCAGCTTCTCATTGCTGCGGACGTTCGAATACGAAGGCGGAGGGTGGGGACTCACGCACGACCGCTTGCAATTGATTATGAGCGACGGGACGTCATACCTTCGCTTTCTCGATCCGAAGTCCTTTCGCGAGACCCGCCGCATCCACGTCGTGGATGCGACAGGGAAGGGAATCGACAATCTGAACGAGCTCGAATACATTCACGGCGAGATCTACGCGAACATCTGGGGAAGCGACGAGATCATCCGCATCTCTCCGCGCACCGGAAAGGTCCTGGGCTGGATTGACTTAAGCGGAATCATCGACAAGCGTGAACTGGCGAATCCAAATGCTGTCCTGAATGGCATTGCCTATGACGCCAGGAGCGATCGTCTTTTCGTCACTGGAAAGTTGTGGCCAAAATTGTTCGAAATTAAAGTAACGCCTCACGGGGGAAGATAACGACTTCCGATTTGATGCCGCGCCTCATTTTTTCTCCCGTGGTAGAGACTGTCTGGGATGCCTACCTGAATCGCATTCGTGAGTGGATTAGTGCCGTGTAATCTGTGATTTACGTGACTGGCACTTTCGTGGTTCTTGTTTGGCACCCGCGTGCCATTTTCAGAATTTCGGTTTAGACGTACATTGCATTTGAGCAGTTCTGGGGGAGGGCTGCCCGGGCGCCTGGATTCGAAAGAATTCGGACGCCCGTTTAATTTTGCGCCCAATCGATCTCACCGCCCCGAACCCCCTGCTAAATCAAAGTCACCGGCGATAGCGTCCCATCCATTCCGCTTGCCCCAGAACATGCCCCTCCATCGCCTTTTCGAGATCACTCTTGCTCGCTCCCGGTGCGAGCTTCAGTTCCGCATCCAGCGCGTAGAGCTTGAAAAAGTAGCGGTGAGGATTGCCCGGAGGCGGACACGGACCGTTGTAGCCGATCTTGCGAAAATCGTTCTTCCCTTGCCGTGTTCTGTCCGCCAATTCTGCCTTCCGTTCAATTCCTTGCCGCAGCGAATGCGCATTTCCCGGCATGTTGTAGATCACCCAGTGCACCCAGGTTCCCGTTGGCGCGTCCGGATCATCGACAATCAATGCGAGTGCTTTCGTGCCATTCGGAGCGTTGCTCCATTCCAGCGCGGGAGACTGATCTTCGCCACTGCAAGTGAAACGCTTGGGAATCTCTTCTCCACTCGCAAAATCAGGACTCTTAAGGGCAAAAGCCACGGTAGCCACTCCCTTTATCGCTGCCTGCGCCTGGGCCGCAGCAGTTGCATTCAGCCCGCCGAGGACAATGATCGAGGCACAGAAAATTGTGGATGAAATTCGAACCGACCGTGAGTTACACCGAAGGCTGCGCATCCGAATCACGCTTAGTTTGGTAGAGTCCGAATCACGCTTAGTTGGTAGAGATTGTGAAATTGACAGTGATCTTTGCCTGAGTTTCAACCGGGTGCCCGTTTTGAAGGTAGGGCTTGAAGTGCCACTGCTTCACGGCCTCGCGCGCGGCCGTCGCCAGAATCTCGGGTCCGCTCAATATCTGCAACTCCTGGATCGTCCCGTCGCGGGCAATCAGGGCTTGCAAACTGACCACGCCTTGCACCTTCATCTGCCGCGCCAGCAGCGGATAATCTGGCGGCACGCTCACACTGACATTCTGCGCGGTCTGTGGCGAAAGTTGGACGTGATCGGAGCCGCTTGCTCTCGCATTTGTGCTCGGTGGCATGTTGCTTGCTTCCGCACCGGCGCCCACATCCACATGGATCGCATTGCTCTTCGCGGGCACCGTAACATGGCGGTTTCCGGCAACGACCTCGACCTGCAGCGGTGGCAGCACGGCTCGCTCGGCGGTCGCTGTAAACGGAACGGCAGGCGACGATGGCGCTGGTATTGGCTTGGTGGGCTTCCGTTCGCGGGCCACGACCGGCGCCGTTGTGCCCGGAACTTCCTGAGCCGTGCTCTTGCTCCGGCTGCGGACCGCAGCCTCGCCTGTTTCTCCTTTGGAAGGAAACCAGAAATCCCAGTCCTTTAGGATCACGGCCCCGAGCGCCAAAACCAGGATTCCGAGCGCAATGAGCATGCGCTTTCGCTGCAACTCCACATCGGGAAGAGCAGGGGGTAAACCGGCCTGCCCCGGCCGCGCCAGACTGGCGCGCTCCAGGTGATTCTCGGGATGGCTGTCATCGTGAAACATAAGCGCGGGATGTCCCCGGATGTCGAATACGGTTGCGGGACTGTCTATCTAGTATGCCCCGAAACCCGCGTCAATTCCAGTGAATCCGGTGATTACGCCAGTCTCTTTAAGACCTTAGCCACCCCTGTGATTCACATCACACCTACATGTGCCCTCTGTCACCGCCGCTAGTTAGGCAGGGACGCACACTGAATACGTGATAACCGTCACATCGGCGCTCCTCATGCAACCATGCGGCCCGAAGCTGGACGGTGTCACCAGGGGGTAGAGCGTGCTCTCACCATACGGTCTGGATATCATCGAAAGCTGTCTCACTTGCAAGATGCGCGCGGAGCGCCTTTTTTGCGACCTGCCCACGGCAGCCCTACAGTCATTCGAGAGCATCAAGTATGCGACGGCTTACCCCAAAGGCGCCGTCCTTTTCGTCGAAGGCCAGGCTCCGCGCGGAATCTTTGTCCTGTGCAAAGGACGGGTCAAGCTCTCGATCTGCGCCAGTGACGGCAAAACACTTATTCTCAAAATTGCAGAACCTGGCGAAGTTCTTGGCCTCAGCGCCGCCGTCTCTGGCAAGGCTTATGAATTGACTGCCGAGACCATCGATCCCTGCCAGGTAAATTTCGTGAAACGCGAGGATTTCCTCCGCTTCCTGAAGGATCACAGCGAAGCTTGCTTCAAAGTTGCCGAACAACTCAGCGAAAAGTACAACGTAGCCTGTCACGAAGTCCGCTCTCTTGGCCTTTCGCATTCCGCCGCCGAAAAACTGGCGAAACTACTTATCGACTGGAGTTCCAGAAACGGCGAATCCCAAAAGCAGGAGCCGCGTCTCAAACTCGCTCTGACCCATGAGGAAATCGCGCAGATGATCGGAACCTCGCGGGAAACCGTGACCCGGCTGTTTGCCGACCTCAAGAAGCGCCAAATCCTGCAGACCAAGGGCTCAACGCTGGTGATTCGCAACAAGGCGGCGCTCCGTTCGCTTGCCACAACTGGCTAGAGCAGACACCGGATTGATCAGTTCGCCCGCCTGTGCCAAGGGTCACGTTTTTGGGTGACTGCAGTCACTGTTTCTTTCCCCTCCATCGCGTATCACGATTCCAGGGGAGAACCTTATGTTGCAGAGCTGTCTCGATTGTGCCCAGCGCTCAGATCGTGTTTTCTGCGATCTTCCTCCCGATGCCCTGCAGGAATTCGACGGAATCAAATCGCTCCAGGATTACCCGAAGGGCACGGTACTTTTCAGGGAAGGTCAGCCAAACCGCGGAATCTTCCTGCTGTGCAAGGGCCGCGTGCGCATTTCTGTCTGCTCGGAAGATGGACGCCGTATGAATCTGCGCACCGCGTCCGCCGGGGAAGTACTAGGGATGAGTGCCGCGCTCTCCGGGGGACTCTACGAGGTTACAGCGGAGGCGACTGAACCGCTGCAAGTCGCCGTGGTGCGGCGCAAAGAACTGCTACATTTTCTCCGCCGGCATCGCGAAGTCTGCTTGCAGGTTGTCAATCTACTCAGTGAGGATCTTCACGTGGCCTATGACCGTGTGCGCACGCTCGGATTGACACATACCCGGCACACTCATCCCCACAACCACTCTCACACCTTCCAAGTCCACTGAGGCCAGATGTGAGGTGATGGCGTGGCCTCTCGCTGGGCGCGTATATGCAACGCCAGTGCTCGTGTACGAGGCCTTCTGGCGCACGCGGATCGACCGCTCTGATCTTCGGCTTCAGGGATCGTGTTTTCTCCTGCAAACAGGCTCTTATTCGCTCATTCCTTCCTCACTCCTTTGCCCGTACATCCACCATGTGACACCAGTCACGTGCCGGAGTGCGCTGTCTCACTGCCCATATGTTCTCTTCCCCCCGAAGATAAATAGTCATTCATCCATCGTATTGATTGGGGAGGTTGTCTCGCATGGCAGCATGGGCAGGCATTCGAGCCGCGAAGAAGCTCGCCGTGTCGGGACTGTTTCTCCTGTTGGCGGCGACCCTATCGGCTCCGGCCGCCGACGTTTCCAACGACGACTGTCTGGCTTGTCACGGCGACAAAAGCCTGACCACAACTCAGCATGGTAAGACGGTTTCGCGCTTCGTAGATGGCAAGAAGTTCGCTTCCTCGGTCCATGGCTCGCTGTCCTGCACCAACTGCCACGCCGACTTGGAAGGCAAAGAGCTGCCCCACAACGCGCCTCTGGCCAGGGTGCAATGCGGCACCTGCCACACCGACGAATATAAGCAGCATTCCAATTCACTTCACGGGAAAGCGATCGCCAAGGGAGACGCCCTGGCGCCGCATTGTGTGGATTGTCACGGAAATCACGACATCCTCCCGGTGAAAGACAAGAACTCTGCCGTCGCAGCCCTGAAGATTCCCTTCGTTTGCGGTCGTTGCCACCAAGAAGGCACGTCCGTAATGAAGACGCGCAACATCGACCAGCACGACATTCTCTCGAATTATTCCGAGAGCATTCACGGCGAAGCGGTCCTGAAAAAAGGGCTGATCGTGGCTGCGACGTGCGTATCCTGCCACACGCCGCATAACATCCTGCCGCACACCGACCCGAAAAGTTCGATCAACCGGAAGAATATCGCCGCCACCTGCACCCAGTGTCACGCGCAAATCGAAGTCGTGCACCGCAAGACGATCAAGGGCGAGCTTTGGGAAAAAGAGGCGAACGTTCTTCCCGCGTGCGTGGATTGCCACCAGCCTCATAAGATCCGCAATGTCTTCTATTCCCAGGGTATGGCCGACGCAGACTGCATGCGTTGCCATGCGGACGAAAATCTGAAGGCCAAAGACGGCCGGCCGATGCTTGTACACATCGCCGAGGTTGCCGGCTCGCGCCATGCAAAAGTCGCCTGCAGCCAGTGCCATTCCGAGGTCAATGCCTCGAAGGTCCGGCCGTGCGAAACGATCACGCACCCGGTCGACTGCAGCAAATGTCACGAAGAAGTCGGCAACCAGTATCAGCGCAGCCGTCACGGCCAGCTTCAAGCCGCCGGTGATCACAACGCTCCTATCTGCAAGGATTGCCACGGCACGCATCACATCCTCGGTAAGCACGATCCCGAGTCATCCAGCTTCCCGACGAATGTTCCGACGCTCTGCGGTGGCTGCCACCGCGAAGGCCAAAAAGCGGCTGTGCGTTATGCCGGGCGACAGCACGAGATCATTCAGCACTACACCGAGAGCATCCACGGCCAGGGCCTTAACAAGAGCGGGTTGACCGTCACCGCAACCTGCACCAGTTGCCACACAGCGCACCTGATCCTGCCGCGCACCGATCCCGATTCCACGGTGAATCCAAAGAATGTGCCTGCTACGTGCGGAGCTTGTCACCATGGAATCCAGGAACAGTTCGTGCAGAGTGTGCATTCGGCCACGGTTACAAAGACCGACAAGGCTCTCCCCGTCTGCAGCGATTGCCACACTGCTCACTCGATCCGGCGCACGGATGAAGCCGGCTTCAAACTCGACATCTTGAGCACTTGCGGCCGTTGCCACGGAGAGATTGCCAAGACTTACTTCGAGACGTATCACGGCAAGGTATCGCGTCTGGGCTACACCAATGCCGCGAAGTGCTTCGATTGCCACGGCTCGCACGATATCCAGCCCGTCAGTGATCCTCGTTCGCACCTGAGCCGGGCCAACGTCGTGGCCACCTGCCAGAAGTGCCACAGCAATGCGACTCGCCGGTTTGCGGGCTATTTGACTCATGCCACGCACCACGACCCGAAGAAGTATCCGTTTCTGTTCTGGACCTTCTGGGGCATGACGGCTCTTCTGCTCTCAACCTTCGTCTTCGGAGGAATTCACACTTTGTTGTGGCTACCGAAAGCTCTCCAGATGCGCCGCGAACTTCGCGCCGAGGAAGCTCAGGCGGAACTGAGAGCGCAGTCGTCCGAGGGCAGCGCGGCCAGCAAGCGCAAGGATGGAAACCATGCCGATTGATCTCGAACTCACGACGCAGGGAGAGAAATCTCCCGCCCAACTGGCGTGGGAAGCCACCCGTCCGGAACGCGAGTTTGTCCGCTTCGCTCGCCACCAGCGCGCGCTGCACGCTTGCATGATCGTGAGCTTCATCAGCCTGGCTACAACGGGCATGACACTGAAGTTCTCATACACCAAGTGGGCAGTGACCGTGTCCCACTTCCTGGGCGGATTCCAGACCGCCGGTTACATTCATCGCACGGCTGCAGTGCTCATGTTCGGCGTCTTCGCCACTCACCTCTACAGCCTCGTTCAAATGAAAAAACGGGAGAACAGGTCCTGGTGGTCCATGGTGTTTGGGCCGGACACCATGATGTTCAACCGTCAGGATCTGGATCAGTTCCTCGCCACCATGAAGTGGTTCGTGGGCAAGGGGCCGCGTCCGCAATATGGGCGCTGGTCGTATTGGGAAAAATTCGATTACTTCGCCGTGTTCTGGGGAATCGCCGTTATTGGTTCGACCGGCCTCACGCTGTGGTTTCCGGTCTTTTTCACGCGCTTCATTCCGGGGTCGTTCATCAACGTCGCGACCATCATCCACAGTGACGAGGCGCTCCTGGCCACCGGCTTCATCTTTACCGTCCACTTTTTTAATACTCATTTGCGCCCCGAAAAATTTCCGATGGATACCACGGTTTTCACGGGCCACATGCCGTTGGCCGAACTGAAACGTGACAAGCCTCTGGAATACGAGGCGCTAGTGGCGAGTGGCCAGCTGGAAGCGCACATGGAAGATCCTCAACCCGAAATCGTGGTACGGACGATCCGCATGTTCGCATGGGTCGCGCTTTCCATCGGTTTCAGCATCGTAATCTGGATCATCTACGCCATGCTGTTTGCGTATCGGTAAAAGGAGTTTTGGAAATGAAAGCAGAAAAACAATTCGGATGGCTGCTCCGGTTCAGTTTGGCCCTGGCGATTCTTTGGGCCCTACCGGCCCTGGCCGCCGATCAGGACTGCCTCGCTTGTCACGGCGATCCAGGAATGAAATCCGACTCCGGCAAGAGCCTGCATGTCGACCCTGCGAAACACAAAAGCAGCGTGCACGGTGATCTGGGCTGTACTTTCTGTCATGAGGGCGTGAAAGAGTATCCCCACCCGAAGCCGATGCGCATGCCCACCTGCGCCACCTGCCACGCGGATGAGACCGCGCAGGTTCCCAAGAGCGTGCACTCCATCCTTGGTGCCGAGGCCTGTGCGAGTTGCCACGGCAAGACGCATGACGTTCAGCATGCCGACAAAGTTGTGCCCGAGCAGTGCGCCACCTGCCATGAAGACGCCGTTAAGGGATTTCAACTTGGCGTGCATGCCATCGCCCGCAAAGCCGGCGACATGAAGACTCCGACCTGCCTGAGCTGCCACGGCAGCCCGCACCAGATCGTCGCAGCCGACGATCCCAAGTCGCCCGTTCACCACAACAACATTCCCGCCACGTGCGCCAGTTGCCACTCCAAGAAGCCTGTTATGGAGACCGTCGGCGAAACCACGCAGCAGTTCTATTCGTATGAGCAGAGCGTGCACGGGCAAGCGGTTGCGAATGGATCCACGAAAGCCGCCGTCTGTACCGACTGCCACGGCGTTCATGAAATTCGGCGCGCCAGCGACGAGAAATCATCCATCTTCAAATTCAATGTTCCGATGACCTGCGCCAAGTGCCACGAGTCGGTGAAAACCGAATTCATGGCCAGTATCCACGGACAGGCCATCACCCGGGGCAACTCGCAGGCTCCGGTCTGCACCGACTGCCACGGCATCCACTCCATCAAGTCGCATCTCGATCCGAATTCTCCGGTGAACGCGCAGAACCTCGCGAAAATCACTTGCGCGCGCTGCCATGAAGGCGTGCGCCTCTCGCAGGAACTCGGCGTCGAAAGCGGCCGTGCCTCTAGTTATCTCGCCAGCTATCACGGACTCGCCTCCGAGCGTGGCTCGCAAATCGTCGCCAATTGTGCAAGTTGCCACGGTGTCCACAACATCCTGCCGTCGAGCGATCCGCGTTCCACCATCAGCCCAGCGAATCTGGTAAAGACCTGCGGCCAATGCCACCCCGGCGTGACCGAGAAATTCACGCTTGGTAAAGTCCACGTGGATGCCCCGCTCTCCGCCGATATCGGCAGCAAGGCTGTGCGTTGGATCCGAAGCTTTTATCTGCTGATGATCTTGAGCGTGATCGGCTCTATGGTCCTGCACAACCTCATCATCTGGCGACGTAAAGCGATTATCCTGCGCGACCGTTACCCGCGCACCATTACGCGCATGAATCCCAGCCAGCGCTGGCAGCACCTGACTCTTCTCATCTCTTTCATCACTCTGGTGATCACGGGATTCGCTCTCAAGTATCCCGACTCGTGGCTCTCGCTCATCCCCGGCATGGGAGAGCGCGTTCGCGGTATCATCCACCGCACCGCGGGCGTCGTCATGATCGGCGCAGGCACTTATCATCTCATCTATCTCTTCCTCACGCGCGATGGCCGCAAGATGGTCATGGATATGCTCCCTGCGCCCAAGGATGCTACCGATGCCATGGGCGTGATGCGCTACTACCTGGGACTCGGCGGCGCCAAGCCCGAGTTCAAGCGCTTCACCTATGCCGAGAAAGCCGAATACTGGGCCTTGGTCTGGGGCGTCATCGTCATGGCGACTACCGGCATCGCGCTCTGGGCTAAAGTGACGGTTGGTCATCTGTTCCCGCGCTGGTGGATTGATGTGGCCACTGCTGTCCACCTTTACGAAGCGATTCTCGCCACGCTCGCCATCATCGTCTGGCACTTCTATCAGATCTTCCTCGATCCCGATGTTTATCCCATGAACTGGGCCTGGTGGGACGGCAAGGTGTCCGCGCATCATTATCAGGAAGAACACGGACTCGATAGCGAGACTCTGCTAGCTGCGGCCCGTGCCGATTCCGCCAACGGAAATGGTCATGGCAACGGTCACGCCAGCGCGATTCCCGATGAAGACGAGGAGTCAGAGCCGATTCGGCATAATTAGCGAAAACAATTTTGAGTTGGTGTGCCGCAAATCTGCCCTGATCGCTGCCGCGAGAAGGCCGAAACTCGATAAAAGCGTCGAACTGTCGGCGGCCGAGAGTTATATTCCTGAAAGCGTTTGCCGACACTGCGCCGGCGCAAGATTTCTGATATAAGCGTTGATTCCTGAAACGAATTTTGGAGGTTTGTCGTCATCATGGCCGAATCGAACCCGAGCCCCGTTTCGCACGCTACCGGACTCGCCCGCATCCGCGAACTAGTCCGTAATCCCATTTCGATCATCGGGCTCGCGCTCGCCATCGTCGCTCTCGGCAACATCCTGTTCCTCTTTTTCATTGACATCACCTCCGCCCATTCCAGTCCGTACGTCGGCATTCTTGCTTACATGGTCGCGCCCGGATTCCTGTTTGTCGGCCTGGTACTTGCCGTATTCGGGGCACTCTACACTCGGCACCGGAGACTCGCGGCCACCGGCGATACTCCTTATTTCCGGCTCGATTTCTCCGACCCCACGCAACGCGGTGCGGTTGCATTTTTCCTGGCTTTCGTTGTGATTTTCGTGGGCATGAGCGTGATCGGAAGCTATAAGGCCTATACCTTTACCGACTCGGTCGGATTCTGCGGACAGCTCTGCCACTCCGTTATGGCCCCCGAGTTCACGGCTTACCAGCAGTCGCCCCACGCCCGCGTAGCCTGCGTCGATTGCCACGTTGGTGCCGGTGCCACTTGGTACGTTAAGTCGAAGCTCTCTGGCGCGCGCCAGGTTTTCAAGACTGTTCTCAACACGTTTCCACGGCCGATTCCCACTCCCGTCCACAACCTGCGCCCCGCCGCCGACACCTGCGAAACCTGCCACTGGCCGAAAAAGTTCTATGGCGCTCAGCTCAAAGTGTTCAACCACTTTGCCAGCGATGAGAACAATACTCCCCGTCAGATTCGCCTTCTGATCAGCACGGGAGGCGGCGATCCCTCAACCGGCGAACCCGAGGGCATCCACTGGCACATGAACATTTCCAATCAAATCAGCTACATTGCCACCGACGAGGAGCGCCAGGACATCCCCTACGTGTACGCCAAAGATCCACAGGGGCGCGTCACCGAGTACTTCACCAAGGATTCCAAACTAACCAAAGAGCAGATCGCCGGTACTCCCAAGCGCCGCATGGATTGCATCGACTGCCACAACCGCCCCACCCACATCTACGTTCCGCCCGATACGTCCGTGGATCGGTCCTTCGCCGCGCATCGACTCGATATCAGCCTGCCCTTCCTCAAGCAGCAGTCGGTGATTGCTTTAACCGGCAAGTACGATACGGACGATGCTGCCATGCAGGGCATCGCCAAGACCATCGAGGATTTCTACGCAAGCAAGTATCCCGACGTTGCCAAGGCCAAACAACCCGAGATCCGCAGCGCGGTCGACGAACTCCAGCGGATCTACAAGCTGACGTTTTTCCCCGAGATGAAACTCGACTGGAGAACGCATCCCAACAACATCGGCCATCTTTACTTCAACGGATGCTTCCGCTGCCATGACGGTAACCATGTCAGCGCCGATGGCAAGGTCATCCCCAAGGGCTGCGATACTTGCCACACGGTTCTGAGTCAGCAGGAAAACAAGATCGCTGTCACGACGCCGATTCCCGGCGAGTTCAAGCATCCGGTCGATCTGGGCGATATGACCGCAGTCAACTGTAGCGATTGTCACACCGGGGGCGTGAGTCCCTAGGAAGCTCGCAGCTCTCAGCTGTCAGCTATCAGGAAGCAACTTGGAACGGTGTGCGCCCGGGACCGTTTTTCGCTGGTGCCCGATTCGGGGCGTAAAACCCGCCTTGCTATGCCCATTCGTCACGTCGCCCGAGTGACGATCCCGCCGATTCACATCTGTATGTCGCGAGGCTGGCGGAATACTTGCAGTCCACGGAAAAGACTGGCCGGCATTAGACATCACTAATCCTGCACTCGCGGGACGACAATCGAGGATGACGGGGCATGGCGGATGCAGCACCGACGACGGACCTACTGAGGGAGTTGCTAGCGGATGCAGGGCAGGCCGAAAGCGACTCAGCCGCCGCCTCCAGCGGTGCCTCCGACGTTCTCATGAACGTGCGCATGGTTTCGGGAATGATGGGAGAAATTCTGCGCGCCATGGAGCAGGTCAAGACTCGCGTGCAGGAATCGCAAGAGCGCGCCGCCCAAGCTGCCTCCGCGACTCAGACTGCAGTTGGGCGCGTTGCTTCCTTGGCGCGCTTCGTCGACCAGATTTCCATCACCGCTCGCCTGATCAACAGCATCGCTCACGCCACCAATATGCTGGCTCTCAACGCCACCATTGAGGCCGCGCGCGCGGGAGAAGCGGGCCGAGGTTTCGCGGTCGTGGCCAGTGAAGTCAAATCGCTTTCCCGGCAGACTGCCCAGGCAACCGGAGATGTCAACCGGCAGCTGGCGTCGATCCAGGACGCCAACCGCGAAGTGATGTCTTCCGCGTCGGAGGTCAATGAAAATTTGGCCGCCGTGCAGGAACTGGTCTCGCAGGTTGCGGGGGCTGCGGTCGAACAAAGCACAGCCCTTGACACGGTGGTTAACTTCGCCAAAGAAGCTGCCGACAGTGTAGAGGGCGTGGTTGCGACCCTTGACGGGATTGCCGCTACCGCCCACGGCATTTCGGAAAAAGTTCGCTGTTTTGACAGGTCGTGATCGGCCTGAATTCTGGAAAGGACGGTAACGCAAATGCCTCTCATGATGTGGAATGACAAAATGTCAGTCGGCGTCGGCTCGCTCGATGGCGACCATAAGAAACTGGTTGGACTGCTGAATGAACTTTACGACGCGGTTCAAGCGGGAAAAGGAAAAGACGCGCTGGGCAAAACTCTCGACGGCCTCATCGATTACACAAAAATTCATTTTGCAAATGAGGAAAAGTTCTTCAGGCAAACCGCATATCCCGATTTTGTCGAACACAAAAAGCAGCACGACGACCTGACCCATCAGGTCATCGATGTGCAGCAGAAATACAAGAGTGGCGCGACCGGAACGCTCTCACTTGAAGTCATGAATTTCCTGAAGAACTGGCTGATCAATCACATCCGGGTCACCGACAAAAAATACGGGCCTTACCTGAATAGCAAGGGGATTCACTAGATCTTTCACCGGTGGCAAAGAAAACGGCTGGCAGCTCTGGCTGC
Organism: Terriglobales bacterium; assembly: GCA_049509215.1. GTDB lineage: Bacteria > Acidobacteriota > Terriglobia > Terriglobales > Acidobacteriaceae > Acidiflorens. The sequence continues at coordinate 40,803 of JBELAC010000008.1, forward strand.
CGGCCGTCATTGTTCAATTAAGCTGGAGATTACCGGCGTCCGCCGTGTGATCCGCCGCCACTGTGTGATCCGCCACGGCTGCCGCCATGGAATCCGCTGTTGCCACCGCGAGAGGCGCCACCTTCACGGCCTGAAAAACCGCGGCCCGCTACAGCACCGCGTCCATAGTCACCGCGGCCGGAGTACCCGCGTCCGACGAAGCCGTGCTCTCCGCCAGAGTAGCCGCGGCCATAGAATCCGCGACCATAGTAGCCGCGTCCCCAGCCGCCGTGATACCACGGGCCGGCGCCAATGAAGACGCCGCCTGCAAACCAGTCAGCGCCGTAATATCCATAGGGAGCACAGGCATACGGATAATAGTCATAGTAGCCATAGTCGCAGACCGGAGGTCCGGCGACATAACCCGGGCCAACGCCGACTCCGACTGGCCCAACGCCGACTCCTACTCGAACTTGTGCCTGTGCAAACGCGAGTGGAACCATCAACACGCTTAACAGCGCCAAGTATTTTAGATTTTTCATACTGAACCCCTTTCCTTCGGAATCCGCGCTTGCCGACGGTGCAATTGCCCGGATTTCGTGCCCTTCAGCTTTCTTTCTTCTTTCTGAAGTTGCTACTGATTTGAACTCGGGAGGGCTGGAAAAGTTGCGGAATTTGCTGCGGCTCATTTCAGCCATCCTGGTTGATTTCAACCACTTGCGGGGAAATGGTAATGGGAGCTATGGGATAGAAGCAGTAATTGGTCAGGGGAGAATAGGCGCAAACGATTTCCCCAGACTCGTCGTGATGAATTTCTATTGACCTTTTACGTGGCGGAAAATCGACGTGAAGGGCTGTCGGAAAGTGTGTACCAGTTAGTTATGGATACCCTCTCATTTCGGTCTTTCAAAATCAGAGGCTTAGAAGGAAATTCTTGCTAGATATTTGAGAAATAAGGAGTTATTCGACCGTTTAGAATCAAGGATTTAGGAAAGTCGTCGATCTGGTCTTTGAAAAATAAGGACTTGGCCGTAAGGTATCTATCTCTCATACAGTTAGAGACCGTCGGCCCCGGGAATCGTCACGGCGTTTCTGCATTGCGTTTTCTTTCGCCCCTGCGTGACAGAGCCGCAGGTAGCTGATTCCTCCCACGCCTTGTCAGGCTGCGACCGCTGTGTAGAGCCGTCTACGCGAAGGCCAAGGAGCAAACTCGATAACCGCGACTGTCATAGGACATGCATGCGCGCGAAAATAGCAAGGCCTATTTGCGCGAGTGCGGTGTAGGCGACGAAGCCGAAGAAAATGGAAATCAGAAGACCGACATCGCCTTTGCGGGAAAAGAAGGGCCGCCACGTCAGGAGTGCTAATAGGACCACGGCCAAACCGAGTGAACCGCTCAGCCACGGCCACGGGTCCAGCCGAAGCGCATGGTATCGCAGATCGGCGAAGAATGTGCCGAGCACCTGTGTGGCGCCTGCGGCAATGGCAAGCGCAAGACCGGTCCGGTCGGCCACCTTCCAGGTTCGGACGAGCGCGACGGCATAGGGTAGTTGACTCAGTAGCAAGGTCAAAAAGGCACTCAACCAGTAAGCGCGACCGTAACTTGAGGTAAGCGGGGGCCGTCCCCAATGCCGCAGAACAACAATGCAGGCAAGAGCCACTACGGCAGCGAGGGTAATGCGCAGCCAACTAAGAGTGGCTGCGGCACTGCTCGGGATGGACGCCTGGCGTTCGACGACAGCCTTTGGAAGAGGCTGCCGAGGCATAGCGGGGGACCGCGCGGCGATGGCGGACCCGGATCCAGTGGGCGAGGCGACGGCCTTTACGGCGATCGCGAGGAAGCTCACGATTCCCGAGATGAAGGCCACGATACCAGCGAAAAAACCAATCACGTAAAGAGCTTGATGTTGACGGCCATTGCCCCATATGTCCAGGTTTTCGAAGCACGAGTAGCCGACAACGCCGCCGATGATGACCAGAAGAAGTGAATGCTGCCACGTGGGGAATCGGCGTTTTGTGCCTGCGAGCATCAAGCCTCCCCATGTAACCGTCGGGAATTTTATCAGGAAACTGGGCCTAACGCGTCGAGACGACCCTTCGAAACAACTTCCTCCACATCAAGGAAGCTGGGGCAGGAAATGTGGGGACAGACGGGACATTCACAGGCTTTCTTTCGGGTAGCTGGCGAGAAGAAACCGGGGTACGTCCCGTCTGTCCCCGGGTTTCCTTACGGCAGGCTCTCTAGTTGGTGCACTTACTCTTGGACCTGTTCTTGCTGAGATATTCGAATGCACAGCCGAAGCGCTTAACACTGGTCCATCTACGCCTACGATTAGCGCTTGGCCGCCTACCGTTACTATCGGCGTACCGCACCCCATACCCGGTCAAATAGGTCCTGAGGAGTACAATAAGTGCTCGGAACCGCCACACGACGAGATTCCGCCAATTATGCCTGCACCAGGCCCTCCGCGTCTCCCGGGGCCTGGAGTTTGGCCTCCGGCTCCGGAGCCGGTGCCAGTAGGCGAGAATATTGCGCCGTACACTTTCCCGGGCTCTACGAACCTGGACAGTGGAATTGTGAATCAACGGCTCGCAGGTGATTTACCGAGTTATGAAATCTCATAAGTTTTACTTGGAGTTATTAGGTCAATACCCGAACATCGACGGATAAGCACGCCTGAGCTTGTGAGACTTTATCTTGGGAACCAATGTGTGGGTTTCGTTTGTGCAATGAATGACGGTTACCTAAGCTCTCTATATGAAACGGAATTGGAAACTTATTGTGGGCACGGGCGTAGTATGCGCTGCGGGGGTTGTTGGGGGGATATTCATAGACAAAAAGATTGACCAACGTAAACTCGTTGAGAACGTAAGCTTGTACCGGAGTCGGGCTGAGAATGGAGATGCAAAAGCCCAATCCGCTCTCGGCTCCCTGTATTACGGCAGGCAGGATTATGCTGAGGCAGCACGCTGGTATCGTAAAGCGGCTGATCAGGGTGACGCAAACGCCGAAGTCGGTCTCGCTTTTATGTACTACTATGGCAACGGAGTGCCGCAGGACTGCAGTGAGGCAGCCGACTGGTATCGAAAGGCGGCTGAACAGGGTAACGCGAGGGGTGAATTCGGTCTCGCCTCCATGTATTACGAGGCCAAAGGAGTGTCGCAGGACTATTCCGAAGCGGTCCGCTGGTATCGGGAGGCTGCGGAGCAAGGTAATTCGTCGGCTGAGCTTAACTTAGGATTCATGTACCAGCGGGGCGAAGGGGTGCCGCAGGATTACAGCGAAGCGATACGTTGGTATCGCAAGGCCGCTTATCAGGACAATGCGGAAGCCGAATATAGCCTCGGTTACATGTATTTCTACGGCCAAGGACTGCCGCAAGACTATACCAACGCTATACGGTGGTACCGGAAGGCCGCCTATCAAGGATCCCCGGAAGCTCGCCGCGCGTTGGAGTCCATCGAGAGGGAATCAAGCATCGCTAGGGCGATCCGATTCACCGTGACCTTGATAGCTTTTGTTGGGGGCGTAGTGTTTTCTCTGGGCTTTTTGTGGTCGAAGAGGACTTTTAGGGATTCGCGATATGAAACAGTGCTGGGACTAATCGCCCTAGCCTATGCTGCACTTAGTCTATACGGGATTACCCACGACAACATGCGATATTCAACATGCCGCAATGTGTTCCTTTTGGGCGAGGGGATATTGATTGGCATGGCCGTGGTCGTGGGTATCATTGTAATCACGGCCAAGCAAAGCAAAACATCGCGGTAGTCTACGATTGTCCCTACCGTAAATCCTGTGCGGTGCGCTCGCGGCCTCGTTGCATATGCAATATCGATTCTCTCCAACGGGCTTGTCAGGTGTTTTGAGTCTGTGAAAGCAAATTCAACGCGGCGCGCTTGAGCGTAAGCGTCCGAAGTGAACCGTCTTGCTAAGTGTCCACGAAAGGGTTAAGTGGACACTTCCGCAGGTGTGGATTTGAGGTTCCAAGGCAACAGTTCGTCGATGTGGTTGATGGGATGATCGGCTATGCGGGTGAGCACTTCGCGCAGATAGGCTTCGGGATCGAGGTCATTGAGTTTCGCCGAACCAATCAGGCTGTAGAGCGCAGCGGCACGTTCTCCACCCTTGTCGGATCCGGCAAACAGGTAGTTCTTCCGGCCCAGGGCCACGCCGCGCAATGAGCGTTCGGCGGCGTTGTTGTCGATCTCGATGTGTCCATCCTTTATATAGCGCGTAAGCGCGTCCCATCGCGAGAGGGCATAACGAATCGCCGCCGTCGTCTCCGACTTACGCGAAAGCTTCGACAAAGTCGCTTCGAACCACTGCCGCAGAGAGTCGAGCAGCGGCTGGGCCTGCCCCTGGCGCACAGCACGGCGTTCGTTCGGCGGCTTGCCGCGAATCTGTTCTTCGATGCCATACAGCGTCCCGATCCGCATCAGCGCTTCCCGCGCCACCGGCGACGAGTGCGCTTGCTCCAGATCGTAGAACTTGCGCCGCACATGCGCCCAGCACGCGGCTTGCTCGATGCGGCCGTTTTCGTAGAGCTGATTGAAGTCGGGTAAGAGAGCGTCATCGCTGGCGCTCTCTCCCCTCAGAACCGGACGTGAAAGTTTCCCTTCATCCGGCTCAAGCCGTGGTAAGCCCTCCA
>JBELAC010000080.1:0-17771 GCA_049509215.1 Terriglobales bacterium
GGTCGCTGAAAACGCTTCGCCCGTCACGTTGTCTTACATCGGTTGCTGGTACAAGAACGACATGTACTCGCACAACTGCAGCAAGATGGTGGATTCCTTGCGGGAGTGCGGAATGCAAGTGGACGTGATCACTTCAAACTGTCGGTGCTTTTCCTCGGCTCGGAAATTTGCGATCAGCGCAGACGAACTGATCAACTCGAACTGCAAGGCCATCGCGATCCCGCATGCCCCGCGGTATCCCGGAAAAGGGCAGGGAACACTGAAGTATCTGGCGGTAAAGTATCTGCGATTGGATCTGCCGCTGGCCACGCTGCGGGGATTCTTGTACTACTTTCGGGCGCGCCGCGCGAACATCATTCATTTTGACCAGGTGTTGGAAGCTTTCGGCTGCATACCATTCTTCGTCCTCGTCGAACTGGCGGACGTCTTCCACAAGAAAGTAGTCGTCACAGTTCACGAGATCGACCCATTCCAGAAAGAACACCCCAAATGGAATCGCTTGTACAACAAGTGCGCCGAGGTTCTCGTTTACAGCGACGACATGAAGCAGCAGATTGTAAAGCTCGGCGTCAGCCCCGAGAAGATCAGGGTGATCCGCTATGGCGCCGGGATACCGGACCTGATGCCCGTGGAGCGCACGAAGTACATCTACTTCGGCGGACACAACATTCGGCGAGGCAAAGGGTACGAGGAACTGCTGAACGCGCTCGCAATCCTGAAGGCCAAGGGGACGCCCATCCCCCTGACGATCTATGTAGGCCACGGCTGCAATGGGATTTATGAGGCGCACGAGGCTGCTGGCCGAGCCGGCGTGTCCGACATGATTGACTGGCGCGAGTTCTACACTGGCGATGAGCTCTCCGAGGCATATCAGCGTAGCAAGGCGTGCATTATCCCGTTTACCGGCGGATCCGCCAGGCACCCAGTGAGCTGCGCAATGGTGAATGCCACGGCGGTGATCGCCACGCGTGCCGTCGATATTCCGGAATATCTCGGCGATTTGGGCATTTACGTCGATGGTTCGGCAGATTCAATCGCTGATGCCATCGCCAGGATCGAGTCCGGAGCGGTAGATATCGGGTCGGTCGGCCGGCAATTGCGGGCCAGGGCGACGGCGGAACTCGATTGCCGGAGAATCGCCGAGGACCTCTCGGACATGTACGCCAAGATCAGCAACGGTTCGGCGGCATAAGGGCTTTCCTTGATTTATTGTGTTGATGTATAAGCACTTAGCTGCCAGTGTCGCTTGCCGGAATGCCGATAACCCACAGACCGGCAGTTAGCATTTTGTGTTCGCGATCAGTCTGTCTTCTTGCTAGAATGAGATTTCCCCCAAATCAAATTCCCCTTGTTGCTAAGCCAAGAGTACCCCCCACTTCTTGACCGATTTGGCGGCCGTCATACTTATGGAGCTTCGACCTCGTCTATGTTGAATACTGCGATTATTGGGGCAGGACCGTACGGGCTTTCCGTTGCTGCACATTTCCGGCGACGCGGCATTCCTTTCCGCATTTTCGGTCGTCCGATGGACAGTTGGCTGAATCACATGCCGAAGGGCATGATGCTCAAGTCGGACGGATTCGCGTCGAACATCTACGACCCGGATCAGCAATTCACTCTTGAAAAGTTCTGTACAGAGCGGGGGATCGAGTACCGCGAATCAGGCCTCCCGGTGCGCCTGGAGACGTTCAACGCATACGGTCTCGCCTTTCGCGAGCGCATGGTACCGGAGTTGGAGGAAAAGCAGGTCGAGTCGGTTGAGCGTACAGCCGATGGTTTTGAGGTCCGTCTGGAAGGCGGCGAGACCGTCACCGCGCAAAACGTCGTGCTGGCGGTTGGAATCACGCATTTCAACTTCGTGCCGGAGAGGCTCGCAGGTTTGCCTGAGCAGTATGTGACGCACAGCGCCAGCCATCGAGAAGTTGAGCCATTTCGCGGACGTAGCGTCGCCGTGATTGGCGCCGGCGCTTCGGCCCTCGACTTGGCAGGCTTGCTGCATGAAGCCGGGGCGAAGGTGCAGATCATCAGCCGCAGCCCGGAACTGAAATTCCACAGTGACCCGACCGGAAAGCCGCGGACTTTGTGGCAAACACTTCGACATCCCGGATCGGGGTTGGGGCCTGGCTGGAGGTCGCGCTTCTTCGCGAACGCTCCCTGGGCATTTCATTTTCTGCCGGAGAGCCTTCGCCTGGAGGTTGTGCAGCGAGCTTTAGGACCCTCCGGCGGATACTTCATCAAGAACAAGGTCGTGGGCAAAGTCCCTCTCCTGCTTGGGTACAACATAGATGGCGCAGAAGTTAAGGACGGCAACGTCCGCCTCTACCTGCGATCGCAGGACGGCAGCGCAAGAGACGTTGAATTCGAGCACGTTATCGCCGCGACTGGCTACGTCGTCGATGTTGAGAAGCTGAAATTTCTCAGCAAGGGAATTCGCTCGCAAGTCAAGACCGCGCAGGGAAGCCCGGTTCTGTCTTCGAGTTTCGAATCGTCGGTGCCTAACCTGTATTTTATCGGAGTCGCCTCCGCCAACAGTTTTGGACCGGTCATGCGCTTCGCCTATGGCGCGAGCTTCGCAGCTCGCCGTTTGACTGAAACCATGGAGAAAACGCTGGCCCATGGAGCAGAGCCAGTTCCAGTTCGTAGTGTCGCGACGACCGCGAAATAAGGCCGGCTGATCGATGGAAAGGCTGATGCACGAGTGAAGCGAGAAACCATCGCGATTCACGCCGGGTACGACGGCGATCCGACGACAAAGGCCGTAGCTGTGCCGATCTATCAGACCGTCGCTTTCGAGTTTGATAGTGCTGAGCACGGTGCGGCCCTGTTTAATCTCGAAGTCGAGGGGAATATCTACACCCGGATCGGCAATCCCACGAACGGGGTGCTGGAGAAGCGGGTAGCAGCCCTAGAAGGCGGAGTCGATGGCCTCAGCGTCAGCTCGGGAATGGCCGCCATCGAATACGCCCTGATCAATATTGCAGAGGCGGGGAACAACATCGTCTCTACTCCCCAGTTGTACGGTGCAACCTACACGCTGCTGGCGCACATCTTCCCGAAACGTGGAATTTCAGCGCGCTTTGCAGCCACTGATCGACCAGAAGATGTCGAAAAGCTGATCGACGAAAACACGCGTGCCGTCTACTGCGAGAGTGTCGGTAATCCTGCAGGGAACGTTGCCGACATCGAAGGGTTGGCGCGTGTCGCGCATAAACACGGTGTGCCGCTGGTGGTGGACAACACCGTAGCCACGCCGATTCTATTACGCCCGATCGAATACGGCGCGGACGTTGTCGTGCACTCGATGACGAAGTTCATCGGCGGCGGCGGCACCAGCATCGGTGGAATGATCGTGGATGGCGGCAAGTTTCCGTGGCGAAAATATCCAGAGAAGTTCTACATGCTGAATGTGCCGGAAGTTGCCTACCACGGTGTGGTCTATGTCGACCATTACGGTGACTCGGCGTTTGTTGCTCGTTGCCGGACGGTTTGCCAACGAAATACTGGCGCAACGTTATCCCCATTCAACGGGTTCCTTTTTTTGCAGGGCATTCAAACGCTGGCTCTGCGCGTAGAGCGCCATGTCGAGAACGCGCGCAAGGTTGCGGAATTTCTACGAGCCCATCCCATGGTTGATTGGGTGAACTACGTTGGATTTCCGGACAATCCGCTCTATCCGATGGCGCATAGATATCTGGGAGATAATTTTTGCTCGCTGCTGACCTTTGGGGTGAAGGGCGGCTATGAGGGTGGTAGAAAAACTTTCAATTCTTTTCGCTTGTTCAAACGCATGGTGAATATGGGCGATGCCAAGTCGCTGTCTTGTCATCCGGCGTCGACTACGCACCGGCAGCTGACTCCAGAGGAGCAGGAAAAGGTCGGAGTGACCCCGGAGATGATTCGTCTCAGTGTGGGGATCGAACATATCGACGATATTCTCGAGGATTTGGGCCAGGCACTGGACAGTGCAAGGTAGCTGGGGTTTCGATAGTCGGGCACGGATCGTGAAGGTGGGAGACATCACATGCCGTTGAACGTCGAAAGCGGGCGAGTGCCGCCTCGTTGGATGGCGGAAGGGAAATGCCGAAAGGTCGCCTGCGCTGGCAGAGACTATGTAAATGTCGCGTTGATTAACAACATGCCGGACGCGGCTCTCGAGGATACCGAGTTACAGTTCTTTTCGCTTCTCGATGACGCGTCGGGCGACATCCCCATCTACCTGAAGCTCTATTCTCTAACCGGAATTCCGCGAACTGACCGCGGTCAGCGACACCTGAACAGTTTCTACTACAGCCTGGACGAGCTCTGGCAGGGCTCGTTTGATGGCGTAATCATCACAGGCACCGAGCCGCGCCAACCCGACCTGAGGGACGAGCCTTACTGGAGCAGCCTGGCGGGTGTATTCGACTGGGCCGAGCGCAACACATCCTCTGCCATACTGTCGTGCCTGGCGGCGCATGCCAGCGTTCTTCATAGCGACGGCATCCATCGTCATCGCTTGCCAGACAAGCAGTTTGGCGTGTCTGAGTTTGCCAAGTCATGCGCCCACCCGCTAATGGCCGATACCCCAGAGCGGATTCGCTTCCCACATTCTAGATGGAATGAGGTGCAGCTCGAGTCGCTGCGACAATGCGGCTACACAATCCTGACGCAATCGCCGGAAGGCGGAGTCGACACCTTTGTAAAAAAGAAAAAGCAAAGCTTGTTTGTACACTTTCAGGGACATCCGGAGTACGGAGCTGGGACCTTGCTGAAAGAGTATCGAAGAGATATCCGCAGATTTCTCACGAAGGAACGGACCACGTATCCTTCGATGCCCAAGGGCTATTTCGACACTATGGACGAAACCCGAGTGCGCGATTTTGAACGGTTGGTCTTGGACAACCACGAATCGATTCCGACAGAGCAACTCATGTCCGACTTCCCCGAAGCCGCCTTGGCCGGAGCGCTCAGGAGAACGTGGCAGGCTTCATCGACAACTATTTACCGAAATTGGTTGAACTATATCGTTTCGATGAAGAGGGAAAATCGCGCTCCCGCAAGCGTAGATCCTGGTAGAGAGATTTTTGAACCAAGGCGACCTGCAGTACAGTGAAACCAATGGTTAGTATCGCGACCTACGATAATGTCGTTCGGTTCTGGGGTATATCTAGAACGAAAGGTAGCAAACATTGATGTTGCCAGCCCTGCTTGGCAGGTTTGTGGGTAAGATCGCTTTTCTGGCGCCCGGTGGGTTCAGGGTGCGGCCCTGGCTGCAGCGGATTCGCGGAGTTGAAATCGGAAAGAAGGTCTGGATTAGCCAGTTCGTCTACATCGATGAATTACACCCCACGGACATCACGATAGGGGATAACTGCACAATCGGAATGAGAACGTCGATAATCTCCCACTTTTATTCAGGACCCAGAAGGCCGATCGGCAACGGAAAAGTAGTAATCGAAAAAGATGTGTTCATTGGACCCCATTGCGTCATCTTGCCGAATGTAAGAATCGGTGAAGGGGCGGTGATCAGGGCGGGTACCGTTGTAAGCCGCAACGTTCCGGCGCATACGTTTTGGGGACCTCCTCCTGCCGAAGCGCTGGGCAAGGCAACTGTTCCGCTAACGCCGGAACACGACTACGAAGAGTTTATCGATGGCCTGAAGATGCGCGTGCAACGCCGGTCCGGTTGCGACGATGAGGCTAAGTGACGAAGAACCTGCCGACACAAAAACTGGAATCGAAGATTAGGGATTTAACACGAGGCCTAGCCACTAATCTGTAGATCGATTCTTGCGTTAAAAGCATACTGAAAAACGAGAGGAATGGCTCTAAATGCAAACCACGGAGATCGGGAACGATATTCGCAAGTTTCTGATAGAGGAGTTTCTTTTCGGCGGCGGCCAAACGCTTAGTGACGACGTGCCGCTACTGGGCAATGTGATCGACTCCCAAGGCGTAATCGAACTGGTTTCGTTCGTCCAACAGCGCTTCAAAATCGAAGTCGACGATGAAGAAGTGACAACTGACAACTTCGGCTCCATAAAGAGTGTTGTCGCGTTGGTTGAAAAAAAGCTTCGCATTCCAGGGTAGATCCAACAAAACGAGTGCGTTTAGCGGAATTATGCCCTGCGTGGCACTCAATCAATGTGCGAGCATATATGTCGTGTCTGCCTGATTCAAACTTCCAGCCAACGCCCCAGCCCGGTCACTCAGCCTGCTAGAACCAAAATAAGAAAATGAATACCGTTCCCGGACGCATACCAACTGGCCCTCAAGAGAGATATCGAGTTACCGAGGACCTCCTGGAGTGGATGGATCGTCAGTTCACAATCCACGGCGATATCTATAAGGCGTCCGTCTACGGAACAACAGTCTATGCAATCCGAGACTTCGACTTTGCCCATCGCGTGCTTGTTGATAACTGGCAGAATTACGTCAAAGGTCAGAGCATTGCGCGAGTGGCACTCCTTCTGGGGAAAGGTCTCATGGTCAGCAAGGGAGATCTCTGGAAGCGGCAGCGAAAGATGATACAACCAGCTTTTACGCATGACTCGGCGGCGAATTCGACGAAATTGATAACTTCCGTGAATGCTGAGCTTCTCAGAAAATGGCAAATTGCGGCCGACAGAAACGAAAGCGCAAATGTCACGCGCGATGTCAGCGGCATGGCCCTCGAGGTTATGCTCCGCTTCCTTTCTCCGAAGGCCCGAGAAACTGTATCGGGGCGCACTTTGCCCGCCTCGAAATGCAGATTCATCTCACGACAATCGCCCGGCAACTGCGATTGCGATACGTTCCATCGAAGCCCATCGAGTTCGAAGCTGGAGTGAACTTGAGGAGTAAATACGATTTCATGATGTACCCGGAAGTATGCAGCACATCCTCGAAAGGGCTACCCCGAGCATCGTAGCGCTGCCTCCTGGAGCGGATGCGCGAGGAACCCGGCTTGTCCCTGCTACAAAAACTAATGTTTCTTAGCTCGGGGGATTGGGTCCCGCCAGGAAGCCGCCGTCGAGAACCAGCGATTGGCCAGTCATGAAGGATGCGCGGTCCGAGCACATCCACACCACGGCTTCGGCGATTTCCGACGGTCTTCCAAGACGGCCGACTGGATGAAGGCCAACAACATATTTGTGAACCGACGGAACGCGCAGGGTCCGATCGGACATCGGCGTTTCGACAAAGCCAGGGCAGACTGCATTGATTCGAATCCCGCTCTTGGCGTTTTCCAGCGCAGCTGTCTTCGTCAGCCCCACCACTCCATGTTTGCTCGCGCTATACGCTCCTACGCCTGCAGAGCCGATCAGTCCCAAAATCGACGCCATATTTACGATGGCTCCGCCATAGCCCTGCTTGAGCATCTGCCGAATTTCGAATTTGAGGCAGAGCCAGATGCCCTTGAGATTGATGTTGATGGTCCGATCAAAGTCTTCCTCGGATTGTCGGGTGATGGGAGCCCAGACGCCCTCGAACCCGGCGTTATTGAAAGCGATATCCAGGCGCCCAAATTTCTCGACCGTTGTCTGAACGAGCGCTTCCACCTCGGACGCTCGCGACACATCTGTCTTCACAAACAGTCCATCCCCACCCGCGCCGCGGATTAGCTCGATCGTCTCTTGTCCCTCTTTTTCGCGACGTCCCGCGATCACCACGCGGGCTCCCGCCTGCGCGAAAAGCACGGCTGTTTCTCGCCCAATACCTGATGTCCCACCGGTGATTAGACCAACTTTGTCTTTCAATTCCATTGTCATCGCTTTCCTTTTTCTGCAAGAATCGTACCTGATAGCCGGTTAAGATTGATCGCGGAGTGTAGGCTTTGGGAGTCGTGTTAGTCAAGGTACGCTGAAAGGGCTGAAAGGGCAGCATTGCCAGACCCAAACGACAAGCTGGTGGGCACATGGAAGCTGGTGTCCGCCTCAAGTACGACGAGAGATGGTAAGCGAAGCGAAACCCCATATGGCACCGACCCCACGGGTTTTCTCACTTACGGCGCTGACGGAAGAGTAACGGCCCTAATCAGTTTCGGTGGCCGCAAGCCGCTTTCCGATGGCGGTGGCAAACTCGAGGAACAGGCTGAGGCGTTCAAGACATTTCTTGCCTACGCGGGTCGGTACAAGCTCACCGGTGACAAGGTCATCCACTCCGTCGAAATCTCGTCGATTCAAAACTATGTAGATAAGGAACTGGTACGCACCATTCAGTTTCATGATGATCGAATCGTATTGGCCACGCCCCCGACTCGTGTGAACGGGAAGATCATGATCATCGAATTGATTTGGCAGCGCTTAGGTCCCGCCTCCTGATCAGCGTTTTGTTAAACTCAATTTCAGTAGGTCAACATCCTAAGTCGGCAATCTGCCGTCTTCTATGCGGCCCGAAATTCTTATCCTATCCAGGAAGGTGAAGTTTTGTCTGAGTTCGTTTCTCCGAGCAAGAAAGTAGTTTTTACCAGCGAGATTCTACAGAATCCCTATCCTACATACGCGCGACTGCTCGAAGAAGGTCCACTCCACTACATCGATGTGGGGGGCCAGTGGGCTGTGTGGTCGGTGGTTAGTCACGCGGACTGTTCGTCGATTGCTAAAGACCCAAGGTGTTCCGCAAAACGAGCCCAACAGATGCTGTTGCCTCTGCCTCTTAGCCGTCAGCGAGAATTCAGCGAGCTAGCTCGGATGTTTAGCTTGTGGCTGATTTTTATGGATCCACCCGAACACACCCGGCTGCGGAAGCTTCTCAACAGGGGATTTTCGCCGGTAGCGATTGAGAGCCTCCGTCCGCAGATTGAGGGCATCGTTGATCGCATGCTGGCGCCGCTAAAGCGAGGGTCCGAAGTGGAACTCATGCGGGTGTTCGCCAATCCCATGCCGGTAAACGTCATCTCGGAAATGATGGGCGTGCCCGAAGCGCTGCATGGCAGGTTTGCAGACTGGTCGCGCGACATTGCTGTATTCCGAGGCAGTCCAAGTCGCACCGTAGAGCAGGCGCGCGCGGCGCAAGATGCTCTGATTGCATTAACCGATTTCTTCCGAAAGACCGTAGCAGATCGAAAGCGCAATAAAGGGAATGACCTGATCAGTCTTCTGATTGACATAGAAGAAGAAGGCGAAGTGCTGACAGAAGAGGAACTCTACGCGCAGTGTATCGCGCTGCTTTTTGCCGGCCATGAGACGACACGAAACCTGATCGGCAACGGAATGTACACGCTCCTGCAGCACCCGGAAGAAACAGCGGAGTTGCGCGAGAATCCAGATATGATCCGCACGGCCGTAGAAGAACTTCTTCGGTATGAGAGCCCCGTGCAATTTACGGCTCGCGTGCTCAAGGAAGACATTGAGATTTGCGGCCAGCGTATACCCAAGAAGTGGTCGATCCTGTGCATGCTCGGTGCAGCAAATCGGGATCCACAACGATTTAAGGATCCGAATCAATTAGATCTGAAAAGGCTGAACAATCAGCACCTGGCATTCAGTGCGGGCCCGCATGCCTGCATTGGAGGCCAACTGGCGCGCCTCGAGGGGCAGATTGCGATCATGAATCTCGTTCAGCGTTTCCCGGAGATGAGGTTGACTGGACCCCTTCCGGAGTGGGCCTCGACATTCGGATTCAGAGGTCTGAAAGGTTTGTCGGTAGTTCTATAAAGTAACTTGCGGTTCCCTCAGCGTGGCCGCTCTCATGCCTATGGCACAGAATCCTCTCTGCAATTTCGATTGGCACGGAGGTAAGCCTCCCGAACGTATCTGCGACCTAATCGCGCCGTGGGTTGAAACTTCTCCAGATCACCCGGCTCTGGTTGAGGCTTCGGGAACCTGGACTTACGGACAGCTTGCAGCTGCTGCCGAATGCGCAAGGCTCTGGCTGGTCGAGGTAGGCGTGCGCCCTGGCGATCGGGTCATGATCGTCTGTGAAAATTGCCGCTCGGCCGTAGCCCTTTTGCTAGCCCTCGGGGCGATCGACGCATGGCCCGTCTTAGTCAACAGCCGTCTTTCCGCACGCGAAGTCGATGAGATACGGGATCATTGCGGCGCTCGATGCCTGATCTACACGATAAGCGCGTCGACCCAGGCTCGAGATCATGCAAAACGACACGGTGCGGTCATTCAGGATGTCCCGGAATTAGGGCCAATCGCCGTGGGGTCGCAAAATGATATAGCGGACCCTGAGGAGATCGAGCCTGACCCGGCCCAGCGCGTGGCTGCGCTGATTTATACGTCTGGCACAACAGGCCTTCCCAAGGGCGTGATGCTTACGCACCAGAACCTCCTGTTTGTAGCTGCTGCGTCGGCGAAGATACGGTCGCTGACTCCGGAGGATCGGCTATACGGCATTTTGCCGATTTCCCACGCCGTTGGACTCTCCGTCGTGCTTCTCGGTTCGCTCCTGAGCGGAGCGACCTTGTATTTGTCACCCCGCTTCGATCCTTTCTCCGCCGTCGCGACGCTTGAAAAAGAGCGGTTGACGGTTGTTCTGGGAGCGCCTTCAATGTTCTCCCTCTTCGCCGAGTACGCGCGGATGAAGGGGCTGCAGTCGCTCAGGTTCCCATCCCTTCGCATCATCTCTTCGTGCGGTGCACCATTGCAGCCCTCGGTCAAAACTCAAGTTGAGAACCTCTTCGGCCTGGTTCTCCACAATGGATATGGTGTCACCGAATGCTCTCCCAATATCTCCCAGGCTGTAGTTGGGGAACGCCGCCCGGATACTTCTGTGGGCAAAGTTCTGCCGGGAGTGGAAATCAAGATAGTCGACTCCCGTCAAGACCCTGTCGCAAACGGAGAAGTTGGCGAATTGTGGGTGCGAGGCCCGAATGTCTCGAAAGGCTACTATCGCGCGCCCGAAGAGACTGCTGCAGCCATCGGTCCTGAAGGATGGTTCAACACTCGAGACCTTGCTCGCCTCGAAAACGGGTATCTCTTTATTGTCGGTCGGACCAGCGAATTGATCATTCGCTACGGCGAGAATGTTTATCCCGCGGAAGTTGAAGCTGTGCTCAATGCACATCCGGCGGTGGTGCATTCCGCAGTCGTAGGCCGTCCAGTCGAAGGGAATCGAGGCGGAGAGGAAGTGGTCGCTTATGTACAACTCGCGCCATTGTCAACGATTTCTGAGAGTGACCTGGCGCAGCACGCCGCGCAACACCTCGCGCCTTACAAGCGGCCTTCTCAAATTTTGATCGTATCTTCGATGCCGGTGACGCCCACCGGAAAAGTCGCCAAGAGCGAACTCGCGAAAATCGCACCACTCAACAACTCACCGCTAAGACGCTAGCGGCCAGGCTGCAGGATCCTTTACAACGGCACCTCGATCAGCGTCGGCCCCTCACCCTCCAATCCTTCCTTCAGCGCCTTCCCGAACGCATCCAGCGAATTCACTCGGATGCCGGGCACTCCCATTCCTTTTGCCAGCAGCGTCCAATCGAGATCGGGTCGTCCGATTTCGAACATGGAAGCCGCGCGCGGCCCCGGAGTGCCGGCTCCCAAGTACGAAAATTCTCGCTTCAGGACTGCATAGTCCCGGTTGGCAAAAACCACTGTCGTGACGTTGAGGCCTTCCCGCGCCATCGTCCACAAGGCTTGGAGTGTGTACATGTTACTGCCATCGGCGCTCAGGCACAGCACTTTTCGATCTCGGCAGGCGACAGCCGCTCCCACTGCCAGCGGCAAAGCGATGCCGATCGACCCGCCCGTGTTCGTAAGCCAGTCGTGCGGCGGCGCACCCTTTGTTGCGGCCATCAATCCACGGCCAGAAGTCATGGACTCATCGACGACGATGACGTTCTCTGGGAGAAGCGCTCCGACGGCGGTGGCGAGCCCCGGCAGCGTGATTTCCCCGGTTGGCATGGACGGGCGCTGCGCCTTTTCAGCAGCGACGTCTTTGCCATGTATCGACAAGGCTGCTGCGAGTGCGTCCAATGCGCCAACATAATCCTCGCCTGGGGTCGCCAGAGTATGGATCTCGCATTCCGGCGACACGAACTCGCTGCTTTTTCCGGGATAGGCGAAATACGCAACTGGGGCCTTGGCTCCCACCAGAATCAATTGACGAAATTCTTTGAACTGTTCAATCGCCGGTTCCAGGACATATTGGACACGTTCGACCCTAGGCAGCCCAGCACCTCGTTGCAAACGAGTAATCGGATATGGGGCGAGTAGTTTGGCTCCAGTTGCCGCTGCGATTTGCCCCGCCGTGACAAGACCTCTTCCATACAAAGCATTTCCGGCCATCAGAATTGCCGTAGGTTTGCAGGATCGCAGCATCGTGGCCGCATGGTCGATGCTTCCCGCATCTGGCGGGCGCGGCGTGGGCAACTGTGGCATCGTGGCGATCGAACCACCTTCGTCCCAAGCGGCGTCAGCCGGGATGATTAGCGTCGCAATCTGTCCGGGAGCCGTTCTCGCGGAAACGATCGCTTCTGCTGCATCTCGCCCAACTTCAGCAGAACTGCGAGACGTACGCAGCCACTTCGAGTAAGGTCGAGCAATTCCTTCAATGTCCGACGTTAATGGTGTGTCGTAGCGCAGGTGGCTACTTGGATGTTGGCCGACAAGGTTGACGATCGGCACATGTGCGCGGCTCGCATTATGCAGATTTGCGAGACCATTGCCGACTCCCGGACCTAGGTGAAGAAGGGTACACGCCGGTTTTTCGGACATGCGCGCGTAACCGTCCGCAGCGCCTGTCACCACGCCTTCAAACAGGCCGAGAACGCAGCGCATCTCGCGAACCCGGTCGAGGGCCGCCACAATATGGATTTCGGATGTGCCCGGGTTGGAAAAACACGTGTCAACGCCGCCAGCAACCAGGGTGCGGATCACGCTTTCAGCGCCGTTCATCGGGATTCATCCATAGGGCGATTCGAGCATTGAACGCTCGAATCAAACGAAGAAATGAGTATACCCAAAAGGTCCATGAGAGTAGGTTTCACTGGCACTCGCTCTGACTTAATTCGCTTTGCTTTACCAGTTATTGTCCCGACTCAGCAATTGTGAGAGATTTTCTGAGAAGGCAACGAGGATCATAAGGCTTGACATGAGGCGTTCCGGCGTAGTTTTGCTTCTTACAGTTTCGCTCGTTTCGATTGCTACATGGGCTCAAAGAGACCCGGGTCCGCGCTCTGGCGCTCCGGGAGCAGGTGGCCCCTATCTCACACTGAATCCCAACGAACTGTCTTTCTTTGCCCACGCATTCCTGCGGTTTGCCCGGCCTGTTTCGGTCTCAGGAACAATCGAAAAAGGAAAAGGCTTGGGGCCAACATTCAGCGGCAACGACTGCGCCATGTGCCACGCACAGCCGACGGCAGGAGGTAGCAGTCCGGGATTGAGAGCGCCCGAGGAACCGCACCCGAATCCGCAAGTGGCGCTGGCAAAGCTCGATGGCGCGACAAACTCGGTTCCGTCGTTCATTAAGCCCGAGGGTCCGGTGCTCGTCGCGCGCTTTGTTCGCAAGCCAGATGGTTCGCCCGATGGCGATGTTCATGCCTTATATACGATCGCCGGGCGCAAGGATGCCGTGGGCTGTTCGCTGAAACAGCCGGACTTCGACCAACAAATAGCGAACAAGAACATCGCTTTTCGCATGCCGACTCCGCTCTACGGCTTGGGTCTCGTGGAGAACACTGCTGACGCTACGTTGCGGGATAACCTGGCTTCCACGGCAGCAGCGCGATCGGATCTCGGTATCGGCGGCACCTTTAATGTCAGCCCAAACGATGGCACGATCATGCGCTTCGGCTGGAAGGCACAGGTTAAGTCTTTGTTGATGTTTGCTGCCGAAGCCGCGAACGTCGAAATGGGAATAACGAACGAGCTCTTTCCGAACGAGCGGGGAGCTGTGCCTGGTTGTGTTTTCAACCCCACGCCTGAAGACTCGAGCCATCCGCTCAACCCTAGTCAGCAGAGTCCGAATCTCGGGAAGCCAGTTGGCAGTGTCTCGGAAATGTCGTCCGATATCATTAATTTCGCTGCTGTAGCACGCTTCTTGGCGCCTCCGAAACCGGCGCCTGACACGTCATCGACCGTCAACGGCGCCAACTTGTTCAATAAGATTGGTTGTAGTTTGTGCCACTCGCCGTCTCTCAAGACGTCTTCATCCGTCCACAGTTCGCTCAGCGAAGTCACATACCGGCCATTTTCAGATTTCGCCCTTCATCACATGGGTCCGCAACTGGCGGATGGCATCAGTCAAGGCTCCGCTGGTCCAGATGAATTTCGCACTGCTCCATTATGGGGATTGGGAAAGCGTCTGTTCTTCTTGCATGACGGGCGCACATCTGACTTGCTACAAGCGATTGAAGATCACGCCTCGGGCAGCGCCTGTCAATCAGAGCGCGGTGCCCATCCGGCCGGGGAAAACTGTAGCTCGGAAGCCGACGCCGTGATTGGCAAGTTCAAGGCTCTCACGCCGTCGCAGATTCAGGACATATTGAACTTCTTGCGATCACTGTAGACCGCGATGCTCAGTTGCCTCTTCGGTTTACGGGGTGACCTCGTACAGAACGCCGTAACCGTTTGCGCCGCCGTACAAAGTCGTACCGTAGATTTTGCCACCGATCACCACTGGATTACTGACCGAGTACTGGCCGTCCGTCCCCCCGGTAAAGTTGTAGAGCTGGTTATATGTCCAACTACCCCCGGAGGACGTCAGTTCGTAAACCGTTCCCGCATTGTAGGTACCATCACAGTGGGTCGTTCCGTAGATGTTGCCCGCTGCGTCCAGAGCGACGTTGCGGAAAGTACCCGAGATTCCCCAGCCCGGCACGCTGTAAACGACATTGAAGTTCCAAACACCATTCGAGGAGGTCAACTCGAAAATGGTGCCGCCTCCATTCGTACCGCCTTCCGTAGCAGCGCCATAGAAGTTGCCGGACTTGTTGGCGATCAACCCGCTGTAAGGAACAGCGCCATCGTTTCCATTCTGAAAGCTGTGGATGATGTTCTCCGTCCAGGAACTCCCAGCCACCAATTGGAACACTGTTCCATAGCCGTAGGTGCCGCCATAGGAAGTTGTGCCATACAGGTTGCCAGCGGAGTCCAGGCTGACGCCGCCCACCGGATTCGCACCGTCAGTTCCTGTGCCGAAACTGTAGAGCACGCTCTCTGTCCATGCTCCGCCCTTTGTTTTTGAAGGGGACAGCCTGAAGACCGTACCATTGCCGCTTGCACCGCCTTGCAGGGTGGTGCCGTAGAGGTTGCCCGCCGCGTCCAGCGTCAAACCTGCTTCAGGGTTCGCACCGTCAGCGCCACCCCCGAAGCTATACAACACAGTTTCTTTCTTTCCTGTAATCGCGAATACAGTTCCTAAGCCCAAGGCGCCGCCCGCTGTTGTCGTGCCGTAGAGGATTCCGGTCTTGCTGCGGATCAACTCGCCCCAGGGAGTGCCGCCGTCCGCGCCCCCGGTGAATGTGTATAGCACGGTCTCTGCGCCCTTCGTGTTGACCTTGAATACCACTCCGGCATTCGAGCTTCCACCGACGCTGGTGGTTCCGAAAAGCACTTTCCCGTTTGCCACGAAGCCGTTGTACGGAATTCCTCCGTCACTTCCACCCGTGAAATTGTGAACGACGCCAAAGGTTTGAGCTTGTGCCCCTGTTCCCGTTGCGAGCAGGATCCCCATGAGAAACGCGAATGCAAGCTTCGGCTTGCCGGCGGCTGGTATCGAGTCAAACTTGATCATTATTCCCTATCCCCCTGAACATTGGCTTGGGCTCACGGCAAGCCGGCTTCCATCCCAAAGAAGCCAAAAAGAAGTTCAGAGAGCTTCTAACAATTGGGGCACATTGTCAAGAATAGATCGTTCCAGAATAGATCGTTCCAATCGAAACATCACGATGAGATAGTGACAGGGTTGCAGATTATGAGATTGGGCTGCAGTTGATCGTCGAGGGAGTCGAGGAGATGAGTCCCGAACCGGTCAGGTGCCTTGCAAGAAGCCCGAGACGACAGCCGCGAGACTATCGAAATGCGTGGTCATGATTCCCAGGTGGTCCCCAGGCACGGTTGTGACCTCTAACTCATTTGCCAGCTGTGACCAAACCGCGTGCGCGTCTGCCGGGAAATCGGTTGGAATCGCGGCCCGGACAAAGTTTATTTTCCCAGGATAAAAACGCGGTTCATATCGTTCCAGAGCGCAATAAGCCCTATCGCGGAAGTTCTGCAGGGCTGGCGAAGGCGACACATCAAGTGTGGTTTGGACGGGCTGCGGTACGCCCAACCAGCTCAGCCTTCTGGCAACTCGACGCCACGTCTGGCGTGCCGACAATCGAGCCCTCTGCCCTCGCGAAAGGTGATTTGCGTGAGGATAGGAGTCCAGCATCGCCAGAAGTCCTATCTTCTCTCCGGCGGCCATCAATTGTTGCGCCATTTCTAAAGTGACCAGCCCGCCGAGCGAGAATCCGACTAGAAGATACGGCCCGTGGGGTTGTAATTGCCTCACAGCTTCGACCGAGTATCGCGCCATATCTTCGATACAATCGAGAGGCTCCGCGACACCATCAATCCCCTTGGCCTGCAAACCATAAATCACATGCGGAGTGCTGATCTTCTTTACCAGCTGGAAAAAATCCATGACGCTGCCGCCCAAGCCATGGGCAATGAAAACGGGAGAATTTTCGGAGCCGGCTTTTAGCTGGATAATCGGCGGGACCTGCAGCGGGCTGGGCTCCTCAAGCAATGCAGCCAGAGCGGCAATGGTGGGCGCGTGGTAAATCGTGACCGGCGGGAGTTCGCGTCCGCATGTGAGCGCAATCTGATGGAACAGTTCTAGCGCCAGCGACGAGTCACCGCCTAGTTCGAAGAAATTGTCTTCAACCCCGACAAACGGAATTTGTAGCACACGCCGCCAGATGGCGGTGAGCGTTTCAACCGTCGTAACTGTGTGCAGAGTATCCTCGCTGTTTCTCATGAATGCGCAAAAGCCCAATACAGTTCCCGTGCCTTGGTATAGAGCGGGCCAAAGGGTAGTGTCCGATCGCTAATTCGAGTTACAGGCACGACTTTTGAATAGTTGCCGGAGGCAAATATCTCGTCAGCGGATTCAAAATCAGCATAGGTCAACGACTTCTCAATGACTGTGACACCGCTTTGGCGAAGGAGTCCAATTACCCGCTGGCGCGTGATGCCGTTCAGGAATGTCCCGTTGGCTACCGGTGTAAACACGACGCCATCCTTTCCCATAAAGAGGTTCGATGTGGCGAGTTCGGCCACATTGCCTAACATGTCGCAAACGATCGCATTGTCGAATCCTCGCGCTTGCGCTTCGAAAAGCGAGCGTGAATTATTCGGATAGAGACATCCCGCCTTCGCATCAACCGGCATCGTCTCAATTGTGGGCCGTCGAAATGGCGATAAGGTCACGGAAAAGCCCTTTGGGGTCCTCATGGGGGCTTCATAAATGCAGAGGCACCACCGCGTTGACTCCGGATCATGATTCTGCACCCACGGCCCTTCTTTTTCCGCCCAATACATGGGCCGGATGTAGAGCGCGGCGTCTTTTGTGAATTTTGCAATTCCTTCCCGAGCGAGTTTCACCCATGTTTCGGTGGAAACCACCGGCTTAAGAAACAATTTCTTCGCGGATTCATTGACCCGCGCACAGTGGAGATCAAGATCGGGTGTCACCCCCTCGAATGCTCGGGCGCCGTCAAAAACCACCGAACAGAGCCACGCGGCATGCGTGCGCGGCCCCATAATCCCGATGTTGCCCTCGCGCCACTCCCCTTCGAAGAAGGTCCATGTCTTCGACCACCCTGTTGTAAGTGCCATTCAGCGCCTCCCTTTCTCAATGGAGTCATCCAACGTTCT
>JBELAC010000081.1:0-17751 GCA_049509215.1 Terriglobales bacterium
GCCTGGTAGTCTGTGCGAACGACCATATCTGCCTTCTTATGTGACAGACAGTGGCACTCCAGGTGATAGCTGCGAACACTGGAATAGCTTTCGAGTGCTTTGGCACGCACTTCGTTCATATGTACGACACGTCCCATCACTTCATCGGCGCTCAGAGGCGCTGCTACGTTTGTCTGCTGTGCAACTGCCGGGAAGCCGATAATCAACAAAACGATCGTGCGCACAAACCAGCGCCCATCAGATTTCCTCGCGCGGTAAATCGAAGTCATTGTAAGAGTCTCCTAGTGAGATCTGAGAATCCAAACCTGCTCGGGTTTGTCGGTGCGGATTCTTGATCATCGTTGTCGAACCGAGGTGGCGCACTCCGCAACCGAGCTAGCATCAACTTTTCCTTAACGCTTTTTGGTCCTTGCACTGAGGGGTCGAAGAGATAAATCGTGCTCGCCAAAACCGGTCCGACGCGGATTTCGCTGTGGGGCATCCCAGAGTTTCCCAAAACATCGAAAAATCTCTGCGTCTCAAAAAAACGGCGCGAAGGCTCAAGCACGATCAGATCTCCGTCCCGCGGTGCATAATGTGTGTCGTAAAGCGGCACAATCCGAACGTCCGAGCGCCCGCAGGCCTGCAAGTAATAGGCCATGCTCATCGGTCTGGCAGTTGCTACCGTCGCCGCAGCGGGCGCGAACGGACATACTTTCTGCGCTACCTCACGCGTGTCAAACTCGGACACTTCATCCATTGCAAAGTAGCGTGTGATGTTCTGTTTCGCTCCGCCAATTGAGTTCAGGTAGAACGAATAGTAGGGCGTCCAAGACTGTAATTCAAGGAGCGGCCATCCAAGCAAAATGACCGCGGCAGGACCCACAAGGGCCTGGAACAGGACTTTTCCTTTCGCGGCCTTCAGTGTTTGTTGAACGGCATACCCGCCTGCCAGGTAGAGGAAGGGCAGGAGGGGAAGTGCGTATCGGATCCACTTGGCTCCACTGATAGACAGGCCGGCCAATTGGACCACTCCGAACGATAGAAAGAAGCATGACGCGAGTGTCCGGCGATCCCGCAAAAGAAGTGCTGAGCCAACAATGACGGCCATGAGGATCGGAATCGGCGTCTTCACCAGCATCAGCCAGAGATAGTAGAACCACGGCACTCCCGCAAGCAGACGCGAGGGGAAGTTCATATACAGCCTGCCGTCGAAATCGTAGCCGGTGTGCCTGACTCCGTCATGATGGAGCCAATGCAGGATGGCAGTGAAGTTGGCCGGAAAGAGAATGACCGGGTTCACTACAACGAAGGCAAGGAACATCACGAGAAAAAATCGTCCGTAGCTGAATTGAGTCGGCTTGCGACTCAGCCCCATTCTTCCGGCAAGAAACCAGGCGAGTGCATTCAAGCCAAGAAGGTGAAGAATGTACTGCGAGGCAAGGCCCAAGCCAAAGCTGATTGCGCTCAGGTCGTACCATCGCCGCACACTCCTGTCCGCGTCTGCCTGTTGGGCACGACAGTAGAAATAACAAGCCAGTAGGGTGAAGAACGTGAGCGGCGTTTCCTCCTTCGTAAGCCGATTCAACGCCACTGGCAAGGGCGCAACTGCCCAGAAAAAACTCGCCGCAAAAGACCCGGCAACTCCCATCATTCGACGGCAAAACAAGAAAAGGATTGCCGTCGTCATTGCACCGAACAGTACGTTGGGCAGACGAAGCCAGCCTTCAGGGTTTAGCGAGGACCAGCCATGCGTCGCGGCCACTCGGCCCCATCGTTCGCCCGTTGTCAGGCTGACCCAAGCCAGCACCTTCGGCAGCATCGGGTGCTCGCTATTGACCCCGGCAAAGTG
Organism: Terriglobales bacterium; assembly: GCA_049509215.1. GTDB lineage: Bacteria > Acidobacteriota > Terriglobia > Terriglobales > Acidobacteriaceae > Acidiflorens. The sequence continues at coordinate 1,832 of JBELAC010000081.1, forward strand.
TCCGCGTCGGTACTCCTGAACGGCCGTCCACTTCGCCACCTCGTCCTCGGACAGGCTGTTAAAGTCGACTCGGTAGAGGCGAACTGAGAATGCCAGCACCGTCAGCAGGAGTACAATCGCGGCCTCCCGATACCGGCCAACGCAACGATATTGAACCTCACTCAGCACAGATGCTCCGGTTTGCGGCGCGAACGCGAATCCAGGATTGCTTCCTCGATCGACCTCGCCGCGTGCTTATGAACCTACCTCCGACGTACGGGAAACCCTCAGGTTGGTCTGCAGATCACGTACCTCAGACACAGCGTAAGGTCTCCGCCCGGATGGATTGAAGTACTGCCACACTTCCAACTCTCCGAGAAGTCCGAGCGCGACCAGTTGGAGCCCCACCAGGATCAGCACGGCCGCAAAGACCAGCAGCAACCCGTGTTGCTGCACGACATCGATTCCGGTGAGGACCTTCCAAATTAGCAGCCAGAGTGCAACCGCCGATCCCAACCCCATGTTGATGACGCCCAGCCGGCCGAAGAAGTGGAGCGGGCGTGACATGTAGCGCAGCAGAAATCGGATCGTCATAAGATCGAAAAATACCCGGAACGTACGAGAAATGTTGTAGTGTGATTCGCCGTGCTTGCGATGGTTGTTTTGAATGGGGATTTCGCAGATCGAGGCTCCATAGGCAGAAGCGATTGCCGGGATGAAACGGTGCATTTCGCCATAGAGCGGTAGTTGCCGCAGCAGGTCGCCCCGGTACGCCTTGAAGGTTGTCCCAAAGTCGTGGATGTCGACGCCGCTGAGCTTGGCCATCAGCCAATTGGCACAGCGGGAAGGAATCTTCCGCAGCAACAAATTGTCGATGCGGTGGCTGCGCCACCCACTCACGATGTCGTATCCCTCTTCGATCTTCGCCAGAAAGACTGGGATCTCTGCTGGATCATGTTGCAGATCGCCATCCATGGCGATCACATATTCGCCAGTGCTGTGCGCGAACCCAGCAGCGAGCGCTGCGGTCTGGCCGAAGTTTCGGCGCAGCCGAACGGCGACTACATGAGGGTCGATTTCGGCCAGTTCTTTCAGCAACTTGTAAGTGAGATCTCTGCTGCCATCATCGACAAAGACGAACTGGTAAGTGCGGCCAAGCTCCTCCATGACACCTTGCAGACGGCCGTATAGTTCGATGACATTAGCTTCCTCGTTATGAAAAGGAACAACGATGGAAATCGTGGGAGCTGTCTTGATATCAGGCATGATGTACCGCCCTTCTGAAAGCGCGATCGTTCGCATCGAACCATTCGCAGCCCTGCTCGTTCAGCAACAATTCGGACTTGTGGCCCAGTTCGTTGAGTAGCGCGCACAGCCAGTTTGCAAACTCCCAATTTTGGTCGCAGACACGCAACACACTTTGTCCATCGCGCTGGATCGCGGGGACGCCGTTGATTACTTTTGTGGCGTACATATCAACTCCTTCGTTCCTACTTGACCCTCTCATGCCGCGGTAGTTCTCTCTGCCGGAATTGCCGCTCGAAGCAGTTCAGCCATCGATGCATCGCAGCCGTATTAAGGCATTTCGCTCGCCAAAGACGTGGCACGGCAAATCACTGAATTGCGGGAGTGTGGACGAGCAGCGGGCGGGAAATTGCTGCCCACATTGCGGCAGTGCCCTCGAACGGTCACGACAGCGGGCGGGCGGAATGCTTGGACCACATCAACGACAAAGGGCTTAGCGAGATGACCGAAGTGGTTGGTAGCTTGCAGTACATTAAGGTTGAATTCAGTTCCGGATTAAGGGATTCGGACTTGGCGCCGTCGGCCCTGGTAACCCCTGAGACGAACGGCTACAGAGCCGTCAGAACAACCATCTTCTCGTTGAGTCAGTCTGCCACAACAGGATCGCCTTGACTGACATGTTGGAAAAAATCGGACATCGCGACGCCTTGTACTTATTTGCTTGCCATTTGGAGTGGCACACCAGACAGAACCTGGCCGCATACCAGGAGCTACTTGCGGCGCTCGACGATCAAGACGGCGACATTCGCCGCCTGGCGGAAGTTCTCCTGCACCGAAGCTCGCCACGGCCGGCATCGAACTGCGACCGGTATCACATCCTGGTAAAGTAGGCCGCTCCGACTGAGGCACGAGCGGCGCGCCGTTTGCAATTCGTGGACAGGTGCACAATGGCGACACCATCGCGGGAGGCGAATCGGGCGGGGGGTACTTTGCCACCAAGCGCCCAGACATTCGTTAGCACAGGACTCTCAAGCTTGTTCATCCAGAGGAGGCTCTACTCCGAGGTCCCTTGCCCGCATGCGGACAATGACCGTATTGCGGCAATTCGAACGAACCAGGCTCTCCCGCGAGGCAATTACATCAATCACATAGCAGCAGAAGCATTGGCAAGAAGCGTGCGCTCCAAACCGGTATAGGAGAGTAAGCACAGAGCATTTCGAGGGTGAAGCCTACGTTTCGCGCAGAAATCCAGTGGTTAGCGAGTGGTCCGACTTTGAAGTTGAAAGGCGAACTCGCCGCTGATTGGGCAGAGCAGGCCATGTGCCTAGTCACAAAGGACGTAGTGCCTAAGGGCTTGATCGTCGACCTCACCGAGGTGAGCTATATAGACTCAGTGGGCGAACAGTTGCTGAAGTGGTTGGCCAGTGTCGGCGCACTGTTTGTCGCCGGCAGTGTCTATGCAATTGCCGCATGCGATCGGCTGTGTTTGTCGCCTATGCAGAGGATAGCCGAGCGGCGCAAGCGGCGACATGGGAATAACGAGGAGAGGTCCTCCATTACGCACTCCCATCCAGTTGGTAGCATTTAAGGGTGGAACAGAAAGAAGAGAATCATGTCTTGGTTTCACTCCAGCGCTGGGGCAGGCCGTGCCCGCGATTATGCATCGTCAGCCGAAATCGTCGCCTGCTTCCAGGATCAAAGAAATGTTCTGCGTAGGCTTGCGTTCTTGATCACTGGCGACCAAGCAACGGCGGACCAGGCAGTTGTCCACGCTTGTGAGATCACGCTTCAAGGAAACAGCCCTTTCCGCGACTGGCTTCTCGAGTGGGCCAAGGCTGCAACCATTGCCAGTGCAATATCACACGGAACGGAGGCGATTCGCGTCTGTGAAGCCACGTACACGGATCGACGATGCGCGCATGTCGAGCACTTATCGCCTGGCGATGCTGAAGAACACGCGGCTAGTCTCGACCTCATTCTTGGGACCGACGCCAACACACTGATCGCGGAATTGGATCCGCTGTGCCGGGCAATCCTGGTACTCAGAGTTGCAATCCGATCGTCGATTCAAGATTGCGCTTTGCGCTTAAACGTGCCCCGCGCGGTGGTGCTCGCCGCCAATTGTCAAGCCATGACATGGCTTCACGACGGCCAGGTGAAGTCAATGGAGGAGGATCACTTCGTTTAGCCTGCACAATTCCTAGACCTGGCGGAGTGAATACAAAGACACGCTACTGCACGACATTGTCGGGTGATCGAACCGGGCTAGACTGAGACGCAAATCCGTGGTGTTCTCCGGGCTCTTCGGTCGCCGGCTTGCGGAAGGTCAGCGCGTAGAACCGGCCGTTCCAAATGGACTCCAGACGGATGTCCTGCATGTCGGCTGGGACAAGGCCGATGGGCGCCGTGACCGCTTCCTTGCGGTGCTTGAAATATCGGCTGGTAATCGGTATTTGCTCGTAGGCGCTCTTCACATGTTCCTCGGTTTCGTCGGCGATGAGCATGAGACTTCCTGGTTTCGCGACGCGGATCATTTCCCGTATGGCTTTCGCTCGGTCGTTGAAGAAGTTGATGCCGCCGGTATGAAACACAACGTCGAAACTCGAATCGGCGAAGGGCAGGCTTTCGGCATTGCCTAGGAATAGATCGGCATCCATTTGCCAGCGGCGCAGATTTGCCTGGCAGTTGACCAGCATCTCCCGAGACAGATCGAGGCCGAACCGCCTGATGTCGCGGGGCAGATACTTGAAGTTGAGGCCGGTGCCCACCGAAGTTTCCAGCACGGAATCACCCGGCTTGATTTCCAGTAAGCCGAGGTAGCTCATCACGTATGCGTTTCGATCCATGCCGCTCAGCGCCGACCACACGCGTTGGGTGTCGTCGTAGAAGCCGCCGATGGTTTCGTAGAGGTGGTTATATTTGCGGTTGGAACCGGTGAGTTCTTCCGGCTTGAGGAAGATGGGGATTCCGTCGTGAATCGCAAACCGCTCGCCGTCTTCGCTGACCAACATTTCCCGGTTCTGCTCGCTTACGCAGTGCAAAGAATCCCCAGTATGAGGGCTTCGCAAGCGGGCTACCATCTCGGGCCGATCTGCCCATGTCTGGTGTTTGCCGGGGTGGAGAAGCGCCCAAAAGCTCAGGGCGAGCGCCACGATGAGGCAAATCCAGGCAAAGGCCGCGCCGGTCGGAGGAGTCGTTGGTCGAGCATAGCCGCCCAACGTGCGCAGCATTTCGAAGCATGCCACCAGAATGTAGACCATGCCCAAGAAACCTGCATTCGCCCCGATTCGAGCCACGCGAAACTCGTGGTTCCACATCCAGACGACCCCCGCCGCGAACCAGTAAATCAGGAACGCAGCGGCGCCGGTCCCGAAGGTGGCGGCGATTTGCAGCAGCGGTGTATTGGATTTTTGGCTCAGAGTGTGAGAGTGAAGGTTGGCAGGAACCCACGCCAGAACGAACGTTTCGAGCACCACTGCCGCCAGCGGCAAGGGAAGAGTGAACAGGAACCCACGGAGACGTGGACTCACCAGACGATGGAAGAAAAAGGGCAGAGCGGTGAGGATGGCGACGAGGAACGTCGAGGCGACGTACTTGACTGCGTGCTCCGGGACGGTTAGCAGGAATTCCCGCCAGTTTACGATCAGGGCGGGGAGGAAGGTGAAGAGGGTGAGCCAGAAAAGCCCGCGCCGCGGCTTCTGTGTGCCGACGAACCAGGCGCCAAGGATTGCGCCGGTCCAGGCTCCAAGAAGTGGGAAGAAATGGCCGAGAACAAAGAGGACGACGACAGTCCAGCCCAGGATTTGCGCTGAGCGGATGGCGTGAATTTCTTTTCGTTGAACCTGCCTAGGCTGAATCTCAGTGGACACGCTGGTTCTCCTTAGTTTGCACGCGTGCGGCGTCTGTGCGCGCCGCTTACGGATCTCCGCTGCGGGTTGGAATCGGCTGCTGGCCCGGCGGCAGAAAGCATGGCTAGAGCGGACTCGCTCCACTCCAAAGCGGAGCGAATCTGCGCCACCCCGAAGGTGTGGGTAAGCATCCAGTAGGGGAAATGGGGATTGTTCAAGTGCTTCGCGCGTCCGATAGTTTCCATTTGCTGAAGGGTGGCAAGCAGCCGCCGGAGCTTGTCCTGAAACTCCCGAATGTGCCGGATCGAGACGTCGGGCGCAACCTCCCGGCCAAAGAACAGCTTGAGCAGGAATTCATTGCGAGGCGGATCCTCGCGGTAAGGGATGGCAAGCCAATCCTTGAGGCGAGCATGCCCGGCAGCCGTGATGGAGTACTCTTGGCGCTGGCGCTTGGCCCCAGACGGTGACTTGCGCGAGACGATCATGCCTTCGGCGGCCAGCCGTTTCAGCGTCGGATAGATTTGTCCGTAGCTTTCGCCCCAGAAGTAGCCGACGCTCCCTTGGATGGTCTTGCGAAGGTCGTAGCCGGACTGATTGGACTCGATGGCGAGCAAGCCGAGAATGACATGGGCGGTCTGGTTGCGCTGCATACTATCTAGAAGATATATCTTCCAGATAGTATAGTCAAGAGATATTTTTTTGCAAACGACTTGCTCCTCATCAGCCTTTAATCGGCACAATCCGGCTGGGGACAACGGGCCTTCGCTCCGGAACGCCGTTCGGCTTCCTTCCGGAATCGGTGTCGATCTTCGCCGAAATACCCAATCACTCGTTTTCCTGTCTTTTTCATTGACTTGCCCCAATGGTCTTAGCGGCCTCAAGGGACGCCCAACGCCACTCTGGGAAAATCACTTCCGCCATTGCTAGAAGCGAGTGCACTGCGGAGAAAGCATCTAGCAGCTATAAGTCGCCTTCGCGATGCCCAAGCGACGAATCTTGTTTTGTAGCGTCGTACGCTTCAATCCCAGACGTTCGGCGGCTCCTCCCTTGCCTGCTATTCGTCCGGAGGATGCTCTTAGAGCATTGATGATTACAGAGGATTCCGCTTGTCGAAAACTAGAGGGCGTTCCAACTGCAGCAACGGTGTCGGATGAAGTGGCAAGCTCGTTTACCGGCACTTCTAGCTGCTCACCGCGTGTGAGGATGACAGCGCGTTCGATAAAGTTTGCCAATTCCCTGATGTTCCCCTTCCACGGACAGTTCGTCAGCATTTCCATGGCACGTTTAGGAATGGAGTTGATCTGTCTCCCCATGCGCGAGGACACCTTCGATACAAAGTACTTCACCAGAAGAGGAATGTCCTCGCGTCTTTCACGCAGGGGCGGGATCTCAATCGGGAATACGTTAAATCGATAGAAAAGGTCCTCGCGGAACTTCTCGTCCCGAATCATGGCGGGAAGATCGCGGTGCGTTGCGGCAATCAGCCGCACGTTCACGTGGACCGTCTTCGAACTTCCCAGGCGCTCGAACTCCTGCTCTTGAATGGCGCGCAATAGTTTCGGCTGAAGTTCCAGGCTAATGTCGCCGATCTCATCCAGAAACAGAGAGCCTCCGTCGGCCAACTCGAATCGCCCCTTCCTTTGCATCAGAGCGCCCGTGAAGGCCCCTTTTTCATGTCCGAATAGTTCACTCTCCAGCAGCCCCGACGGAATGGCGGCGCAGTTCATTCGTACTAACGTGCGCTCGCTTCGAGAGCTGAGGTTGTGAATCGCGCGCGCAATCAACTCCTTGCCCGTTCCCGTCTCTCCATGGAGCAGGACCGTGGAATCCGTTGGCGCTACGATCGCGACTTGTTCCAGAACTTCCTGCAGGGCTTTGCTCCTGCCGACAATGCCTTCGAAGCAGCACTCAGAGCTGATCTCTGATTCGAGATAAAGCTGCTGGTCCCCGAGCCCGCTCACAGCGACAAGACCTGTTGCTGCGAAGTCTCCGAGGTTTGTGAACTCCATAGTCGCGCACCCCATAGTCTCCTCCGAATCTTTACACTTGCAGTGCTTTCCGAACTTTCATAAGAACAAAGTGACTAGCAGAGAGGCATCCTCTCTTCGTTCCAGTTGTCCTTGCTGCCCTGGGAAATCGGTTCCAGACGCGGCGCGGAATGGCACGGTTCCAGGCTGGGATAGTTTGGGAAGATAGCGCGTAACAATTTTTCGGAATCTTCCAGACGCATAAAGCCGCTTTGTGTGGGAATGAACATCATATTTCCTCTCAATCCGCAAAAGCTGGATAGCAGCTAAGCTGATCTCTTCGTCCGTGGGCAAAACTCGATGACTTTTCCGGGTTGCGGCTGAGCCACTGTCCTTAACGGTTTCCGAAAGTTCTTCGGCATGTAAAACTCAATGACTTTTGGCATGACAATCTCCTCAATCCTGGTGAATCTCGGTGCGCGCGTCTGCGCTGGATCGTTCGCTCGCCTCTGTCGCTCGCCATCGGTGCGGCTGCAACATTCATTGCAGCCATGATTAGGATTTCCTGTAGCGTGAAACCGCGAGTCGTGATCTTCCACATAAGCGCCTCCCGACCTTTGCACCTGTTGTCGTGATGACGTAGCCATTGTCAGCCGACTCCCGTTTGCGGGCAGCCCCAGATCGGGGCAAATCGGAAACTCTTGGGGAGCGAATGTCGCCCTCTTCTGAGGCAAGAAATTTGGTATGTGGAGAGTCTCTTAAGGAGAGTTAGAGGTTGTTCTTACGGGGCGGAGCTTCGATGCGCTTCCACCCGAAAAGGCGAGCATCGATGGAGAACAAACCCGGTCCTAACATTGCGAGAGCGGCAGCGGCAGTTCCTAACAGCAGCCAGACCCATTTGTCCCCGGCTATCGTAAGCATCTTCCAGATTTCGATCAATGCTATGGAAGTTCCCACGATTGGGGTCCATAAACCAGCGATTAGCAGTATTCCCGCTCCGATTAAGAGTACAGCGGGAACTGTCACATTCAGGGGGAGGAGATCGTTCCACAGCCTCGAACTCGCGCGCACAATCAATACGGAGCCAACAACCGCGCGCATGAGAAGCAACCCTGCGCCAGGCCAACCGCCAGCGAATGTGGAATATAACCGTCGCAAAACGCACCCTTCTAGACGTTACTAGTTTCCGTTGTGGCGGAGGCGAAACGACACCCCAAATAGAGTCGGGATCGTCACTCTTTAGGGTTTTGGGTTCAGGGTGTGGAAGCCGGCCGGGTAGACACTACAGCTCGATGATTCCTCTCTTCAGGCCAATCATTGCGGCGTGCGTTCGATCGTTGGCACCTAGTTTAGAGAGAATGTTCTTGACTCGACTCTTCACGGTTTCCTCCGTGATTGAAAGCTGATCCGCAATCTGCTTGTTCGCATTCCCAGCCGCGATCAGTCTCAAGACAAGGATCTCTGCTGGCGTCAGGGCGTCATCCGTCGCATGCTCGGCGATCTGGTACGAGACCTCTGGGGAAAGAGTCTTCTTTCCCGTGTGGACGGCGCGGATTGTCTCCAGCAATTCCTTATGCAGCGTATTCTTGAGCAGGTAAGCCTGAGCACCAGCCTTGAGCGCACGCAGAATTTGTGTATCGCCTGCGTATGTCGTCAGCACAATGATCTTTGCGTCGGGAAATTCGTTGCGAATCGCGATGAGCGCATCGATGCCGTTCATCTCCGGCATCTGCAAGTCCATCAACGTCACGTCCGGGTGGTGCGTTCGGAATTGCTGAATGGCATCGCGTCCGTTGGATGCCTCGCCTACCAAAACCATATCGGTCTGAATGCCAACCAGACCGGCGATCCCCTGGCGCACGACTGGATGGTCGTCAACCACAAGAATTCGAATTTGCGAGATGCTGGCGCTCATGAGCTCCTACTTCATGCCTTCGCCTTGCGTGAAAACCACGAACTTCTCTGCGCTGTCGCGTAGGCGGTGCTGGCAGGAACGCGCAGTTCCACTTCCGTGCCGGCATCGACTTCGCTCCACACCACTAGCTTACCTCCGATAAGAGCGGCGCGTTCCCGCATCCCGGGCAAGCCGTAGTGTCCTTTACTGCTTTGGCTGGAGAGAATCGCTGGATCAATGCCTTTTCCATCGTCACGCACCCGTAGTCTGAATTGCTCATTGTCATAACGGATTTCAACCTCGATCTGCCGTGCTTGAGAGTGGCGAAACGCGTTCCGCAGCGCTTCCGCAGCAATTTTATAGATCTCATCTCTGAGGATGGGGTGCAGATTTTGCGCCTCGCCCTCAACAGCGACACGGAATGCAGGTCGGTGGTCAGTTGAGTCAGTCGTGAGTTCTTCTCCGAGCGTGCTTATGGCCAGCGCGAGATCGTTCGTTTGGATCGTTGAATCCCGCAAGCCCTGCACCTCATCCCGGGCTTCGGTGATGAAGTCCGCGGTCTGGTCGATCGCATTGTCCAGCTTCTCTTTCGCCTCAGCCGGGCGATCCGGCAGTAACTGGGAAACGGTTTGGAACCGGAGCAGCACACCGTGGGCGCTCTGAAGCAGAGTGTCGTGAAGCTCCCGAGCAATCCGTGTGCGCTCGCCCACACGCGCCTCCAGCGTCATGTCAAACTGATGTTGCAATTGCCGGACACGCCACTGGTACGCCGCCCACAGCAGCGCCAGCAAGAAGACCGCACAGAGAGCGCGAAACCAATTCGTCTGGTAGTACGCCGGAGAGATGGAAAAATCCAGCTTGGCGGCGCTTTCGCTCCAGACGCCGTCGCAATTGGATGCGGTCACGCGGAAGGAATACTTTCCGGGAGGCAAATCCGTGTAGAACGCCTGCCGGCGCGTGCCGGCCTCGTGCCAATCACGATCGTAGGGATCGAGCCGGTAGCGGAACTTTACTTTCTGTGGAATAGTGAAGGTCGGCGAAGTGTAGTCAATCTGTAAGTCACGAAGATGTGGTGGGAGGTTGATGTTGTCCGTGGCCGTGAGGTCCTTTCGATTAGCGGTAACCGATTCGATGTACGTCGCCGCTGGCAGAGGCGCTGGCGAGAGCTGGGACGGGTCGATCACCTGCACAACAATTCCGCTGGCAAACCATATACGTCCATCGGAAGAGTTTGCGGCCAGGTTGAAAGAACCATTGTTTGGCTGAGCTCCATCGAATGTGTCATAGAGGCGGTTCTGAACAATTGCGTCCGGGTTGGCCCACCATTTCTGCAGTTCGGAATCCGATAATTCGACGACGCCGCAGCGAGTATAGAGCCACCAGCGTTTCTCTTTGTCCTCGATAAAAGTGATGATGGAGTCGCAGGGCAGGCCGTTTTTCGTCGTCATGCGCTGCACCTTACCTGCGCGCCATCCGACCAGGCCATGCTCGGAGCCAGCCAGAACGGAGCCATCGGGCGCAGGGATAATTTGGAACGTGATCGGATAGCCTCCTGGGTCTAGCGGAAACTTCGTTTCCACAACGCCGTTGCGGGAACGCGCCATGTCTCCCTTTATGGTCGACATCCAAATTCCGCCATGCTGATCAGCAGCGATGTGAGCTGGCGGAAAATCTGGCTCGGGAAACACTTCCCGGACCCGAAAATCGCGAATACGAAGAAGCTTTCGCGGATGGCTTTTGCACGCCGCCCAAATATTGCCGTCGGTGTCCTCCGTCAATCCAACTACCATCCCAAGCGATTGGTGATTCTCTCCGGGAAGCCGGCGGAAGTGGCCATCCTTGAACAAATACAGTGCGTCGTCCACCCCCACCCACATGTTCCCGGCGTGGTCTTCCAGCATGGAGGTTACTTGCTGACCTGGAAGACCCTTACCCGCGCGAATCGATGAGACGCTACCATTAATAATGTGATCGAGCGACCCGGCGTTCGCTACCCAGATCGTCCCATCTCTGCTGGCCAGGATGCCCGCCGCTAAATCCTTCGGCAATCCTTCCGTTGGGGAGAACGTGGCGACACGTGGATCGCGAAAGCTGTCAATTCCGCTTGTAGTTCCGGCCCAGACAATTCCTTCACGGTCCTCGAAAAGGGCCCAAACGGAATCGCCGGATAAGCCATTCGTATGGTCGTAATGGTCCACCACTTTTCCGTGGACACGAAAAAGTCCCTTTCCTGTGGTGCCGACCCAAAGATTGCCGTCACGGTCGAACATCAGTGTTCCGATATCGAGGCTACTGCCATCGAACGTGGGAGTCACGAACGGTTTTGCCTTTCCGTCCTTGAATTGTTCAAGTCCGTGACCTCCCGATAAGCCCAGCCATAGCGATCCATCGGGACCCCGCGCCAAGGCCTGAATCCCTTCGCTGCGGTACGTTTCTGAGCTCCCGCGATGCCAATGTACGAGCGCCGACTGCCCTCCCAGCCAAAAGCCGCCCTCCCCGTCGGCTAGCAACGAGTCGATGCCGGAAATTGGTATTCCATCAGCCTTCCCGAAACATTGGAATGCGCGGTCGGTAACATGGCAAAGGGGCGCGTCCGGGGTGCGACCTCGCACCATCCACAAAGAGCCGTCCGGATCCCCGCTGACGGTCTGAAACATTGTCCCTTCCAAACGGAAGTGCGCAGTGACAACCCCCTCTTTCAGATGAACAAGTTCGGGGTCCCCGACTACCCAGAGCCCGCCGGCGTGGTCGGCGAGCACATTACTCGCGATTTTGAACGGAATGCCAGCAGGCAAATGCCAGGGCACAAATCGAACGCCATCGAATCTGTAGAGATCGTCGGGAAGAGACACTAACCACAGGAAGCCGTCCGAGGTTTGCTTAATCTCGTGCATCCCCGTTGGCAGAGACCCATCTTGTATTCGCCAAGCAGTGTGAATGTACTGGGTGACACGTTTATTGGGATCGAGGGCGTGAACCGGGCCTGCCAGCAACAGTATGCAGGCGAGACAAGAGCCCAACGTCGCCACAATCGTACGGCGCGGGCATTTGAAGCGAAGCAGAAGTGGTTGGCGAGAAGCCATTTCTCCCCTAGTCGCGAACGACGCTAAACAACCTGGCCCGCAAACGGCAGCAAAAAGCCCCACAGGGACACGAAAGAGGAAATCCTGCAGTGTGCCGGCGCCTTCCGTATCCGACCTAATTTAGCATTCTCAGGGGCGTGCATGTCGGTGATTCTGTCAACGAGTTTGCAGCGGAACGGTCTTCGCTTAGGATCGAACCAACACAACGATGGATCGCGGGGCCGCTTGATAAATCGACTGCTGCAGCGGCAAACCGCATTTTGAGAAATCGTCGGGACTCGCCAGGCCAGTGTCTACAACTCTTATCCAATCTTGAGGTGAACCCTCCTGGATCTGGAACCGCAGCTCTTCCCAATAGGCATTGATCATCACGTAGATATCGTCATCGCCTTGTGAGGCGCCATGCAGACAGAAAGCCAGGCTGCGTGAATCTGGCGACAGATCGGCCGCGGGGCCAATGCCGTACCAGGAAATGTCCTCACGCCAGAATCTGCTACGACACAGGGACGGATGAGACTTCCGAAACGCAATCATGCCTTTGAAGAAGCGGAATATGTCCTGATTCGCTTTGAGCTGACTCCAATCCAGCCAGTTGATTTCGTTGTCCTGGTTATAAGGGTTATTGTTTCCGAGCTGCGTATTCAGGAACTCGTCACCCGCCCGGAACATCGGGATGCCGTTCGAGAGCATAAGGAGGCAGAAGAAGTTCTTTGCCTGTTTCCGCCGCAGTGCCAGAGCCTCCGCTGGTGTGCCCTGGTCTCCTTCGTGTCCGCAGTTCCAACTGTAATTCGCGTCCATGCCGTCTTGATTGTCATGACCGTTTTTCCAGTTGTGTTTCTGATTGTAAGAAACCAGGTCGTAGAGCGTGAAGCCGTCGTGGCAATCGATATAGTTGACGGTCTGGAAGGCATGATAGGCATGCTCGCGGCTGTCCGGAAACAAGTCGTCGCTGCCGTAGATACGACGCATAAGGTCCGGGACCATCCCCGCGTCGCCCCTCACAAAACGGCGGACATCGTCGCGATAACGCGCGTTCCATTGCAGCCAGGTCGTGCCCGGAAATCCACGTCCGAGCTGATAGCCGCCGACGTCCCAAGGCTCCGCGATCAACGCCAACCGGCCCAGCTCGGGGTCCGCGGCAATTTCACTGAAAATCGGAGCATCTCCCCAGTTGAGCGATCCGTCGGCGTTACGGCTAAACACCGATGCCAGATCGAAGCGGAAACCATCGATGTGCATCTCGTTCTTCCAATACCGCAGGCTGTCCATGACCATTTTTCGCACGTGCGCCTGGCTGAAATTCAATGTGTTCCCGGTGCCCGAATAGTTGGCGTATGGACTGATCGGGTCGGAGGACTGCATGTAATAGCCCGAGGGGTCGAAACCCTTGAAGCTATAGGTGGGGCCGAGGTGATCGCCTTCGCACGTGTGGTTGTAAACAACGTCGAGCACCACGGCGATTCCGGCTTTGTGAAGAGCCTTGACCATATTCTTGAACTCAAGATGTTGCTCATTCTTATCAACACCCGATGCATACTGCGCATGAGGCGCGAAGAAGTTCAAAGGCATATAGCCCCAATAGTCGCCTTCATGAGGGTCGCGCTGAAACATGGGCATCAGTTCGACCACCGTGATTCCAAGGTCTTTCAGATACGGGATCTTTTCGATCAAGCCGACATAGGTTCCGGCTCGCGACGGATGCACGCCGGAATTGGGATTCCGGGTGAACCCCTTCAAGTGAAGTTCGTAGATGATCGCGTCTGATTCGGGCCGAGGCGGAATATCTCCCGCCCAATCGAAAGCAGTCCGAGGCCGAGGCAATACTCCCAGCGGCGCCTTTTCATGATTAAGGCCTGGTTTCATAGCCAGCTTGCGATCAAATCCCGGCGGAAAGAAAACTCCTTTGGCATAGGGGTCGAGGAGAATCTTTTCATGGTCAAAACCGCGCAGCCCCGCCACGGCCTGTCCTGACACCGAGTATGCGTAATAGCGGGCACCGCGGGCTTGATTGAGCGGGATCCTGCAGTGCCAAACCCGTCCTGACTTGTTACGAAGGGAATCAAACCCGAACGTCAGGATCGGGTTTGCAAAATCGTGAGAGGAATACAGGAACAGCTTCAAACGGTCAGCATGTTCAGCGCACACAGCAAAGTTGAATGCCTGCTCCTCTTCTATCCAGGTGGCACCCAATGGTAGCGGAGTTCCTTCTGTTTGTGCCCACCGGGACCGTTTCTCGGGTCCAACGGCTGGTACGGACGGTGCCTCAGCTACGCAGTCGCTGGGCGTAATGTCAATCGCCATTTTCTAGTCCTTCGATGATCCTGGCAGGGATTGGCCACGGAGCCTCCACATCTCATGGGATTGGCTGTTGTGCGCGCACAAATCGAGACTCACGCGTGTAGCGATGCCATTGAACCAGCTTGTGGGCGCCGAAAATAGACAGTGCAGCCAACGCAAGGCCTGCCAAAACCGTTCCTGCTCTGCCGACGTAGGCAGCCGCGCGGTCCAGGTCATGGCTGAAGACATATCCGATTCCGGTATAGGCGGTTGACCAGAGGCTGGCACCAAGAGTTTCAAAGGCCAGGAAGAGCATTCGGCTGGTGCCCGATGTCCCGGCCAGGGGAGGCGCTACCGCGTCCAGTCCCGGGACGAACTTGGCCAGCACGAGAAGCGGAGGCCCATACTTGGCAAAGGTCCTTTTTGCCCGGTGATCGTGAGCGTCAGGATCTGGCGTGAGGCGATGAATGAAGTGCACAACCTTGTCGCCCCACTCCCGGCCCGCCTCGTACCACACCCAGTCAGCCAGCGCACATGCGGTGATAGCCAAACCGAGCGCGGGGACGAGGCCCAACTTCCCGGTGGCCGCGAGCGCCCCGGCCGCAAGCAGAAACATAGGCGCCGGTACCGGCAAGCCTATCTGCCGTGCGAACACCGCAGCGAAGAGGATAGAGTAGCCATGCCTCACAACGAACTGAACGATAACATTCATATCAAAATAGCAGCCTCTCCATCTAATGACACGCCGCATCATCCTGGAACGCACCACCGGAAAACATCTGCGCCAAGAATTGACCGCAACGGACGATCTTTTGGGCCTCCTCATCGTTCTTGAGTGCGCCTTCAGAGATTGTGAGGTTTGCCGCGCTCAGGGAATTCCGAGCTTTGACGTATCCGTCAGCCCAAGCTTGTAAATTGTTGAACTCGCTCCTCAGTAACTCGAGCCCGCGGTAGTCAGAGTCAGTCGATGCCGCCGCTGAGGCTAATGAGACACTTTCGGCAGCTCGCTCCTGGTACGCGATGATCGTGTTTCCTGCCATGGTGTTTCCAACTGGGTATCCATCCTGCACGGTCACCATAAGCATTCCGCCCCACTCTCTGATCGACGCCATCGCCTCGATCGCCGCCTTTATGAAAGGGCGCGAGAAGCCTGATGTGTGAGCTTCGTCGCTTGACGATGAACCGTCCGGACCAGGCAGCGTCAGAATAATTCTGTTCTTTTCAAAGCTCAGCGACCCGTTTGTGATTTGCGCAAGCTCTTGCGCATCCACGAACACGCGCCCCTGGTATCGAATGACATTTGCCTGTCCTTGGTAGCCTTGCACGGACAACGCCTCTCTCTCGCGCTGCGATTGCGCCATTGCCATGGCCACCATCAACAGCACTGCCCCGAACATCACCGGCCTATGCTTCATCATGTGGAACATCGACTAGTCCCCGGATCAAAGTCGCGCTCGAACTAGAGCGTGCCTCATTGCTGAGGCGGTTCTGCCACGCTACTTCCCGGCACGGTGTATTGCGCCTGGGTGAGCGGAGGAAGGGAGGCTTCGACTTGCATATCCATCATCAAATCGATGCGACTCTCCAACTGGAAGAACTTCGTCACTGTAAGGGCCGGAAGCACCTT
>JBELAC010000082.1:0-17582 GCA_049509215.1 Terriglobales bacterium
GCGCCCGGGGTGTCAGCACAAGGGGTACCCGACGCCGTCGCTTCACCACCCAGCGTTCCAAAGGCTGAGACGATTTCGAGCCCCATCGCGGGGCTTTCCCCGAGCGCGGCGCCTGCGGTCGCGGCGCCTCCGGTTGCCGGTCCGACTGCGTCGATGCCACAAGCGACGAGCGCTCCGGCAGATGCAGTACCGAATACGCCTTTTACCTCAGCCATTAAGGTTCCCGCAGCCAGCGAACTGATTTCTTTTCCGGGCGTACCGGGAGCGCAGTCATTCCCCGGCACGCCCGTTCTTCCAGCCTCGGTACCGGCGAAACTCCCCTCGGAAACTGACCTGCAATCTCTTGCCGGCTCGAGTACGACTTTTCCGGCGACGCATGTTCCCGGGACTCGGCCCTCGGGTGCGCAGGATGTAAACGCAACCCGGTCCGGCAGGAACGCCCCGGCAAATGCCGAGTCAATGGATTTTTCGCCGGAAGTTGTGCCGAGTCTTGGGGTGCCGAAGCGTCCTCTCGATCCACGGTTGATCCGGAAGGACTTCCCGATTCTGGAGGAGCGCGTACACGGAAGGCAGCTGATCTGGCTCGACAATGCAGCGACCACCCAAAAGCCGAATGCCGTAATCGACCGGCTCTCTTATTTTTATCAGCACGAAAATTCGAACATTCATCGCGCCGCGCATACTTTAGCGGCCCGAGCGACCGACGCCTACGAGAGCGCGCGAGAAAAAACGCGGCACTTTATAAACGCAAGCACGACACGCGAGATCATCTTCGTACGCGGAGCGACGGAGGGAATCAACCTGGTAGCGCAGTCGTGGGGCCGCCGCAACATCGAGAAAGACGATGAGATCGTCATCACATGGCTCGAGCACCACGCGAACATCGTGCCCTGGCAGCAGCTGTGCGCGGAAAAAGGCGCACGCCTTCGCGTTGCTCCGGTCAACGATCGCGGCGAGATCATTCTGGAGCAGTACGAGCGCCTCATGAGTTCACGCACCAAGCTGGTTTCATTCAGCCAGGTTTCGAATGCGCTGGGGACGATCACTCCCGCGCGTGAAATGGTGGAGATCGCTCACCGTTATGGCGCACGCGTACTGGTGGATGGCGCACAGTCGGTATCGCATATACGCACGGACGTGCAGGCGCTGAATTGCGATTTCTACGTATTCTCCGGCCACAAGGTTTTCGGACCGACCGGAATCGGCGTTGTCTACGGAAAGCTCGAGGTGCTTGATCACATGCCGCCGTGGCAAGGCGGCGGCAACATGATTGTGGATGTGACATTTGAGAAAACTGTGTATCAGGCGGCTCCGGCACGATTTGAGGCCGGAACCGGCAACATTGCGGACGCGGTTGGCCTGGGCGCGGCACTCGACTACGTGGAGCAGATAGGGATTGAGAACATTGCCGCCTACGAGCACGAACTGCTGAACTACGCGACCGCGGGCCTGCTCACGGTACCGGGCCTGCGCCTGATTGGGACCGCCCGGGAGAAGGCCGGCGTGCTGTCATTTGTCCTTGACGATATTCGTACCGAAGACGTTGGAGTCGCGCTGAATGAGGAGGGCATCGCGGTTCGTTCGGGTCACCACTGCGCGCAACCGATCCTGCGCCGCTTTGGGCTCGAGAGCACCGTGCGTCCATCCCTCGCGTTCTATAACACCTGCGAAGAAATTGATGCCCTGGTGGCTGCGCTGCTTCGCATTCAGGCTGGGCGCGGGCATCGCAACTAACAACCCGATACGCGAGGAATCTTTCTGAATACTTGGCATTGGGGCAGACTGTATCTCACAGTAAAGAACACAACTCCTACTCATCCAAGGAAAGGAATCCTGGCAAGCTATGTTTTGCCTTCGCTGCAGGCGCGAAATTGAAGCAGGACAGAAGTTGGTGGCGGTGTACATGTTTGCTCAGACCGTGGGTATCAAGCCGCGGCAGAAGTCATCGTCACAACGAATCTGCTTCTGCCCCCAATGCTCGGTAGCGCTTGCGATGGGGCTGGCGCCCGAGGGAGCACTCAATCTTGCTGCGTGGGACATGATCCGGGACCTTGTCAGTTCTGAGCCGTCGCTGAATCAAGCGGCATGGGAGAATCTGCGCGGAATCGTTGGTTTCCTGACAACCGACCAGGGGCAATGTGATGTCCCTGTTGCCGATGCCGGAATCCAGGTGAATGCGAACGAGGACGCCAGCGTTCAGCCTTCCGATGCATGGGTCGATTTTCGCAGGGTAAGTTAGACAGAGATTCCCAGGGCAGCATCTCTTCCATAGGGCTGACCATCTGGGGATATCGAAGATCTTTCGAAAAGCTGAGAAATCTCACAGAACATTGTGATCCGAGTCACAGCATAATTGCAAGTATCTAGGTAGACTTAATAGTATTAGGGCTCGTGGGATGCGGCCGCCGCCCTGGCGAGTTCGGCGAACGCAAATTTCCGATAATTGCTGCGCGCTCTCTGGAGGACGAAACTGACATGAAGATCGCAAACGATGTGACAGAACTCATTGGCAACACACCGCTAGTCCGCCTCAACAAGGTTACTCAAGGAGCGGTGGCTGAAGTCGTAGCGAAATTGGAAAGCCAGAATCCATTGGCCAGCGTTAAAGACCGCATCGGCGTGAGCATGATTCTCGAGGCCGAACGTGCCGGCAAAATTCATCCCGGGAAAACAGTGCTGATCGAGCCGACCAGCGGCAACACCGGGATCGCGTTGGCATTTGTTGCGGCGGTGCGAGGCTACAAACTGATCCTCACGATGCCGGAGACGATGAGCCTGGAGCGGCGCGTGTTGCTGCTTGCCTTTGGCGCGGTGATTGTCCTTACGCCCGGCCCCAAGGGAATGAAAGGGGCGATCACAAAGGCTGAAGAACTGCTGGCGGGCACGCCGAACGGCTATATGTTGCAGCAATTCGACAACCCGGCGAATCCGAAGATTCACCTGGAAACAACCGGACCGGAAATATGGAATGACACCGACGGGCGAGTTGACTTTCTTATCTCAGGCATTGGCACGGGCGGAACGCTTACCGGCATTAGCCAGTACATCAAGCCTAGGAAGCCTTCGTTCAAGGCCATCGCCGTCGAGCCGGCAGACAGTCCGGTGCTCTCCGGGGGAAAGCCTTCGCCACACAAGATCCAGGGGATCGGTGCCGGTTTTGTGCCGAGCATTCTGCGCAGAGATTTCATTGACGAAGTCGTTACAGTCACGAATGATGAAGCCATCAACATGGCGCGCCGGCTTCCGCTCGAAGAAGGATTACTGGTTGGCATCTCATCGGGAGCAGCGGTTGTCGCGGCCCTGAAAGTCGCGTCCCGGCCTGAGAATGCGGGCAAGTTGATCGTGGTGATTTTGCCTTCCTTCGGCGAGCGCTATCTCAGTAGTATTTTGTTTGAACAGCTCCGCCAGCAAGCGCTTGCGCTGACGGTGGTTCCGATGCCATGATCAGTTTCTTCAAATCGGTCCGGGAAGACGTCGCTGCGGTGTTTGAGAATGATCCGGCAGCCCGGTCTTACCTCGAAGTCTTGATTTGTTATCCGGGGCTGCATGCGGTCTGGTCGCATCATGTCACCCACTGGCTGTGGCGGCGTGGGTTTCGTTTCCTCGCGCGCTTCGGGTCGCAAGTGTCCCGCCTGCTCACCAGCATTGAGATCCATCCCGGGGCCGAGATTGGGCGGCGTCTGTTCATTGATCACGGAATGTCAGTCGTGATTGGCGAGACAACCATTATTGGCGATGATGTAACTCTCTACCAGGGTGTCACTCTGGGCGGTACCGGCAAAGAGAAGGGCAAGCGCCATCCTACGATCGGGAACAAGGTAACGATTGGTTCGGGCGCCAAGGTGCTTGGCAATATCACGGTCGGAGATAATTGCCGGGTGGGCGCCGGTTCCGTCGTTCTGCGAAACGTGCCGGCGAATTCAACAATCGTGGGCGTCCCTGGGCACATTGTGCTGCGTGATGGCAAACGCGTGGTGATCACCGATCCCAAAGAAATCCGCGATCCGCTGTCCGATGTGATCATCACGTTGGCGAAAGAAGTCCATGAACTGCGCATGAAGTTCCAGGAGCACTCGCACGAGGCGCTGGGCGCCGAGCCGGATTTGACCATTGATGGCGAGTCGGTACTACCCCATCTTTCGCCGGAGCAACTGTTTGCCGAGGATTACACGGACTACCAGATTTAGATGCTTCGATCGTGATGGAGCCCATTCTTATCGCAATTTGACATTGTGATCATTGGAGGCGGGTTCAGCGGGACGATACTGGCCGTGCACTTACTGCGCCAGTCCCCGTCTTCGTCGATCGCCGTCCTGGATGGCTCGGTATTTGGAAGCCACCCGACGCTGCTCTGCTAACTTGAAGACTGCCGTCTAGACTGCCGGGCCGGAGGAGTCCCAGTCGTTCATCGGCTTGCTGTTCTCAGAAGCCTCTCTCACTCGCTTCATTTCTGAGGACTGGCGCGCAAAAGCCCTGCCGTATCACGCGAGGTAGTGATCCGCGTCACGGACAATATATAAGTAGTTTGATAGACATACAGGGTAACTGATTCCTCGCCGTGAACGTCCCCCTTCCGGCCGCTCTAAATGGTTGCTCATCCGACTGCCGTGTTGCATACGCCCGTCAACGCGAAGCGGTGTATTGTCCGCCTCGATGAGTTCCTCGTGGCCACCTGCTGGTCTGCTATAGCCGCCGACGGCGCTCATGGCCGCTCTCCCATAGACAAAATTCCCGAGACGATAATTCACCGCCTGAGTTGCAACCGGCGCGTGTTTACCGAAGGACTCGCCTGATGAGGTACGGGTTTGTTATCGATAATCGCAAGTGCATCGGTTGCCACTCGTGCACGGTGGCGTGCAAGACCGAGAACCGAGTCCCGTTAGGCGTGAATCGTACCTGGGTTAAGTATGTAGAGAAGGGGATATTTCCCCAAGCCCGGCGCGTGTTTCAAGTCACGCGCTGTAACCATTGCGAAAAGCCGCCTTGTGTCGAGATCTGTCCCGTCAGCGCGATGTTTAAGCGGGGCGATGGAATCGTGGACTTCAACCCGGCGCAGTGCATCGGTTGTAAGGCTTGCATGCAGGCTTGCCCTTACGATGCGATTTACCTCGATCCGGCGCGGAACACCACCGCCAAATGTCATTTTTGCGCGCATCGTACCGAGATCGATCTGGAACCAGCCTGTGTCACGGTGTGTCCGGAGCGCGCGATTATCGCCGGGGATTTGGACGACTCGACCAGCGAAATCGCGCGCTTAGTGGCGCGTGAGCCGGTGCGCGTGCGCAAGCCTGAACAGGGAACTCGCCCCAAGCTCTATTACATCGATGCCGACGAGAGCGCCATCGTGCCGACCGCGGCCCGTCATGAAGTCTTCTATATGTGGTCGGAGCGTAACAAGCAAGTTCACGGAGGCGGAGCGGCCTATTTGCCAGATAGCCCGTTCTTGCAGAAGAACGCCCTGGCCGCCTATGACGTGTCGCACGAGCGTCCCTGGGATTGGCAAGTGCCGCTCTATTGCTGGCTGAAGTCGATCGGCACGGGAGTCCTGGCCGTGCCGGCGATTGCAGCGGCATTCGGGTGGCTTGCGGGCGACCACGTGCGCGATGCCGTTCTCGCGACCCTGGCGCTGATTTTTACTGCCGCGACCTTGCTGGCGCTGATCGCGGATTTGACTCGGAAGGAACGTTTTCTGCGGGTTGTGACTTCGCCGCAGAATAAGTCGTGGCTGGCGCGCGGAAGTTATCTACTACTGCTCTACAGCGCGCTCTGCGGGGCGTTCTGGCTGGGCACATTTTTGAAGTTCCCGGCGCTCTCCGCGATCCTCATCTGGCCAACCGTAATCAGCGGTTTTCTGGCAGCGGGATACACCGCGTTCTTGTTCGGACAATGTGAGGGACGCGATCTCTGGCAAACGCCGCTCCTGCCGCTCCACTTCATTTTGCAGGCGCTGCTTTCTAGCGCGGCGGTGCTGACGTTGCTGCCGGCGGCTTTCGGCGGTGGCGCATTGCAGTCGCGGACGGTAGCGGTCGAAGCGCTTGCTGCCTGCTTGATTTTGCATTTGTTGATTGTGGCGGGTGAAATCACGATGCCGCACACCACAGACAATGCCGCCTATGCGGCATGGTTGCTGGCGCGGGGGCCGCAGCGCGTTCTTTTCTGGACCGGAGCCGTTGGGCTGGGCGGAGTACTGCCTTTGCTGTTGTTGTGGCTTGTGCCTGCAAATGCCGCAGCCGCCGCGGCTTCCGGCGTACTGGCTCTTGCGGGACTGTTTGCCTTCGAGTGGTGTTTTCTGATGGCAGGACAACTTGTGCCCAACAGTTAGTGGGAACCTTGGAGACCAAGCATGACCGAATTCAAGCGTGAGGGCAGCCATCTCTCTTCTTGTCCGCCAGTCGAGAAGTGGAATGATTGGGTAGAGTACGATCCCGAAGCGTGGCCACGCCGCGTTGCACGCCACTATCAGATTATTCCGACCATCTGCTTCAACTGCGAATCCGCCTGCGGGCTTCTGGCGTATGTCGACAAGGAAACAGGAAAGGTCGCGAAGTTTGAAGGCAATCCCAAGCACCCGGCCAGCCGGGGAAGAGTTTGCGCCAAGGGGCCGGCGGTCATTAATCAGATTCACGATCCCGACCGCGTCCTCTATCCCATGAAGCGAGTTGGGCCGCGCGGCGGCGGGCAATGGGCTCGGACTTCATGGAACGAGGTGCTCGAAACCTTCGGAGCGCGGATCCGCAAGGCGATCCAGGAAGGCCGCGGCGAAGAAGTCATGTATCACGTTGGCCGCCCCGGATACGACTTCATCATGGAGCGCACATTGCAGGCGTGGGGCATTGACGGCCACAACTCGCACACGAATATTTGTTCGGCGTCGGCGCGTTTTGGCTACGTGCTTTGGCACCACGCCGATCGCCCATCGCCCGACCACGCCAACGCGCGTTTCATTCTGCTGCTGTCGGCGCATCTGGAGTCGGGGCACTACTTTAATCCGCACGCGCAGAGAATCATCGACGGAAAAATGGCGGGCGCAAAGCTCGCCGTGATGGATCCGCGCCTGTCAAACACCGCCAGCATGGCCGACTACTGGATGCCCAGCTATCCCGGCACCGAAGCCGCCGTTCTGCTGGCGATGGCCAAAGTGATTCTCGACGAGAACCGGTTCGATGCTGCGTTCATGAAGAACTGGACGAATTGGGAAGAGGCGGAATTCGATGGTTTTCAGGCAAAAGGACAGAGCTTCCGAGCTTTCATCGAGGCGCTGAAGCGTCACTACGCCAAATTCACTCCCGAATTTGCCGAAAAAGAGAGCGGAGTCAAAGCGGAAATCATTGTGAAAACCGCGCGCGAAATTGCCGCCGCCGGCAGCCGCTTCGCTTCGCATCTGTGGCGCGGCAGCGCGTCGGGCAATCTCGGCGGATGGCAACCCGTCCGCGCGTTAGTGCTTCTACATGTCCTCACCGGATCGGTCGGAACCGAAGGCGGGCATAGCTTGAACGCGTGGAACAAATTTGTTCCGCGGCCGTTCAAAGTTCCGCCGCCGCAGACCCGCTGGAATGAATTGCTTTACCCGCCTGAGTGGCCACTATGCACGCATGAAATGTCGATGCTTCTCCCTCATCTCATCAAAGAAGGTCGCGGCCGGCTCGAAGCTTATTTCACCCGTGTTTTCAACCCCGTGTGGACTTATCCGGACGGATTTTCATGGATTGAAATGTTGCGCGACGAGAAGCTCGTCGGTTTGCACGCCGCGCTCACGCCCACCTGGAACGAGACCGCTTGGTACGCCGACTATGTGTTGCCCATGGGATACAGCTCCGAGCGCCACGACCTCATGAGTCAGGAGACCCACGCCAGCAAGTGGATTGGCTTCCGCCAGCCTGTGCTGCGCGTTTTTCACGAGAAGCAAGGGAAGAAGGTGGATTACACCTACCAGACGAATCCGGGCGAGGTTTGGGAGGAAGACGAATTCTGGATCAACCTGTCATGGGCAATTGATCCCGATGGCTCGATGGGCATTCGGCAGTGGTTCGAGTCGCCCTATCGGCCGGGCCAAAAAATCACCGTCGACGAATACTACGGCTGGATCTTTGAAAACTCCGTCCCTGGACTCCCTGACACCGCGAAAAAGGAAAACCTGACGCCGCTCGCTTACATGCGGAAATATGGCGCCTACGAAGTTACGACCGATGTGTACAAGCTCAACGAAAAACCACTACCGGCCGCCGATCTGACGGGAACAGAAGTGCAGCCAAACGGAGTGATCACGAAGCAGGGCAAACCGATCGGGGTGATGGACCACGACAAAGCCGTCGCGGGGTACAACACGCCTTCGCGCAAGCTGGAGATCTTCTCGAAGACACTAGTCGACTGGAACTGGCCTGAGTTCGCGCTTCCGGAGTACTACCGCAGCCATGTGGATCGCTCGGCACAAGCCGCCTCGCTTGGAGCTCCCGCCGCGGACTTCGATCCGAAGTATATGCCCCTGGTCGACTGGCCCAAAGATGCGCGGGGAGAGGTCTTCACGTTGCTGCCCATCTTTCGTCTGCCTACGCTGATTCATACCAGGTCGGGCAATGCCAAGCTTCTTTACGAAATCGCTCACAAGAATCCGCTGTGGGTGAATCCCGTCGACGCAGAAAAACTCGGGCGGCTTCGCACTGGCGACTTGGTTAAGGTCCATACCGAGATTGGATTTTTTGTGTTGCATGCATGGATCACGGAAGGAATTACTCCCGGCGTGGTGGCCTGCTCGCATCACTTAGGCCGTTGGCGCGTCAACAAAGAGGACCACCTCGAGCGCTTTTCGAGCGCCTGGGTTGATTTGAAGGAAGTTGGCAAAGGCCAATGGAAGATGCGCCAAATTACCGGCGTCGAGCCCTATGACAGTTCGGATCCTGACACGCGCCGCGTTTGGTGGAGCGACGCAGGCGTGCATCAGGACATTACGTTTCCCGTGCATCCCGATCCGCTCAGCGGAATGCACTGCTGGCATCAGGTAGTTCGCGTGGAGCGAGCGAACAAGGAAGACCGCTACGGCGATATCTTCGTGGACACGAATCTGTCGCACGCGGTGTATCAGAAGTGGAAATCTTTAGCGCGGCCAGCTCCCGGCCCTGGAAATTTGCGCCGTCCGCTCTGGTTTCCGCGCGTGGCGCGTCCAGCCGACGCGGCCTACAACTTCCAGAAGTGAGATCGAGTTGAACAGAAATGGGGCGGGGAAACCGGTCAAACAAGAGTTGAGAAATTTGCTGAACATCTTGGGCGGCAAGCTGCAACGGAATGCACTTCACCTGTCGCCACAGGAACCTCTAGAACAGTCAAGTCATTAAAAACAAAGGACGTGAAGGCGATGGAAGTTGCAACACTCATTGGTGACGAAAGTGCGAGACCAATAACGCGTAAGTCTATTGAATTAGTAGACAATAAGACGCGAAGGAAGTAAGGTGTCAACAGAAGGGGCCTGGGAGGCAGCATGACGCAGGACTTAATTTACTTCGATAACGCAGCAACCGTTTGGCCGAAACCCGAGGGTGTGTACCGGTTTATGGATCACTTTTACCGGACCCAAGGCGTAAATCCCGGACGGAGTGGCTACGACCTCGCCATCGAAGCGGGATCATTGCTCACGCGCTTGAGGGAACGTCTGACGAAGTTCTTCGGCGGAGATGAAGACACACCCGAGCGGCTCATATTCTCCTATAACGTCACCGATGCCTTGAACCTGATCATTCCCGGACTGCTGGCTGCAGGAGACCACGTCATCACCACCAACCTTGAACACAACTCCGTGATCCGGCCTGTCAACCACATGGTCCGTGATTACGGCTGCGAGGCCACGTACCTGCCCTTTAATACCGCTGGATTCGTCGATCTCGATGACATCCGGAGAGCCATCCGCCCCAATACCAAAGTGGTGATCATCAATCACGGATCGAACGTGATTGGCACCGTGCAACCGCTCAAAGAAATCGGCGCTCTTTGTCGTGAGCACGACATCATTTTCGTGGTTGACACGGCTCAAACCGCGGGCGTCATTCCGATTCATATGAAGGAAATGAACGTTGACGTCGTGGCCTTCACTGGGCATAAAGCGCTTATGGGAAGCATGGGCATCGGCGGCTTGTGCATCCGTAAACACGTAGAAGTCCGGCAAGTGCGCGCTGGAGGCACTGGAGTTCGCTCAGTCGAGCCTTATCACCTCGAGGAATTTCCGTGGCGACTGGAATTCGGAACTCCAAATATGGTCGGAGTTGCGGCTTTGTGGGCGGGCCAGGATTGGCTTGACGAAAATGGCGTTAAACACGTCTACGCTCATGAAATGAGGTTGGCCAGCAAACTGGTTGAAGGATTGCGCCAGGTCGAAGGGGTGAAGCTGTATTGTTGCGACAGCCTGGAGAATCATCTCTCGACCATCTTGATGAACGTGGCGGGCGTCGATCCGGGCGACGTAGGCATCATGCTCGATGTGGACCACAACATCGCGACTCGCACCGGGCTACATTGCGCGCCCCTTGTTCATAAACAGCTCGGATTGGTGGAAAGTCACGGCGGAGTGCGCTTCTCCGTCGGCGCGTTCAACACCGAGGCCGACGTAGAAGCCGCCATACACGGTGTGGCCGAGATCGCCCGCTGGGCACGCGAGCGCGCCATCAAGCCAGTGCACGTGACGCCTGTTGCCATTCGCGAAAATGAGCCCATTCGCATCAGGGCGTAATCACACTGTCGGCGGCCTTGTCGTACTGTTGGCCCATCTTGGGGGCCAGTGATTCTAGGGAAGAATTATTTCCTGCGGTGTGAAGCGCCTCGCAGCGTTCATCATACTCACGGCCCATTCCGGCGAAGCGACTGCATGAAGATGTGTGTAAGTTGCGACAACATTGTTCACCGTGACGAATTCGCGTTTCTCGAAGCATCCGGAGCCACGATTGACAACACAAGCTGTTGACACGGCCTCCTCGCCTCGCACGATGCGTGAGTAGTGGAACTCGTGGCCACGGAGAATCGATCCCACTGGAAAAAATGGATTCGGCTGGTCTACGCGCAGCTCGCTGTAGCCATGCCCTTGAGGAGAATCGCAAATCTCCACGTCAAATGGAAACACTTTCGCCATCGGATAACGTTTGCCCATCCAGAGCAGATTCCGGGCAAGCAACATCAAGCCGCCACACTCGGCGTAAATCGGCAAACCGCGCAGAGCAGCCTGTCGCAAGGAATGCAGAAACTCGCTATTTTCGGACAACGCCCGCGCGTGCGTCTCCGGGAAGCCGCCTCCGATGTAAACGCCCTGCACATTGTCGGGAAGCGAGGTTGCGGTCAGCGCTGAGATTGAGACAAGCTTGGCGCCCGCCCGTTCGAGCTGTTCCAGGTTTTCTGGATAATAGAAAGTGAAAGCCGCATCTTTAAGATAACCAATGTTCACTTGGGACGCGATTGGGGCCGGGCTTCCTAATTCAGGGGCGTACGACTTGGAAGCGTATGGTAGCGGGGGCGCGGTCCGCGCAATCGACAAAAGTGCGTCAACATTGAGCCTTCCTTGCACGAGATCGAGGAACGTCTGGCCGAGTTTGTCGACGGAGGAATGCTCTTCTGGTGGAACCAGCCCTAAATGCCTTTCTGGAAGTAACTCGCTCTTAGTTTTAGGAAGAGCGCCTACCACAGGGATCGCACAAGTTGATTCGATAGCGCTGCGCATGACCTCCAAGTGGCGCTCTCCGCTGACATTGTTTAAGATCACGCCGCGGATCGCGACGGCAGGATCAAGTTTCTGGCAGCCAAGCACAAATGCGGCCGCAGTCCGAGTGATCTTGGTGGCATTGACGACCAGGATCACCGGAGCGCAAAGACATCTCGCGAGCGCGGCAGTGCTGTGAGTGCCATCGGCGTCGAAGCCGTCGAAGATGCCGCGGTTGCCCTCGATGAGGTTGACACCGTCGGTCACCGCATGACGAGTAAACGAATCAACCACACGCTCCGGACCCATCAGGTAGGTGTCCAGATTTCTTGTCGTATGGCAAGATGCCCAGGCGAGCCAGGCGGCGTCAATGTAGTCGGGTCCCTTCTTGAAAGCACGGACCTCAATTCCTGCGCGCCGCAACAGTTGCAGCAGCCCCATGGAAACGATCGTTTTGCCCGAACTGCCCGAGATACCCGCTACGACCAACCTCGGAAACGCACGTAGATCGTTCATGGTGTGCTCATATTAGGGCGCTGGCTCTCCGTCGGCCTGAGATGGCAACTCAATATAGGAGCCTCCAAGGTAGGTGTAGATGCAGCGGCCCGAATCAATCAGAACTCGGATGGCCTTCCTGCACGCTTCTTTGTCGCACGCGGTCTCGCCATGTTTTGCAATCATGGCCTTGGTCAGATCGCCAGCCTTGAGTTTTCTTTTCCCCGTGCACTCCGTCACCAGCGTGAACATTTCATCGGCCAACGCTTCGATGCTGAGCGGTGAAGCGGCTGTCATGAGATGACCTCCGTAGCTGCGCCTTTCGGCGCCGCGTGTTCTTCATTCTGCTCGGAAAAACTCCAATCCTGGCTCTCGCTTTGAAGACAGAGAGGTTCAAGCATGGCCGTGAGGGGCCGTTGCCACTCGCTCGTCATATTGGGAGAAGCGCACTTCAACTTTTCATGCAGACGCACCACCTCGCCGATCACCAGTGTCGCAGGTGCTTCGATGCGAGCCCGGCGCACGTCTTCGTTGATCGTTGCCAGAGTACCCACAACGATCTCTTGTCCCGGCCAAAAAGCCATCTGCACCATCGCGGCAGGCGTGTCGCTGGGCCGCCCGGCAGCTATCAAAGCTTGTGCGATATGCCCAACGTTGTGGACGCCCATGAGAACTACCAGGGTGTCGACTTTGCTCAACCCCTGCCAGTCAACGCGGTCATGGTTTGCAGCCGAATTGTGCCCCGTGACGATCGCCACCGATGAAGCGACATCCCGATGTGTGACAGCAATGCCCGCACTCAGCGGCGCAGAGAGGCACGACGAAACGCCGGGAACAACTTCAAACGGCACTTCATGTTCGACCAGATACTCGGCTTCTTCGCCGCCACGGCCGAACAAGAATGGGTCGCCGCCTTTCAGGCGAATCACCACCTTGCCTTCTTTCGCCTTGCTTACGAGCAGTTCGTGGATTTCCTCTTGCCGGGACGCGTGTTTCCCCAGGAACTTGCCCATAAAAATCTTCTCGGCAGAAGGTCTGGCCAGCGCAAGCACTTCTTCCTGGATGAGGCGATCGTAGACAATGACTTCACCGGCCTGGATGAGCCGCACTGCCCTGACCGTAAGGAGATCGGGATGTCCCGGCCCCGCCCCCACCAAGTAGACTTTCCCAATCTTTGCGCTCAAGGTTTCCTCCGAAATGAACTCATCGCACTGCATAGCGGTCACCAACAATCGCATCCCATCAGCTCTCCTTCCAGATAGAGAGAGTGACTTTGTAAAAAGCGGTGGTCATTAACGCGCCCATGGCCCAAATGCCGAGAACGATAGTCCACTCGGGCAAGGTGGGCGTGTACCGGGTGATCGTCCCAAGAGGAGAAGGCACAAAGCCGCCGATGATCAGCCCCAGTCCTTTGTCGAGCCAGATCGAGAAAAAAATACAAAGGCATGCCATGACCAGCAGATGAATCTCAGTTCTCCATCTGGGAACCAGCAGGATCGTCAATGCAATTAAAGAAAGCAGGAAGGAAATCCACATCCAGGGCACGAGA
The DNA here is from genome assembly GCA_049509215.1 of Terriglobales bacterium. Classification (GTDB taxonomy): domain Bacteria; phylum Acidobacteriota; class Terriglobia; order Terriglobales; family Acidobacteriaceae; genus Acidiflorens. Next base: position 13,716 of record JBELAC010000082.1, read on the forward strand.
TGATAGTCACCATTCAACCCGATGAAAAGGTATTCGAAGCTTTGTTCATGTTCCGGAATCTCGCTGTAGAAGGCCGTGAATACTTCCGCCAGAACGAACAAGATATTGATCGCGGTGGCGTAGGTGACAATGACGGCCAGCTTATGAATGGCCTCGCGCCCTACGTCAAAAGCCGTAAGCTTTCGCATTGCGACGCATAGCACGATCAACAGGGCCGGCCCGGAAGAGAAAGCGGACGCCAGGAAGCGTGGCGCCAAAATCGCCGTCAGCCAATAAGAACGGCCAGGCAGTCCGCTGTACAGAAATGCGGTCACCGTGTGGATGCTGATCGCCCATGGAATGGAAACGATGGCCAGGGTCTTAATCCAGCCGGGCGGCGATACGTGTTCGCGCCCGGCATTGATCGCTCCCATCGCGATTACGGTGTTGATCAGAAAATATCCGCTCAACGCGATCATGTCCCAGAACATCACGGACTGCGGTTGGGGATTGAGCAGTACGTTCAAGATCCGCGTCGGCTGGCCCAAGTCGACGAAAATGAATAGCACGGACATCGTGACGGCTGATACCGCCAGCAGTTCGCCGAGGATTGTGATACGAGCGAATTGTTTGTAATCGTGCAGGTAGTAAGGCAGAACCACCGTCACCGCAGAAGCGGCGATGCCCACGAAGAACGTGAATTGCGCAATGTACAGGCCCCACGTTATATCCCGGCTTAGTCCGGTTATGATCAAGCCCTGGGCGAGTTGGCGCAGGTAACAGAGGAATCCCGCCAGCACTACCAGTAAGAGACAGGCGATCCAGAGCCAATATCTGCGGCTTCCCGTCAACGCTTTTTCAAACATGAACATAAGCGACACTTAAATCAGGTAATACACGGATGGACCCGTGCCTAACTCGGGCTTGCGCTGTACTGCAAACCGCGAGCGCAGCACCTTGCGTATTTCCGAATCCGGCTGTTCGAGATCTCCAAACAGCAGGGCTTTTTCTTCGCAAGCCTCCACGCACGCCGGCGCAAGCTTCTTGGCCAGCCGTTCTTCGCAAAAATTGCACTTTTCCACGACCCCCTTGGTTCGGGTCGGGAAATCGGCGTTCACAGTTGTGATCGCAGGCCGCGGGTCCTGCCAATTGAAACTTCGCGACCCGTAAGGACAAGCGGCCATGCAATAGCGACAGCCGATGCAGCGATGGAAGTCGACGGTCACCACTCCGTCATCTCGCCGCCAGGTGGCGCCCACCGGGCACACGTCCTGGCACGGAGGATCGTCGCAGTGATTACACATCAGGAGCACTGGACTACCTGCAAATATCTCTCGCGTGTACTGGGTTTGCGCGAAGGGAAAAACCTCCTCGAAAGGCTGTTTCCAGATCCACTTCACCTCGTGCGCACGGTCGGCAAATTGCGGGACATTGTGAGCCGAGTGACACGCCTTGATGCATCCGTTGCAGCCTTCTTTCTGGCGGCACTTCTGCAGGTCAATCGCCATGCCCCAACGGACCGCCTTCTCGCCTTCGGAATTCGCCCCGCTCGCAGTTCTGGTCCGCAAAAGTTTCTTGGCCGCGACAGCAATAACGGACAGTCCAGACAACCGAAGGAATTGTTTTCGTGTGATCTTCATCGCACGCTCCTGGCCGCCAGCGGCGAATCGTTGTGGCAACTCCAGCAGTTGAGTGTGGAGACTCCGCTGTAGCTATGGCATCGGTCGCAAAATTCTCCCCGGCTGCCGTGACATCCCAGGCAGGTCCGCGTCAGGCTCTTGTCATACACCTTCCCGTCGTAGGCGACGTATTGCCGCTGCTGATCGCGAACCACATCTTCACGCCACTCATCCAGCAGTTGCATGTGCGAAGTTCGCATGTAGCTTATCGGCGCGACGCAATGCTTCTCCTGCGCTGGAAGTTTGATCTCCGGTGCCACTAAGGCAATCCTTCTCGTCGACACGTCGCGCCACACCGGAGTCGTCACGAAAGCAACGAAAACGATCAGGCCGCCGAGAATGAAAGGCCGATCGCTCATGATTGGCTCCCTCCCTGCAGTGGCTCGCCCCGGAGGTCCGTCGTTCGCTCCTTCTCTCCCGTCATAACCAGCGCATTACCCAGCAGTTCGTGCACGCCAGCCACGTCCACACCGGGAACCCAATACTCCATCAGTGTCGGCAGGGTCGCCTTGTCAATCGCGCAAATGCAGGCGAGCAAGTTCACGCCGTGCTTCTCCTTCACGTACTTGACGGCATTCGCGCGCGGGAATCCTCCACGCAGGCGCACTTCAAGGTTTTCATCCGTCCCCAGCCCGGCGCCGCTGCCGCAGCAGAATGTCTTCTCGCGGATCGTATCCTCGGGCATTTCATGAAAGCTGCGGCACACCCGCTTGAGGATGGAACGCGGCTCCTCCAGCAGACCCATGGCGCGCGAAGGGTTGCAGGAATCGTGAAAAGTGACGTTCCAGTGATTGTTCCGGCTTGGGTCCAAACGCAGCTTGTCGTGATAGAGCAGGTCCGCGGTGAACTCGCAGATGTGGACCGCGCGCGTCGAGCGCGCATTTTCGAAACGGGTCCCGGTGATCGGTGAAACCGGGGTCTCAAGAAAATCCGCCGGGCCGTTCATCGTGTCCATGTACTGGTGCAGGACGCGCCACATGTGTCCGCATTCCCCGCCCAGAATCCATTTGACGCCCAGCCGCTTAGCCTCATCATAGATTTTGGCGTTCAGCCGCTTGGTGAGCTCATGCGACGAGAACAAGCCGAAGTTCCCGCCCTCCGAAGCAAACGCGCTAACGGTATAGTCGAGGCCGATCTCATGAAACAGCATCAGATAGCCCAACAGCGTGTAGAAATGCGGCTCGCCGAAGTAATCAGCGGACGGCATCACAAAAAGAACTTCCGCTCCCTTGCGGTTGATCGGTACCTCGATTCCGATTCCGGTAAGTTCCTTGACTTCATCCGCGGCAAACTGAAGGCTGTCTTTAAAAGCGTGCGGCTGAATTCCCAGGTGATTGCCAGTGCGGAAGCAGTTGGCTGCCGGCTCGATCACCCAGTTAATGCCGCAACCGATCGAGTCCAGCAGTTCGCGCGCAATCACGGTGATCTCGGCCGTATCGATTCCGTAAGGGCAAAACACCGAGCAACGTCGGCATTCCGTGCACTGGTAGAAGTAGTAGAACCATTCCTTGATCACGTCTTCGGTCAAATCTCGGCCACCGGCGAGCGCGCCGAAGATCCTCCCGCTCAGAGTGAAATAGCGCCGATAGACCGATCGCAGCAACTCGGCGCGCAGCGCCGGCATGTTCTTGGGATCACCCGAGCCGAGGTAGAAATGGCATTTGTCGAAACAGGCGCCGCAACGAACGCAGATGTCCATGAAAAGCCGGAAGGAACGGTATTTGTCCAGCCGTTCTTTCATGCCCGTGAGGATCGTTCGCTTCCAGTCCGGAGGAAGCTGCCAGTCGGCCTCGAACGGTTGCCACTTACGCGGATTGGGAAGACCGAGATAGGCGCTGCTCTTCGGAGTAGCGCCGTAACAAAGCGAGCCTTTGCGAAACTGAACTGTAGCATCCGTCCAGTCGCCGCGCGGCCGCGCTTGTTCAATCTGCAGTAATTCTTCCGGCATCCTCGGCCTCAAGCGGAATTGCTGCCGCTTTCAGTTTGTCGTGGAATTCCCGCTCCCACTCTTCGTACGAGTGTGTCGCGACCGGAGCATTCCACGGGTTGACATGGCGGTTGGCGCGGTTGTTGTTCGCCAGATTTCGCGTGGGACTGAGAAAAACTCCTGCCATGTGCACGAGCTTGCTGGCAGGAAAGTATCCAGCAAAGGCGCTGACTAAGAGCAAATGGATCAGGAAAATCGGGCTGAAGTTTGCGGGTGTCACCG
>JBELAC010000083.1:0-17547 GCA_049509215.1 Terriglobales bacterium
CGCGCCAGGCACGGGTTCAACAATTGCGCCAAGCCTTGGATGTAGAGTCGCGGCGCGCGATCTATCGCTGGCACGACGCCGAACATCCGAGTCCGCCCAACTGGTTTGACAGACTGCTGGCAAAGATTGGGCTCTGGACAGAGCGCGCCTGGAATACGTTCTTGAATTTTCTCCGCAAATTGTGGCCCCGCGGGCTGAACCTCTCGCCCGGAAGCTTGAACGGTCGCCCCTGGCAGTTGAAGGACCTTCGAGTGTGGCTGTGGCTCGTCGCGATTCTGACTCTTGTGGCAGGAGGGGTGCTTTTTTTGTTGCGCCGACGAAGGGAGACGGCATCGCTTTCCATCCCGCAAGCAATCACGCCGCTTCCCGATTTGAGCGAGGATGCGTTAGCCAGCGTGCGTTCCGAGGACGAATGGTTCGCCCTGGCAGGACGGCTAGAAGGAGAGGGCGACTTGCGCTTCGCCCTGCGCGCGGCGTATTTCGGTCTGCTTGCAGGATTGGCTCAGCGCGAATGGCTGACGATCCGCCGCGATCGCACAAATCGCGAATATCTCGATGAATTTACGCGCCGCTGGCGGAGGCGCCCGCAAGCGGCAGTTGAGGTGCGGGCAGAAATTCCAGAGAAACTGCGCGGCAGCCTGCGGCAGTTCGACCGCGTCTGGTACGGGTTTTATGGGCTGACGCCAGAGGCAGTGGCCGCGTACCGTCAAGATCAGCGGGAGTTACTCAACCATGTCTGATGATAAGACCAGCAAGAGTGTGCTCAATTGGCGGGGTCCGCTGCTGGCTGCGGGTATTTTTGGAGCCGTGTTCGCGATTCTGTTGCTCATGGCACATCAGAATGAATCGAAAACGAGCGACATGGGATCCAGCTTGCGCGAGGATCCGTACGGCGCCAGCTTGTTGTTCGGTTCCTATGAGCGCGCTGGATACAAGGTAAAGCGCGGCCAGGATGAGGACTCCCTATCCGATCAGGACGCGTCGCGAACGACCGCGTTCTTTATCGGGGGCTACTCCCCTAACGATTGGAAGACGAACGATGGAAGACTTCAGGCCGGAGCAAAGTTTCGCGGGCGACTGGAAGATTTCCTGGCGCGCGGCGGCCGCGTCGTTCTGATCGAGCCCCGCTCGGAACTTAAATCCCAGTCTCAAGGCTGGGAAGTCCGGAGCGAGTGGGACCCAACGCCGCACGAGCGCACTCCACCCTGGGGCTCGCCGAACCTGCGTGCAATGCCGGCAGACAGCGAGATGATGTATCTCGCCGGCGATAGCCCGTGGCTCCAAACAGATGCACAGTGGACCGTGCTGTACAGCGGGGTCGTGGAAGCCAATGCCAAGGCCGACACGTCCGCGCGCGTCTACATGGCGATGCGGCAAGCCGGGAATGGCGAACTCATCGCCGCGAGTAAAGAATCGTTCTTATTGAACGAAGCGATCAAAACGCATCCCAACCCGGTGCTGTTAGATTTTCTTGCGGGCGGACGGCCGGTAATCTGGGTCGATGAAACGTTGCATGGACTGCACCAGGATCAGGGTGTGCTCTGGCTCGTGCAGCGATACCGGCTGCAAGCTGCTCTCCTGCTCTTCTGGGCAACTCTGCTGGCGTTGCTTTGGAGTATGAGTGGCGATCTAGTGCGACGCCCGGTGCACGATCCTGGTGCGCAGATCGTACGGCGTGGCGAAGTCGCCGGCGTGGCAGCACGACGCCTGCTTCAACGGAGCATCGCGAAAGAACGCGTAGTTGCAGAGTGTTGGGAACAGTTCCGCCGCTGTTGGCCGCAAGATGCGCAGGCCATTTCCGCCGACCCTATTTGGAGTGCGCGGCTGCGAACCGCGCTGGCGCAGCCTCCTCTTGCGGGATATAAGGAACTAGGCCAGCTAATCTCCGAACGCCGCGCAACCGCAAAGGGTCTGGCTCACGTCGGCCGCGGTGCGCCGGATAATTTCACGCTTAACCGATGACGATTTCCCTGGAGGCACAGATCGCATGAACGAAAAACCGGTAACTGGTTCGGACGGGCTGGCACAGTCTGGGAGTACGGCAATGCAATCGTCAGAGGCGTTCGCGATGATCACGAGTGGAGCGCGGCGTGTTCGAGAAGCCCTGAGCCGCGTGATCGTCGGCCAAAACGAAGCGATCGATCTCGCGCTGGTAACGCTACTGGCTGGCGGACACGCGCTCATCGAAGGAGTGCCAGGAGTGGGGAAAACGCTGCTGGTGAAAGCGTTGGCGCGCGCGGTCGCGGGCGACTTCCAACGCATTCAATTCACGCCAGATCTGATGCCTGCAGACGTCACCGGGACAAGCGTCTTCGACCTGAGGACACAGGAATTCCGGCTCGTGCGCGGGCCAATTTTCACAAATTTTCTACTCGCGGACGAAATCAATCGCGCACCCGCGAAAACGCAATCGGCGCTGCTGGAGGCCATGCAAGAGCGCCAGGTGACGATCGATCGCGAGACCTGTGCGCTATCCCCGGTCTTCGTCGTCTTTGCCACGCAAAATCCAATCGAGCATCAGGGCACGTATCCGCTCCCAGAGGCCCAGAAGGATCGCTTTCTCGTAAAAATTCGCATGGACTATCCGGCGGCGGAAGACGAAAACGAACTGGCGAGACTCGTGGCACGCGGCGATTCACCAGAGCGAAGGTTGGCCGAGGATCTGGGCGTTCCAGTTTTGCAACCCGGCGAACTCGAACAACTGCGAGCCGCTACAGCGCATGTGCGCGTCAGTGAGGCCATCAGCGGTTACATCGTCAGCTTGGCTCGACAGACCCGTCAGCACCCGGCAGTCTGGATTGGCGCTGGGCCGAGAGCAACACTCGCGTTGTTGTCGGCGTCGCGGGCGCTCGCCGCTCTCGAGGAGCGTGACTTCGTGGCACCCGAGGACGTAAAGACGCTGGCTGCCCCTGTACTGGCGCACCGCTTGCTTCTGCGTCCGGACTTCGAGATGGAAGGCGTCGAGATTCGCGAGGTAATCAACGCGGTGCTGGAGGCGGTCGAAGTGCCGCGCTAGACCGCATGCGTAGTACACGCCGGGCGACAACATCGAAGCAGGTAAAATCATGATGGCTGGAAATGAAAGCTCCGCAGGTGTTACTGGGCAAGACGTGGTTGTCACGGCCACAGTCGAACTCACCGCGGAACCAGCGCGCCCCTACCCGCTTTTGGGAGGCAAGACTTTGCAGCGAATCGCGCTTCGTCCCGCGGGATCGCTCTTCAGTCCGCAGGTGTCGCTTGTGTGGATCGTAGGACTGCTGGCCGTGGCGGCGTGCATTGTTCCATGGTTTGTGTGCGGATGGTTATGGTTTGGGCTGACCGCCACGCTTGTGGCGTTGCTCACGTGTTATGACGCGATCGCCCTGTGGCTCACCCGCGAAGAATGCGCACCGGTTCTCCTGCAGCCGGAGAAAGGCCTTCGAGGACGCGAGGGGGAGAGTATTCGGGTTCCGTTTGCGCTCGCTGGCTCCGCCCGCCGCCGGCCACGCAACGACATCCGCGTGGCGATCATGCCGGCAACGCAGGATAGCGAAACCGCGTTCCGGGTAAAGAGCGAATCTCAGCAGCTGAAGCTTGAGGACCCGGAGTCCGCCACGGGTGGATCAACTCCAGAAACCGCCGCGCAAATTCAACTCTGGCCATGGACGGCGGAAATCGCTTTGCTGAAGCGCGGATTGTGGCCTGGACTGCGGGTTGGCATCGAGCGGCAATCGCGCTTCCGAATCTGGCGTTTGCGGAGATGGTTTGATCTGGCCACACCTTTGCGGATCGACGCGAACTTGCGGCCCGGACGACGGCAAATTCTGCGTAGCCCGGTTTACCGCATGTTGGTTGCGTCTCAGCAGAAGCCGTGGACCGGACATGGACGCGAGTTCGAGCGCCTGCGGGAATATCAGCCCGGTGATACTTACTCGGAGATCGCCTGGAAATCCACTGCGCGTCGGGGCGTTCCGGTCACACGGCTCTTTCAATGGGAGCAAAAGCAGGAAGTGTATTTTGTCGTGGATCAATCGCGGGCATCCGCGCTTGCTGTCCATCCGTCGACGAACTGCAAAAGTGACGCTATACACGCACGTGCCCAGCAACGGATGCTGGATCTCGCGGTGGAAACGGCGCTGGTCGGTGCGACCGTCGCGTTAGAACTGGGCGATGAATTTGGATTGATCACTTACGCGGATGGAGCAAAGTCCTGGTTACACGCGGGAAGCAGTCAATCTCAGTTTCACAGATTTCGTGATGGTCTGCTGAATCTCGAGCCTCTGCCAACGAATGCGGACTACGAAACATTGTTCAGCGATATTCGAATCCGGCTGCGACGACGGGCCTATCTTGTATTGCTGGCGGATCTGACCGAGCGTTCGATTTCGGACTCGTTGCGTCGCGGAGTTGGCCTGGTCCGCTCCTCGCATGCCCTCTTGATGACAAGCATCTTGCCGGCTCATTTGCGGCGAGCATTCTCCCCAGGAGAGGACTTGAGCAACGATCAAGATGTCTACGCGGTGCTTGCGGGTGATAGAGAAAACCAACGACTCGGTGCGTTGGCGCGGCAGTTGCGTCACTTGGATGTGCAACTCCGCTACATTCCTGCGGAAAAGTTCCTGCAAACCGCCGTCGAAGGATATCTGGAAAACAAAGGGGAGCAACGGCTGTGATTCTGGATCTCGAACGATTTCAGGCGCAAGCGCGGCCACGCTGGCGCGACCTCGAATCGCTGCTGGACGCGTTAGAAAGTCGGCCGGACCGCCGGCTCGATCCAGCGGAGGCCGAACAACTGCAAGAGCTTTACGCCCAAACTGCCGCGGATTTGAATCGCGTCACTCATGGTGCGTTGGCGCACGAGCTCAGGCAATATCTCGAGCGGATGGTGGCGCGAGCCTATGCGGAACTCTATTACGCTCCGCCGATGCGTTCTGAAATCTGGCAGCCGCGCCGCTGGCTGAGGATTTTCACCGCGTTCCCGGAAACCTTCCGGCGGCAAGCGCGCTATTTCGCGCTCGCCGTGCTGATTACGCTGTTAGGCTGCGCCTTGGGCGGACTGGCGGTGCGCTACGATCCTGCCTCTGTCGATGTGTTGCTTCCGGCCGATTATCTACGTAATCCTGGCCAGCGCGTGCATGACGAGGAGCAAGGACAGGGGCACCATCTGGATTCCGCGCAGATCGAAGCCGCATTCTCGGCCCAACTCATCAAGCACAACATTGAGGTAGCGTTGCTTGCAGCGGCGCTCGGCGTGACGTTTGGCATCGGAACAGCGCTCCTCCTGTTCGAAAACGGCGTCTTGCTCGGGGCGGTCGCGGTTCATTACACGCGGCAGGGCTTCGGGCTGTTCATGACGGCTTGGTTGTTGCCACACGGTGTGTTTGAGATTCCCTCAATCTTGATCGCCGGACAGGCGGGGTTTTACCTGGCGCGCCTGCTTTTGCGACGGCGAGAGGACCGCAACCTTCGACAATCGATGCGGGAATGGCTCGTACTGGTCGCCGGGCTGGCGATGATGCTGGTGTGGGCCGGACTCATGGAAGCGTTTTTCTCTCAGCATCACGCGCCCGTTCTGCCCTATGGGTTCAAGGTTGCGGTTGCTGCAGCGGAACTCGTGCTGCTGACGATCTATCTACTGACGATCGGACGACGAGAAATCAGCACGGAAGCGGCCTCCTTTGTTCCCTCGGAGAACAGATGATCGCCACTCCGTTAGCCCACGCGTCGACGACCGCCGAACTGACCATTGCGACACCGGAAGGCGTGTTGTTCCGCCTGCCGTTGGCCGGACCGCCATCCAGACTCTATGCAATGCTGCTCGATACCGTTGTCGTCTTGGGCGCGGTTAACGGAGTGGGGCTGCTAGTTTACTGGATGTTCTCCATGGCTCCGGGTTTTGGAGTCATGGTAATTACGCTCGCGGAGTTCGCGATCGGATTTGCCTATAGCGCATTGTTGGAAGGCTTCTGGAACGGCCAGACAATTGGAAAACGCCTCTTCCATTTGCGTGTGATTGACCAGGATGGTTTTCCGCTCCGGATCGAACAGGCGTGGGTGCGGAATCTGATGCGCGTTTTTGATGTGCTGCCATTTGCCTATATGGTCGGAGGACTCTCCGTACTGAGCAGTCCCCTGATGCAGCGCTTCGGCGACCGCGTGGCTGGGACGCTCGTCGTACGCCAAACGCCACTGGCTGCTCCCGTGGAAGAATTCTGGACGCGGCAAAAGTACAACTCTTTCATGGATTACCCTGCAATCGCGATCAAGCTTCGCCGAGCCGCGACGCCGGAACTCGCGACTCTGATTCAAGATGCACTGCGCCGCCGAAATGAACTAGCGCCGTACGCGCGGCGGGAAATCTATCGCGAGCTGGCCACATATTTGCAGAGCGAAATCTCTCCATTTCCCGACGATTTGGTTGAGAGGCTTAGCGATGAACAGTACTTGATTAACGCTTCTGGCATCCTGTTCGGAGATCAACGCCCGTCGCGAGTTCAGGGTTGACAATTTACACTTGAAAAGCCATTGGTCGGGTTTATGGGACTGAGTGGGCGCTTTACGAAAAACAAGCAGTTTGTTCTGAAGCGGTATACAAACAAGGAATTCGTCAATATTCTGATGCAACACGTTCCCAATCGCGGTCGGCACGCGATGCGATACTTTGGACTGCTTTCCCCACGCTCCAAAGCGAGATTATGGGCCGCTATCTTCGCGCTGCTGAACCAGCGGCGGCGTTCCCATCCTCGTCGATCAAGCTGGAGATGGCTTAGCCTCAAGACTTTCGGTACCGATCCTCTCAAGGATAGTTTCGGTCGACCCATGCATTGGGTTGGCCGTCGAGCGCCGGCCAAAGCGGTTTGATGCCAACCCGCTTCCTGGCTACCCTCAAAAATCTTTCATTCAGCACGCTGTTAGGTCCTTGACCCGCCGCACGAGTAAATCGACAGGTTCCTAGCCGTTCGTTCCGCGTCTTCTCCGATACTTCAAGTTCCCTGTTCGACTCGATAGCCACCAGCGGGATCGATCCCTCGGGCGCGATAAAATCGAGTTTTGTATTTCCTATACGTGAACTGCCCATTTACAGGTTAGATCTTTGGTAAACGCGATGACTGCACCTTTGCTTGCATGGTACGCGGTCGCCTGAACAGTCTCCGCCGGTGCGCCCGCGATACCCGCCACAGACGCTACGTTGACAACGCTGCCGCTGCGTTGGCTGATCATGACTCGTCCGACTGCCTGAGTCATCAAAAAGGTGCCGGTCAGATTCGTGCTGAGGACACGTTCCCAATCTGCCAACTTCATTTGCTCGAATGGAACTCCCCACGAAATCCCTGCGTTGTTAAATAGGATGTCGATTTGGCCGAACTGACGGACAACTTCCGCTGTTGCCCGGTCGATAGATTCGGGTTGCGTCACATCACATTCCACCGCCAACGTGCGAACTCCGAGCTCCGCCAACTCCTTCGCTGCATCCTTGCAACGAGAAACTTTGCGAGCGCACAAAATAACATCCGCTCCCATTTCTGCTAGCCCTTGAGCTATTTGGCGTCCCAAGCCGATCGATCCTCCTGTGACGATGGCAACTCGGCCCTTCAATTCGAACAGATGGCGCACGTTCATGTCGTCCTCGGAAGGTGACAGTCTTAACAATATTCTTCACAAGCAGGTTACGACGATTCAACGACAACAGGCGGGCTGGGAGGGTTCTATGACAAAGAAATGCGGCATTCTCCGGATGAATATAGTACTGCCGAGGAACACCCTGCGGGCTCCGTTAGAGTTTGCAACGCTTCGTCGGAGGAGGCACTTTCGGTGAGACTATGCCCACGTTCCAGCCCCAGGGGATATCTCCACTTGCTCGGCGCCTGCAAACGACCTCCTCATTAAGTTCGTACATCCCGGGCATAAGATGTTCCACCGGGTGCGGAGCATCCGCGAATGCCATGTAAGCGCCCTTAGATCCGAACGCCGGCCAGTCAGGTTCATTCGCGGCCCGTGGCCGGCCCGTGCGCGCAAATGCACTCCAATAGCCGATCATCGCATCGGAAAGCTTCGTCTCCTCAGGTATTGCTGGAATTTTCGGCCAAAGCGGCGGAGTGCAGTCGAGGGTGCCAAACACGTAGGGCAATTCGCTTGCGTGGAAGGCATGAAGGCCAGCGGCCTCTTCGGCTGGGTAGCCATGATCAAAAAAATAGAGGAATGCCGGCTGCCCCAGTGCAGCCTGTTTTCTAACGAGTCGCTCCGCGGTCCAGCCATAAAGCGCGTCTCGGGTCGTGGCCCATATACTCTCTTGCATTTTGGTACTGGGATAGAGCCGCAGGAATTCATCAGCCAGATCAAGATACCGTTCACGAATCGTGGATTCGTACTCGGAGGCAGTCGCCGGAGGAGGCGGGGCAAGGATTCTTAACGAGCGGATCTCGCCGCTGTTGAAACCAGCCAGGAGCGGCACAGGCGCTTGTTCGCCACGGTCGAAAACATCGACAAGTTGGCGCAGGAGTACGTGCCCGTCAATCGTGGGCCATGGGGCGTACCCAGTTGCTGGCGCGGCTGCAACCAGCGTGCCTGCATCCATCGCCCTCAAAGCCGCGATGTTCGGCGCGTGAAGGGCGGCTGCAAGCTCCGTTCCGCCTTCCTCTGCAGACAGTGAGCCGAAACTACGCTGTTTCAGCTCGGGCATAGAGATCATGTAGGCGCTTTCCGCGATCGCCTTCGAGAACAAGCCTCGTGCGGCAGGCGCCCCCATCAGGTACATCACGCTCAGCGCCCCGGCGGATTCGCCGGCGATTGTCACGTTGGAAGGATCTCCGCCGAACGAGCCGATGTTGCGCCGAACCCATCGCAGCGCCTCGATCTGATCCAGCAGGCCATAATTGCCAGATACCCCCGCGGGCGACTCGGCACTGAGTTCGGGATGCGCGAGCCAGCCGAGGACACCCAATCGATAGTTGAGGGAAACGACAACGATGTCTTGGTTCGCGAGCCGTGTGCCGTCATAGAACGGCTCCCTGCTCGCCCCTCCAACCAGCGCGCCGCCGTATATCCAGAAGAAGACTGGCGCGTTGCGCGCGTCGGTGGGAGTCCAGATATTCAGTGTCAGGCAATCTTCGCTCATCGGCATCGGATCGCGAGTGTAGATATTCGACAGTTGTGGTCTGGGTTGTAAGCATGCGGCGCCGAACTCGGTGGCCTTTCGCACGCCTTTCCAGCGAGGCATAGGACTGGGCGGCCTCCATCGTGCCGGGCCGACGGGAGGCAACACGTAGGGGATGCCCTTGAAGACATGCAGTCTGCCTTCGATCAGACCTTCTATCTTGCCTGCAGGAGAGTTCACAATTGAGCTGCGTCTGGCTTCAGATGGGAATACCGTGGTTGTGTTCTCCTGTACGCAATATAGAGGTGACGTACCAAGAAAGCCGGCAAGACAGCCGACCACGGCGCTCCACATGATCAAGGAACGATGTAGGCTCATACGGTAACTCCCGGCGCATTGTTCTCGCGTGAAAGCACGCGCGCGAGTCTTAGAAACAGCAAAATAGTCACGAGATAAAACGGCACGAGCGTGTAAAGGGCAATCTGTAACGAGCGATGAGGATGGGCTGCGTGAAAAAAATCGCTGGCTGCGCCTACGTAAGTAGGTCCGAGGCCGAGACCGATGAAATTCATCACCAGCAACAGCAAAGCGCCCGACATGACACGCTGGTCAGGACGTACCTCCTCCTGAACAAGCGTCACCATCGATGAGAGATAGAAATAGTTCAGGAACAGCGTGCCAACAAGGAAGAACAGGGCGAGATGCCATGAGGGTGCCCAGACGAAAGCCAGGTAGAAGGGAACAGCCAGAGCGAGCGAGACAGCGGGAACCAGGGCATAAGCCTGTTTCGAGGTTCGCGCGAACCGATCAATCAACCGGCCTGAGACGAACATAGCCCCGCCTATTCCGATTAGAACAACCAACGCGTAGTAGACGGCGATTTGTTTGAGCACCATCCCTTTCTCACGCATTAGAAAGAGAACTACGAAGTTGAGCAGACCGTAGGTGATGAACTGGTTGGCGCCAGAAGCGAAAGCGGCGAGTCTGAGAGAAGGCCGCGCAAAAAACATCGCGAGAGTCTGCCAGAAACCCGTCTTGTTTATTGCCGCTTGATCTGAGATGCGATCCAAACCGCCGCGCCGGGGTTCGCGCACGAACAGGAGGATTGCGATCGCCGCGAACAGGCCGATGCTGCCAAGAAATAGAAATGCATAACGCCAACTGAAAGCAGCGGCGATGGAAGCGCCGAAAGCGATTCCTAGTGTCGCGCCAAACGCTGGCCCGAGATTGAAGAGACCCAGCGCTGTTCCCCGGCGGCCGGGTGGGAAATAATCGGAAATAATCGAGTAGGAGGGCGGAACGCCGCCGGCTTCGCCGAAGCCAACAGCCATATATGCGACGACAAGCTGCGGATAAGTCGCTGCAAGGCCGCAGCACATCGTTGCAACGCTCCAAATTGCACACGCTGCTGCCAGGACCTTCGACCTGTTCGTCTTGTCGGCCATCCAGCCGACCGGAATAGAGATAAAGCAATAAAAAAGCGCGAAGTAGAGGCCGCTGACCAAGCCAAGCTTACCGTCTGAGACGTGCAGACTATCCTGAATCGGCTTGGCAAGGATGGCCGGCAGCTGCCGGGACAGGAAATTGAGGACGTAGACAAACCACAGCATGCCCAGGGCAATCCAGGCGCCCTCGCCGGGTGCTGCAGGCTCGGGTTTGGACGGCTTCACAGCAAGCTCCGTCATTGCGGGGCGCTCACATTTTCGAAATCATAGTTCGGGCTAACGTTCCGCCGAGGGATCGCTGGCTTTGCCCTCGGCGCCATTGGGATCACCGAACTGAGTACGGTTCCAAACGTGGAAGAACTCGGTTCTAAACTGGACGAACTCTTCTTCGCCAATAGAGAAGTTCTTGAAGATCGCAGCGTCCCAGTTCTTGATGCCACTCATACGTTACAGACAACGTCCCCTGTTTTTTCGTGTTTTTGTCGGCAGGCGGCCATTGCTTTTTCCGGCACTCACGCCGGCCATGAGCAGTTGCTGTTGTGTTCATCAGAACGCAAACCTCAACGCCAGTTGGATCACTCTTGGATTCGTGCTCATCGAGGTAATCTCCCCAAAGGCACCCGTCTGAGTGCAGGTCGGCGGGTTTGAGCAAGTGTATGTGTTGTCCGGACCAGCAAAATTCGGATGGTTGAGAGCATTGAAGAAGTCAGCCCGGAACTGCATGCTGGCGCTTTCCTGCGGCCAAGGCAGTTTCTGGCTCTTGGCGAGCGAGAGATCGACAACGGCCTGGTAAGGCTCGCGCAGAATGCCGTTGGGCGTGTTGCCAAAAGCCGTGGCGACGCCGTCGTCACCGATTACAGCGGGAGGCGCGAAGCAAGCTGTGTTGATGTAGTTGTTGACCCTTTGACTGACGGACCCCTTCGTCGAAACGTTACCCGCCGTGCAGCCCGACGCGTAACTCGCCCGGTCGGAGGTAATACCGTAGGCATTGTAAATGTTGTTGTAGAGAATACTGCTCTGCTGGCCGTCCTGGACGACGGTCGCGGTGGCGAGACTCCATCCGCCGAGCGTGTTGGCCAGGAGATGATTCGATTTCCACGGCGTCGGGATGGCGTAATACGCCGACAACACGAACCGCTGCGGCCGGACATTGTAATCGGGGCCATATCCCGGGTTGTGAGTGCGGAGATTGGTCTGTTCGCCGATCGGCCCGAATTCGTTGGACCCGGTGGTAAAGCCCGGGACTGGGCTCAGCAATCGCATCCAGGTGTAGGCAGCCTGGTATTGGAAACCGTGCCTGAATTTCTGCGTAACCGATGCCTGCAAGGAGTTATACCAGGCCTGGCCATCAGTTCCGAAGTAATACATCGTGTTCGCTGTCCAGCCGAGATAGGGGGCGCGCAGCGGGATGTTCGCAACGGTGTTTGTGGTCTGGCCGCGAATTGGGTCTTCGGGAGAGGCTAGGGCCGCCTGGTTGATCGTCCTGCCGAGAATGGCGTGCAGGTCGCGCGCTCCGGCATACGTGACGTCTAAGATGGCGCCGCCCGGAAGTTTGGACTGCAAGCCAAGACTGTAATGATAGATGGTAGGAGGACGCCAGTTCATAGCCAGCGCAGCAAGGGTGAATTCGGTGGAGGGAGAGTAAGGCGTAAATACGGGAAAGTCCGGAGCAGCCGGGAAAGGATTGGCATCGGTGGAAGCCGCGTTATACGTTCCTGTCAGCACACTCCATATACCGGTGGGAGCTTCCGCGCACAGCAGCAGATTCATCTGGCCTTCGGTCGTCGTGTGATAGATGCCGATGCCTCCGCGGAGAACGAAGCGCTCGGTACCGGGTATGGCCCAGGCAAACCCGAATCGTGGATTCCACGTATTCTGGCCGTCGCCATTGAATCCGAATTTGTTCTTCCCCTGGATCACTCCGGCGGGGAGCGCGGGGCCGTGGTAGTTCGAGTTGACCAAATAGCCATTGAGACTGCCACCCGCAGGTGGATTGGGGTCGATCTTGGACACATCGACGTTGCCCCCGCCATTGGCGGACCCGAGATCGCCTATGCGCTCGTAGCGCAGACCGAGGTTGAGCGTGAGACGCTTCGCTATTTTGTAGTTATCTTGAACGAAGGCGTTGGCGTCCTTGTACCGCCAGTCGCGCTGGAAGTCCCCGATCCCCTCGTATGTTTCATAGATATTGCTGTATGGAACTCCATAGGGCAAGTAACTCTGCCCTAGCAGAAAATCCGCCCAGGTTAGCGGAAGCACGTAGGCCTCGAAGTCAAACTTCGACATATTGTCCCTGCCGGCCGTGAAGCCACCACCGAAGGCAAGCTGATGCTTTCCCTTGACCCAGGACAATGTGTCGGCAAATTGGTACTCGTTCTGCAAAAATCTTAGGGCCGAAGTTGTGCCCGTCTGGAAGCCATCGTCTACGATCCAGAGATTCGGGTACGCATTATCCTCCACCGGAACGTTCATGCCCAGGCTTGAGAAGGTAAATGCATTGCCGTAGCTCTGGTTCGAGGTCGACCGATGGAAACCGACGACAAACTGGTTCACCAGGGTGGGGCTAATCGTGTAGGTGTCTGCGATGGAGGCCACATCGAACCGTTCCGGTTGAAAGAGCGGAAATCCTTCCGTCTGGTATAAAGTGGTCCACTCCACGTTGCTGAGCGCCCCGAAATAGCGAACCGCGATTCTATTTCGGTCGGAAACGAGGTAGTCGCCGTTCACCATCCATTGGTTTTCGTTGAAAAAGCCGGGCGAGTTCAGATATGCGCTGCCCTGTACCTCAAGGGGGAGGGACGGGTTGATCGTTTGCGGCGTCGGTATTACATATCGACCGTTGGGCAGCTTAGCCTGGAACAGCGCCAGAGCCTGAGAAGAGATATTTGAGCCATCGGGGGCAATCGTGCCGAAGAGCGGACCAAGGTAGCCGTAATCGCCGGCGAAAGCCGCTCCCAATCCCGCTGCCGACCGGTCGTCGGTAAGGGGAGGGAGATAGACGAACTTATGGTTCGACGGGTCGGTGGAGTTGAACTGCTTTGTGCCCTGCCAGGAACCAAAGAGCAGGAACTTATTCTTGATCACTGGGCCGCCCGCGGTGAAACCATATTGGTTCTGCCGCAGAATTCCGCGCTGCACGCCAGAACGATTGGCAAACCAGTCATTGGCGTTGAGATCCTCGTTCCGAAAATACTCGAACAAAGTCGCGTGGAAATTGTTCGTGCCGGCTTTCGTAATGACATCGACGTTGGCCCCGGCATTGCGCCCCGTCGTGGCGTCAAACAAGCCCGTCTGAACTTTGAATTCCTGAATGGTGTCGGGATTGGGAGCGGGAATTCCCGAGGAGTAAATCCAGGACCCCTGCACGTCGTTGATGGTGAGGCCGTTGATTTGAAAATTGTTGTCGGTCGAAGTTGCTCCCTGGCTCATGATGCTTCCGCCCCCGGGATTGGCGTCCTGGCTGCCACCGCCTCTTCCGATCTGGCTCGCATTGTTGAGTTCCTGGGATACTCCAGGGTTCAAGCCGATGACCTGGGTGAAGTTACGCGCCACCAGGGGCAGGTTCTCCAGCATCTCTGCATCCGTCACGCGGCCCAATTCACTGGATTCGGTCTCCAGGTCAACGGTTGAAGCAGCCACGGTGATGGTTTCGGTCACCGCGCCCGTTTCCATGCGGATATTGAGTACTGTTGTCTCCGCCACAATTACTTGCACGTCCGACGACGAGGCGACCTTAAACCCTTGTTTCGTGACTTCGAGCGTGTAGTGCCCGGGTGGAAGGAGGGAGACGAGATACAGTCCGTGGTCGTTGGACTGCGAGGTTCGCGTGAAGCCCGTGGCCACATCCGTGACCTTGACCTGAGCACCCCCCAACATTGCTGCAGTGGGGTCCGTGATCGCACCGCTGATCGCGCCTGTTCCACTTGTTTGCGCGGACAGCAGCCCGCAGGCTGTAACTAGCGCGTATGAGACGAACGCCATGAATGCGCCGCGACAGAGCGACACGATTTGTTTGCGAGCCGGTCGGATTTGTTGGGAATAACGCATCGGTTTTCCTCGTCTTCGAATTTAGCCTCGGCAATCGGACTTCAGAAAACAATCGCGTATCCTAGGCAAACAACTGCAAAGGAGACAGGTCCTGAGCAGACATTTTCACGGCATATACCGATACCGCTTGCCTAAGATCATCGATCGGGTTTGCTTTCAACATTGAAGCAATCCTAACGTTGTTGGGACGGTTACGATCTACAGATACTCGACATCTCCATCTACGCTGATGGCCTGACCCGTAACATGTCGACCTGGTCTCAGTCACCGTGCGGGGCCGCGTCGCCACCAGCCTCTGAATCTCAAATCTACAGCGCAACTTTTGGTCTCAAACTTTCCCATTTCCGCTGACGTGGGACACAGTCACCAAGTTCTTGCGTTCCGATTTCTGCGCCAAATATATGGCGCGCGGGATAAGCCGGTTTTCGTAGGCTTGGCGCTCAAGTTCCTCGCGAAAATCGGGATGCGCAAGTGAGATCATTACTCGGGCGCGGTCTGCCACCGACTTTCCTTTCAAATTGACCATCCCGTATTCGGTAACGACATACATGGTGTCAGTGCGCGGCGTCGTGACAATGTTGCCCGGCGTGAGGTCGAGGACGATGCGGCTCTTGCGGACACCTCTCTTCTCAAATAGCGAGGAGAGGCACATGAAAGACTTTCCTCCACGTGACGCGTAGGCGCCGCGCACGAACTGGAGTTGACCGCCCGTCCCGGAAATATGGCGATGGCCGTCGGTTTCCGAC
The DNA here is from genome assembly GCA_049509215.1 of Terriglobales bacterium. Classification (GTDB taxonomy): domain Bacteria; phylum Acidobacteriota; class Terriglobia; order Terriglobales; family Acidobacteriaceae; genus Acidiflorens. Next base: position 15,312 of record JBELAC010000083.1, read on the forward strand.
GCCGCCTGGCCCTGTAGATCCATCTGCGTTGTGCTATTGATGGAGAAGACTCTGTCGTTCTGCATGATGTTATGTGGCAAGTTGGTGTAGTCAACGCTGCAGCACAGCATGTCGGCGTTGCTGTCCATGGCGTCGTAGGTGGATTGCGAACCGTGCGCGAAGGTAAAGACGGCCTTTCCGGGATCGAGCTGTTTGCGAGCTCCGGTGACGACGCCTGCTTGGTAGAGCTCTACCAGTCCGTCGGTCAGCATTTCGGTATGAATGCCAAGGTCTCGGGCACCTGAGTCCCGAAGCAGCGAACAAACAGCGTTGGGCATTCCTCCGATCCCGATTTGCAGGCAGGCGCCATCGTCCACCTCAGCGGCTATCGTGCGCGCGATGGCGCGATCGACATCGGTGATCGGCGGGCTCTTGAGTTCTGGCAGAGGCGCATTATCGCCTTCGATGATGTAATCAACCTCGCCGATGTGAACGCTGTTGCCAACGCCGTATACATAGGGAACGGCTGTCGATGTCTCGACGATCAGCGTCTTCGCTCGTTCGACGAGGGCTCGGAGCCATGCACTAGTCGGGCCGAAACTGAAAACCCCTTCGGCATTTGCCGGCCGTACCTTGAGCACGACCATGTCGATCGGGTCTATGAAACGGCGATAATAGTCGTCCATTTCGCCCAAGTTCGGTGGGATGTGGTAGCAAATCCCGGCGTCGAATTTCGCGCGCTCGTAGGCGCTGAAGTGCCAGCTATACCACTGGAAATGCGCTCCATCGGGATCGCACTCAAGCACCGCGCGAGGCTTGGCAGCAAGGCTGGAGCGGATTCCTACATTTGATAGTTCGTGGACGCGGGCAGCGAGGGCCAAGTCAAAAACATCGGGTTGGGCAAGGCAGCCGCCGTAGTCAAGCCAAAAGCCTGATTTCACTTTCGCTGCCGCCTCAGCAGCTGAAATTCTTTGGGCGGGCGCTGATGTAGTCCGTATGGCCACGTTCGAAACTCGCAGGCATGATGCATTAAACATGCTCTTGTGTCAATCTTAATTATTGTAATAGTTAATATTGACACAAGCCATGGAAGGCGACTATCCTGCGGTGTCGCCCAAAATGAGCGCTTCCAGTGGGCTTCTGGAGTCACCGCTGGACATGGACCTCGGCGGCAAAGCGGCTGCGAGCGCCCGCATAAGAAATAATTAAGGAGGCGTGCGTGATTGACTTGAAAGGGCATGTAGCTCTGATCACGGGAGCCGGCGGCGGTTTGGGACGGGCGTATGCCCTGCTTCTGGCCCGACATGGCGCCCGTGTGGTGGTCAACGACGTTGGCAGCGGCGCCGAATCCGTTGTGCGCGAGATCATGGACGCAGGTGGAGAAGCTCGGGCTGGTCTGTGCTCCGTGACCGATGCGGCGGCCGTGGAGGAGATGGTTCAGCAGACAGTGAAGGCCTGGGGTCGCGTAGACATTCTCATCAACAACGCGGGAATCTTGCGCGACAAGTCATTCGCCAAGATGAGCCTTGACGATTTCCGTCTTGTAATCGATGTGCACCTGATGGGCTCCGTCAACTGCACAAAGGCGGTCTGGGAGACGATGCGCGAACAGAAGTATGGCCGCATCGTCATGACAACCTCGTCGTCTGGCCTCTATGGCAACTTCGGCCAATCGAATTACAGCGCAGCCAAGATGGGGCTGGTGGGACTGATGCGAACCCTCGCACTGGAAGGGGCGAAGTACGGAATCCGTGTGAATTGCATTGCGCCGACAGCCGCCACGCAAATGACGCGAGGCATTCTGCCGGAACAGCAGTTGAACCTGCTCAAACCCGAATTCGTCGCCTCAGGCATTCTTTCGCTCGTGGCCCAGAGTGCGCCAACGCGCTCGATTCTCTGTGCCGGTGCTGGCAGTTTCGAGGTCGCGAACATCACCTTGACGAAGGGCATTTATGCCGCCGGCGACCCGCCCTCAGCCGAGGAGCTTGTGGCGAGGTGGGCGGAGATTGAGGACCGGCAGGGCGAAATGACACCCGAATACGGTTTTACCCAAAGCGAAGTCGAGCTGAAAAAGGCAGGCTATGTCCCGCCGGAAACCAAAGGTGCGTAAGAGATGAGTCGCGACGCTGTCATCGTTTCCGTGGCGCGGACCCCGATCGGTCGCGCTTACAGGGGCGCATTCAACGCCACCTCTCCCTCGACCCTTGCGGCCCAGGCCATTCGCGCCGCCGTCGCTCGCGCAAAGGTCGCCCCCGTT
>JBELAC010000084.1:0-17536 GCA_049509215.1 Terriglobales bacterium
TAAAGTAACAGAAGAGCAAGGCTCGCGCATTGGCCCCGTAGCTCAGTTGGATAGAGCAGCGGTTTCCTAAACCGTTGGTCGGCGGTTCGACTCCGCCCGGGGCCTCCACTCCAAAAAAACATTGGCGGACTTTGTCTGCTCCCCTCCGTTCCGCATGCGACTTTAAGCCAATGGCGGACAGACACGATCCGTCCGCCGTTGTTCTTTGCATTTCGATCGCGATTCCCTCTTCTTTGTCTGATCAGTGGAGGGACGGCTGTCGTGGTTAGATATAGAAGGCTCAAATGGGTTGAAGGGACCGACGCCGGGACACTTTCGTAACCTTTACCCAGGCACCTTCGGTGACTAGACTCAATCAGGTTTTGTCTCCGCCAACCTGCGCAAGACAACCCACTTTCTTCCCCCACCGGAGAGCATCTTGCGACAACGGCTCGATGAAATCAACCAGCGGTTGGAAGAACTTCTGAGTGGACCGAAGGATCCCGCCCTTTCAGAAGAGATCGTAAGTCTGTTCCAGGAAAAGCAGAAACTGCAGGCCCTGGAGGCAGCCGCTAAGAGTCCGCATAACGGCGCCTCGATTCAGATCCGGCTGCGTGACCAGCGCAAAGAAGATCCTCCTTCGGGCAGCATTCTCGGCAACATCAACAGCGAACTTGCCAAGTTGGAAAAACGCGATTGGGAATTGTGGTGGATCGTTTCCGCCACTGGCATTTTGTTGGGAAGCGGGCTGCTGGCATTTCTTCTGCCCGCAGCGCTTATGAAGAATGAGAGTCTCCACCTGGAGATTACGGTGCCCCGGCAACTGGCCGTCGGACTCATGGTGCTGCTCATTCTGCTGAACACCTATCTGGTATCCCGGCGCCTGGAGCTGCGCCGCATGCGGCAAAGAACGATCTCGAGCACAATTCAGAACGAACTGGTGCGGCTGCAATCGTTCACCGACCCGCTGACCGAGGTTTATAATCGCCGGTCGCTCGAGGAGCTTGCCCACCGCTTTATCAGCCACGCCCAGCGCCTCAAGCGACCTCTGACTTTCCTGCTCATTGATGTGGACCACTTCAAGCACGTCAACACCCGCTTTGGACATCTCACGGGTGATTTCGTGCTGGTTGAGATTGCCGGCCTGCTGCGCACCTCAGTGCGCGGCTGCGATGCCGTGATCCGCTACGGCGGAGATGAGTTCCTGACCATCGTGGCCGATGCTACGGCCGAAAAGGCGCAACGGGTCGTCGAGCGGATGCAAGCCAACTTAAGCGACTGGAACAAGTGCGCTCATCTGGAAAATTACACAATGAGCCTGAGCATTGGCGTGGCCGAATGGACCGAAGGGCAGACGCTGGACGAAGTGCTCGACATCGCCGACCAGGATATGTATGCCAAGAAAGCGCACACGGCTCGTTCATCGTCCGAAACCCCGAACGCCCAATTGCAATTGACCGAACGCCGCCGGTTACGTTTCGAGCGGCAGGCCGGAAGTTCCTACTGAGACCACCCGCCGCTGAGCGCTTCGCAAGGTGCCATTCCCGCTACGCGAGTTTTGAAGTCAGTGCGATTCCCACGCCCTATCCGCCACCCACGAAGTGCACGATCTCCAGTTGATCTCCATCCTTCAATGTAGTCTGAGGCCATTGGTCGCGCGCCACGATTTCGCGATTCAGTTCGATGGCCACACGATCCGGCTTCATACCAAGCTGGTCTACCAACGCCTTCAGATTGTCTGCCGAGACGACGCGGCTCTCGCCGTTGATAGTCAGGTTCATGGGATCAATCGCCAGTTCGCTTTCGTTCTCTGATCTTGCGGTCTCAGGTCTAGCAGGCTGCGGAAACACTCGACTTCGATTCTGTTTTGAAAGGGTGCGGCTTTTAACCGCACCGCAAGTGTCGTGTAATCAACGGCGGCTTTAGCCGCTGTGGGACATCTCGCCACGTAAACGGCTTTTTCCGCAACCTGCTAGGAAACCGATCGAAAAACGATAGGATCGGATTCTCGGCGGCACGTTGGATTAATAGGCCGGTCGCAGTTGAAATTTTCGCGTTACGGTACGGCCTTCCAAACTGGCCTGCACGATCACCGAAGAATCGGGCAGGGATTCCTCGCCCACCTGGACACTCATCTCAGCCTTGCCGTGGGCATCGGTGAGAACCTGCGCATAGTAAGGGGCGGAGCCGGGACGGGCAAATCGAAATGTGAGACGAGCAGCCGCGACCGGAGCACCACTGTCGGTAACGCGCAACTGCATGATCAACGCACCGTGCAAATGCACAGCATTTGCGTTCGTCCACTCCAGATCAAGCTCTTTGATCGCTGCCAGCGCTTCGGGCGTTTCGCGTTTGTCGAGAATGGAATCGAGGCGGCCCTCGCGAATGGCGTCCAGAACCTCGCGGTGCAGATCGCGCAGCAGCTTTTCCTTGTTCTGATCTTTGGTGGGATCTCCGGAGTTGGCACCCTCGCTCGCAGCCGTGTTTTCCCGATCCGCGATCTCCCCTTCACCGGCACTCGCCGCGTAGGAAACCGCGCGCTTGCCGATGCAGCGGCCGCGAACAAAAACCTGCGTTTGCAGGAGCTGCTCTCCCTCGCGCGCTTCGCTCTGCACGTGGTAGACAGTGTCTTCGTGGCGAATATCGGTGTTAAAACCAAAGATCATGCGTTCGAAACTTTCACCGGACTCTGCGCCGCCGCGGGTTTCAAATTAATCTGGTGCGAAAAATCGCAGTTTGCTTGACACCTCAAGCGGCCAATAACTAATCTAGAGAGTTTACTTGTGCTTCGCGCGAATTATATATAGCTCGTCCTATGCCCGACAATCACTTTGCCGAGTACCTCCCTCTCCTGATGCATTTTGTCATCGCATTGGGTTTGGCGACCGCAATTGTCACGCTCTCATACTTCATCGGGCAGCACAAGGCAGGCCGGGCAAAAATGTCTCCTTATGAGTGCGGCGTTCAGCCCATCGGAGACGCGAGAGGGCGCTTTTCCGTCAAGTTTTACCTGGTCGCCATGCTCTTCATCCTGTTCGACGTGGAAGCGGTCTTCCTTTATCCCTGGGCTGTGATCCTGCGCGAACTGAAGATGTTCGGCTTCTGGGAGATGATGGTGTACATCGCGATCGTCCTGGTAGGCCTGTTCTACGTCTGGAAAAAGGGCGTGCTCGACTGGGGTCTGTCGGCAGCCAAGCGGGGGGACGTCTAGTGCCGCTCGCTCCCCCGATTACCGATATTGCGCAACTCCAGTCGCATCCAGCGCTGGCAACCCTCATGCATTCCTTCGCGTCGGCTGTTCAGGGCGCGAAATTTGATCGCGACGAGCTTACCATCTGGGTCGCAAAGGAATCGATTCGCGAGGTTTGCGCGATTCTCCGCGACGACACCGGCTGTCCTTTCAACTATCTGGCCGACCTCACGTGCGTCGACTGGTATCCGTCCGAGCCGCGCTTCGAGGTCGTCTATCATCTTTTGTCGATCCCGAAAAAAGAGCGCGTCCGGCTGAAGGCGCGCCTTGACGGCTCGAGTGCGGCCATCGAGTCGGTGACATCGGTCTGGCCGTCCGCCAACCACTACGAACGCGAAGTCTTTGATCTGTTCGGAGTGCGCTTCACCGGACACCCCAACCTGAAGCGCATCATGATGCCTGATGACTGGGAAGGCCATCCGCTGCGAAAAGACTATCCCGTGGAAGGTTACCGGTAATCATGGCGCAAGGTCCTGTCACAATCACGGAATCGGGCGACCGCACACTGGTCCTCAATATGGGGCCACAGCATCCGTCCACTCACGGAGTGTTGCGGTTGATTCTCGAAATTGACGGCGAGACGGTGGTCCGCCTGAAGCCGGAAATCGGCTACCTGCACACCGGCATCGAGAAGACCTGCGAGGCGAAGTTCTACCAGCAGGTTGTGCCGCTCACCGACCGAATCGATTATCTCTGCCCGCTGACGAATAACCTCACCTACTGCCTGGCCGTCGAAAAACTGCTTGGCTTGGAGATTCCTCCCAAGGCACAGTGGATGCGGGTTCTGATGAACGAACTCACTCGCATCAATTCCCACCTGGTTTGGCTTGGAACGCACGCCATGGATCTGGGGGCAATGACGGTCTTCTTATATTGCTTCCGCGAGCGTGAAGACATCCTGCGCTTTTTCGAGATGGTCAGCGGCCAGCGCATGATGACTTCGTACTTCCGTATCGGTGGGCTGGCACTGGAACCGCCGCTGGGATTCTTTGACAAGGTAAAGAAGTTTGCCGATCGCTTCCCCGGCAATGTAGATGAGTATGAAGCGTTGTTGACGGGAAATCCGATTTTCCTGATGCGTACCAAAGGTGTAGCGAAACTAAGCGCCGAAGATGCGATTGCCCTGGGCGCCTGCGGCCCGACCCTGCGGGCGAGCGGAGTCGACATCGACCTGCGGCGCGACAGTCCTTACACAGGCTACGAGAATTTCAACTTCAAGGTTCCCGTTTCCGACGGATGCGATGTCTTCGCGCGGTATGTATGCCGCGTGCAGGAATTGCGCGAGTCGATCGGCATTGTGCAGCAGGCGCTGGCAGGTATGCCCGAAGGCCCTGTAAAAGCCGACGCGCCGAAGGTCGTGCTTCCCGACCGCGAAAAGATGAAGACGCAGATGGAATCGCTCATCTACCACTTTAAGATCATTACGGAAGGCTTTTCCGTTCCTGCGGGCGAAGTTTACCAGGCAGTGGAATCGCCGCGCGGCGAGATGGGCTACTACATCGTCAGCGACGGCACCGCCAAGCCTTATCGTGTACATATGCGCGGGCCGTCCTATGCCAACCTGCAAGCCCTGGCCAAGATGTGCGAAGGATATTTGATTGCCGATGTGGTTGCGGCCATCGGAAGTATTGATGTTGTGCTGGGAGACATTGACCGGTGAAGTTCTCAGAAGAATTCGAGACGCGTTTTGCGGAGATGATCACTCACTATCCGACGAGGCGGTCAGCGCTCGTGCCGACCCTTCTCTACGCACAGGATGAGGTTGGCTACCTGAGCGATGAAACCATCGCTGAACTTGCCAAACGCCTGGAGCTTACCGAGCTCGACGTCCGCAACGTGATCAGCTACTACTCCATGCTGACCACCAAGCCGCGCGGCAAATATAACGTGCAGGTCTGCACCAACATCGCCTGCATGTTGCGCGGGGGCGAAGAGGTTCTCGAGCACTGCAAGAAGAAACTTGGCATCGGCCACAAGGGAACGACGCTTGACGGGTTGTTTTCCGTGGAAGAAGTGGAATGCATCGGCGCCTGCAGTTGGGCTCCGGCCGCACAAGTGAATTACGATTTTCACGAGAACCTGACGATCGATAAGCTCGACAAGGTTCTCGACGAGTACAAGAAGAAGGGAACGCAGTAACTCGGGCGATCACCAGATCCAGATGGCTTATCTTGTTTCCCATCCCGATGAAGTAAAGGTCATCTCGAAGCGCTTTGGCCTGGGCGCGACGAACATCGACCGCTACCTCGAACTGGACGGCTACAAGGCCGTGCAGAAGGCGCTCGCCATGTCGGCGGACGACATTATCAATGAGGTGAAGAACTCCGGCCTGCGTGGGCGCGGCGGCGCCGGATTCTCGACCGGGATGAAATGGTCGTTTGTCCCCAAGCAGTCGGCGAAACCGAAATACGTCCTGTGCAACGGCGACGAGAGCGAACCGGGAACCTGCAAAGACCGTCTGATCTTCGAGCACGACCCGCACTCTGTGATTGAGGGCGTCATGATCGCGGCGCTCGCGGTCGGCTCGCAGAATGGATACATCTACATCCGCGGCGAGTATCGCTACCTGTCGGTCATCATGCAGAAAGCGATCAAGGATGCGTACGCAAAGGGCTTCCTTGGCAAGAACATCTTCGGCAGCGGACGCGATCTTGACATCTACTGGCACGGTGGCGCAGGTGCCTATGAAGTGGGCGAAGAATCCGCGCTCATGGAATCGCTCGAAGGTAAGCGCGGCATTCCGAGAATTCGGCCACCCTTCCCTGCCGTAGTCGGGCTTTGGGGCGGGCCAACTGTCATTAATAATGCGGAGACCTTGGCGAGCGTGCCACACATCCTGTTGGGCGGCGCAGACTGGTACGCCAAGATCGGTACACCCAAGAACGGTGGAACACGCTTGTTCTGCCTGGCCGGCCATCTCAACAAGCCCGGCGTTTACGAATTGCCAATGGGCTACAACCTTAAGAAGATGATCTACGAGGTTGGCGGCGGCATTACTAACGGCCGCAGCCTGAAAGCTGTTGTGCCGGGTGGGTCTTCGACTCCGATTCTGCTTCCCGAAGAAATCGATATCCCCATGGACTTCGACGGAGTGGCGAAAGCCGGATCCATGCTTGGATCGGGCGGCGTGGTCGTGCTCGATGACACGACCTGCATCGTCAAGTTCGCACTGCGGACGATCAAGTTTTACCAGCATGAAAGCTGCGGCTGGTGCATTCCGTGCCGCGAGGGAACGGATTGGCTGAAGAAGACTTTGACCCGGTTCCACGCAGGCGCTGGCGTCAAGAAAGATATCGACAACATCTACTACCTCGCGGAAAACATGTTGGGCAAAACATTTTGTCCGCTAGGCGACGCAGCCGCCATGCCCACGATGGCATTCGTGAAAAAATTTAGAAAAGAGTTTGAAGACCATTTGGAAGGAAAACCGTGCCCGTTTGAGAAAACGGCCGAGCCTGCGCTGGTGTAGCGAAAATTCATGCCTGATGTCACTCTGACTGTCGACGGAAAGAAGATCGCGGCTCCCGCTGGGACGCTGCTCATCGAAGCCTGCAAGAGCGTGGGCATCGAAGTTCCCTCGTTCTGCTACTACCCCGGCCTCTCTCTGCAGGGCGCATGCCGTATGTGCGTGGTGAAGATCGAAAAGATGCCCAAGCTGCAAACGGCCTGCACCACGGTAGTGGCCGAAGGCATGATCGTGGCCACTGACAGCGACGAGGTTCGTCAGGCTCGCAAGGCGATGGTCGAACTGCTCCTCGGCAACCATCCGCTCGATTGTCCGGTGTGCGACGCGGGCGGCGAGTGCGAATTGCAGGACATGACTTTCTCCTACGGAGCCGGTGAATCGAAGTACACCGAGACGAAAAACCATCGCGAGGAGCAGCAATGGTCTCCGGTAGTGTATTTCGACCGGCCGCGCTGCATCCTTTGTTACCGCTGCGTGCGCGTATGCGGCGAGGGGATGGACGTTTGGGCGCTCGGCGTTCAGAACCGCGGTGTCAGTTCCATCATCGCGCCCAATCAGTCCGACCATCTGGAATGTGAAGAGTGCGGTATGTGCATCGACATCTGCCCGGTTGGCGCGCTTACGTCCGGCGCTTATCGTTACAAGACGCGACCCTGGGAGATGAATCACGTTGGTACGATCTGCACCCACTGCGGCGATGGCTGCAAGACCACGTTGGGCGTGCGCCGATGCGATACCGGCATGGAGATCGTGCGCGGGGACAACCGCGACAAAAGCGGTATCAACAACGACTTTCTTTGCGTGAAGGGCCGCTACGCGTTCGACTTCGCCCATCACAGCGAGCGCCTCACAACTCCCCTCATCCGGAAGAATGGCAAGCTCACGCCCGCAACATGGGAAGAAGCTTTTGAACTGATCGGCAAGCGCTTCCGCGACGTTCGCGACCAGGACGGCGGACAGGCCATTGGAGTCGTCGGATCGAACCGCACGACCAACGAAGAGAACTACCTGCTTTCGAAATTTGCGCGCGTTGTTCTCAAAACGAATAACGTCGATCATCACCGCACCGCAGACTTCCCTGCCCTGGCCGCGGCGCTGCACGGCCAACCGGGAAAGACCGCGACCATGCGCGATGTATTGACTGCGCCTGCGATTCTGCTGATCGGCAATGATCCGACGAGTCAGCACCCGCTGCTCGCCTGGCAGATTCGGACCAACGTCCGCCTTCGTCGCGCGAAGCTTTACATCATCAATTCGGCGCCCATCAAGCTCAAGAAGCAAGCGACTGGATTTGGTTTGCTTCCGGCTGAAGCGGAGGGAAAGGCCGTCAAGTTTCTCGGCGGCGACGATTCCCTGCTTGATTCCCTGGTCAGCGACGGCATGAACCGCGATGACTGGACGGCGTTACGAGACAAACTTCGGGCCGAACAGAATCTCGTAATCGCATTCGGTTCCGAAGTACGCGGCGCAGACATTGAAAAGCTCGTCTCCTTCGCCTCTTCCCTAACGGGCGCAAAGTTGATATGTCTCGCCGATTATTCGAATTCACGCGGCGCCAGTGAGATGGGACTTTACCCGGATCTGCTCCCCGGATACGAGCCTCTTGCCGGCGGAAGCAAGTTCCATAAGGAATGGGGTGCGTTGCCTTCGGAAAAAGGCCTGGCCCTGCCGGACATGGTCGACTCGGCCAAGGCCGGCAAGTTGAAGGCTCTGTACGTAGTCGGCTCGAATCCAGTCGGACATCTCGGCATCGATCCTTTTGCGCTTTCAAAGAGCTTTGTTGTCGTGCAGGATATGTTCCTGACAGAAACGGCCAACATTGCGGATGTCGTTTTGCCGTCGGCAAATGCGTACGAGAAAACAGGAACCTGCACCAACACCTGCGGCGACCTGCAACTGGTCAAGAAGGCAGGCGAGGTCACGGACTGCAAACCCGATTTTGAGATGATCATTCGCATTGCCGACGCTATGGGATTCGATGTCCATGGCCTTGTCCCCTTCGGCGGCGGCACGCGCTCCGACATGGGACAGACGCGAGGCGCACAATCCGGTGAAGCCGACCGTCACGCCGTCTGGCTTGAGGCGCACAATCTCGAACCGAAGATGACCCCGTTCGACCCGATGGCAATTTTGGATGAGATACAGCGAGTGGTCACCGGATACGACGTCTCTCGCGTCAATCTGCTTGCAGGTAACGATCAGCACTTGGAGATTGCCGAGAGCGGCGGTGGTCTGCTGCAGAAGCCGGAGCTGATTGTCCCGGCCAATGACGACCTTTTCAGCTCGGGAACATTGGGACGGTATTCGAAAACTCTAAACTCGGTTCTTGAAAACAAATCCACCGATATCGAAGTCGCGGCGGACTAGTAGCGGACTTGGAAACAAGGAAGGCAACAAGGCTCGCGGGCGAGAGCGCCGGTGCCACACAGGAACAAGTTGAGCATAACGACCTTTATCATTATTTCGCTGATCAAGTCAGTCGCAGTGATTGGAGTCCTGCTCACGGCGGTGGCGTATAGCGTCTGGCTGGAGCGCAAAGTGTCGGCTCGTATCCAGAACCGCTGGGGACCCACGCGGGTCGGGCCGTTCGGACTGCTGCAACCACTCGCGGACGGGGCCAAATTCATTTTCAAAGAGGACCTCACTCAGCCGCACGTCTATAAACCGCTCTACATCGCGGCGCCGATGATTGCGATGGTTTTCGCCATCACATCCATCTCGGTAATTCCATTCGGAAACTGGGTCGAACTTGGGCCCTGGGGTACCTACTTTCAGATTACCGACCTCAACATCGGGCTGCTGGTGGTGTTGGGCATCACGTCGATGGGCGTCTACGGAGTGGCGCTCGCCGGCTGGGCGTCGAATAATAAATACTCTCTGCTCGGCGGACTCCGCGCGAGCGCACAGATGATCAGCTACGAAGTCTCGCTCGGCCTCTCGCTGGTGGGCGTACTCATCATGTCGGGCAGCCTGAGCTTGCGCGCCATTGTCGACAACCAAGGCGGAACGTTTCTCCATTTCATTCCGCGCTGGAATGTTTTCCACGGGCAGACGCTGGCGTTCTTTATTTATCTGATTTCCGCCTACGCGGAAACAAATCGCACGCCTTTCGACCTGCCCGAAGCGGAATCCGAGCTGGTTGCTGGATATCACACGGAATACAGCGCCATGAAGTTCGCCATGTTCTTCATGGCTGAGTACGCCAACATGGTGACGGTTGCCTGCCTGGCGACGCTGTTGTTCCTTGGCGGATGGCATGGGCCCATTTTCGGTCCGCCGATTCTCCAGGCATTGATGCCTGTCTTCTGGTTTTGCATCAAGGTTTTCTTTTTCATGTTTCTTTACGTATGGGTACGCTGGACTTTGCCCCGCTTCCGCTATGACCAGCTTATGGCGTTCGGGTGGAAGATACTGCTTCCCCTTGCGGTTTTGAATATTGTGATAACGGCTCTGTTGGTTGCACTACGAGCTCAGTATCCGGGTTTTCTGGGATTTCTCTGAGACATTTTCTCTGCGAACCAGGAACTGAGAATTTCACAAAATGTTGCACTTAATTCTATTTCTCTTTTTCGGTGCGGTCTGTGTGGCGGGGGCGATCAACCTGCTGGTGCAGAGCCATCCCATTAACAGCGCCCTTTCGCTGATCACGGTGATGGCCGCGCTGGCCGCCGAATACCTGCTCCTGGGCGCCGAATTCGTCGCGGCCGTGCAGGTGATTGTCTATGCCGGCGCAATCATGGTGCTGTTCGTCATCACCATCATGCTCTTAAACGCGGGCGCGGAAGAACGTACTAAAGGCAGCCGGATCGCGATTCTTATTGGCGTTCCGGGCGTCCTGATCGGGGCCGTGCTGGTTGCCTGGACCTTGCTCTATCGCGGCCATACGCAAGCCGTCCCGATCGGTGCCGAACCCGGTAGCCCGCAAGCCATTGCGCGCCTTCTCTTTCACGATTTTCTGTTGCCCTTCGAAATCACGTCGGTGCTGATCCTGATTGCGATTATGGGTGCAGTTGTGCTCGCCAGCCGGCCCGAACCGGCAGCTCATCGCCCTGCCAAGCCCGATGAGAGAGAGGCGCGTGAACTCGCGGCCTCCGGAAAGGAGCACTGACGCAATGGTCCCTCTTTCCTACTACCTTGTGCTCAGTGGAATTCTGTTTGCGTGCGGCGTGCTTGGCTTTCTCATCAAACGCAACATCATCACGATTTTCATGTCGATCGAACTCATGCTGAACGGCGTGAACCTGTCGTTCGTAGCCTTCGCTGCCCAGTGGCACTCGCTCAGCGGACAGATCTTCGTCTTCTTTGTGATGGTCGTTGCCGCAGCCGAAGCTGCCGTTGGCCTCGCCATCATCATTGCCGTTTATCGCACGCGTGAAACTTTGAACGTAGACCAGGTGAATTTGCTCAAGCTATGACGCCGCAGAGTCTCAGCCCGTTGCTTTGCACGATTCCGCTTCTTCCGCTCGCCGGAGCGGCGATCAATGGCTTCTTTGGACGCCAATCGTCGAAGAAAGCGATATCAACCATAGCGCTGACGTTCTGTGGCGCTGCGTTCGCGATGGCGTTGTTCATCGCGGCTAATTTCTCTTCGGCATCGGCTCCGTATTCCTTCCCGCTCGCGCACTGGATCCGCTCCGGGGCATTCACCGTCGACTTCGATTTCTACCTCGACCAACTCTCGCTGGTCATGTTGCTGGTTGTGTCAGGCGTCGGCTTCCTCATCCACATCTATTCCGTTGGCTACATGTGGGACGATGACGGGTACTACCGCTTCATGTCCTACCTGAACCTGTTTATGTTCTTCATGCTGACGCTGGTGCTGGCGAAGAACTACCTGATGATGTTCATCGGCTGGGAGGGCGTCGGCCTCGCCTCCTACCTGCTGATCGGGTTCTGGTTCACAAAAGATTCTGCCGCCGCCGCCGGCAAGAAAGCATTCATCGTCAACCGCATTGGCGACTTTGGATTCCTGATCGCGCTGTTCCTGATGATCAAGCATTTCGGGTCGCTCGACTTTCCGACTTTGTTTCATGCGGTCGCGCCGCTCGCGCAGGAAACCAGCGGCATCGGCCTGCTGACCGCGATCGGCCTATTGCTTATGGTCGGCGCGGCGGGCAAGTCGGCCCAGATTCCTCTTTATGTATGGCTGCCCGACGCGATGGAAGGCCCGACGCCTGTTTCGGCGCTAATTCACGCCGCAACGATGGTTACGGCCGGCGTCTATATGGTCGCCCGATCGCACGTAATTTTTGAGCATGCGCCGAATGCCATGCTCGTGGTTGCAATCATCGGAACGTTGACGGCTCTGTTCGCCGCGACCATCGGCATCGCGCAAACCGACATCAAGAAAGTCCTCGCTTACTCCACCGTCTCGCAACTCGGCTACATGTTTATGGCCTGCGGCGTCGCGGCATTTTCGGCTGGCATCTTCCACCTGATGACGCACGCCTTCTTCAAAGGACTCCTGTTCCTGGCAGCCGGTTCGGTGATTCACGGTGTCGGCGGCGAGCAGGACATGCGCAAAATGGGCGGCCTTCGCGTCTACATGCCGTGGACGTTCCTCACCATGTCGATCGCGACGTTTGCGATTGCCGGATTCCCGCCGCTCGCCGGATTCTTCTCGAAAGACGAGATTCTGTGGAAGGCGTATTCGAGTGAGTACGGAAGCTGGGTTTTCTGGCTGCTGGGCGTGATCACGGCGTTTATCACGTCGTTCTACATGTTCCGTCTGTGGTTCATGACCTTCTTCGGCGATTATCGCGGCGCGCCCCCGCCAGACTCACATGGTCACAAGGCTGACGCTCATGGTCACGATCACGGCGAACCGCACGAGAGCCCGTGGGTCATGCTTGGACCGCTAGCCATTCTTGCCATTCTTTCCGTGGTTGGTGGATGGGTTGGAATCGGTGGACGCTTCGAGCACTTCCTGGCTCCGGTGTTCCAGAGCGGCGGTGACCTCGCGAAGGAAACAGCCGAAACTGCGAGCAAGGCAACTGAGTACATCTTGATGGCCGTATCGGTTGCGGCTGCCCTGCTGGGCTTCTTGCTCGCCTGGACCTTATATATCAATCGTCCGAAGCTTCCCGCGCTTATTGCCGACGGCCTGGGCGGACTTTATCAGGCTGTCGTGCACAAATACTACATTGACGAGCTTTACGCGCTTCTCTTCGTCAAGCCGTTGATTGAGGGCTCGACAACAATCCTTTGGCACGGCATCGATCAGGGCGTGATCGACGCTACGGTCAACAATTCTGCCGAAGCAGCCCGCAACGTGTCCGATGAGGTGCGTCACATGCAATCCGGTAACCTCCGCTCCTATGCCGGATGGGTCGCCGCCGGCGGAGCGGTCGTCATCGCCTACATGGTCTGGATGGGGATCCGATGAACATCCACACTCTCAACCCGATCATTCTGACGCTGGTGACGTTCATTCCCGCCATGGGGGCGGTCCTGTTGCTCGTTATTCCGCGCCGCGACCGTGACATCAAGCTGTTTGCCTTGGTCGTTTCGATGCTGGCATTTGTAGCCTCGCTGCACTTGCCGGTTCATCTGCATCGCAACCTGGCCGGATTTCAGTTTGAAATCGACAAGCCCTGGATTGCCAGCCCCAACATTCATTACCACATGGGCATCGACGGCATTTCCGTCTGGCTGGTCGTGCTCACCACTTTCCTCACGCCCTTGTGCGTGTTGATTTCATGGACTTCGGTGCACGAACGGGTGAAGGAATTCTTCATCCTCTTGCTGCTACTCGAAACGGCGCTCATCGGCGTTTTCACCTCGCTTGACCTCTTCCTTTTTTACTTCTTCTGGGAAGCCACGCTGATTCCGATGGCGCTGCTGATCGGCATGTACGGCCATGGGCGCAAAGTCTACGCCGCCGTGAAGTATTTCCTGTTCACGATGATCGGCTCGATGTTCATGCTGGCCGCCATTCTGTGGCTCTATGCGAAGACGGGCAGTTTTGACTTCGTTGTCATTCAGCAGGCAATTCGCGGCGGAACTATCCCGGGCTTCACCTCCGCCGCTCAGTGGCTCTTTCTCGGCTTTTTCATCGCATTTGCCGTCAAGGTCCCGCTCTTCCCTCTTCATACCTGGCTGCCAGACGCGCACGTCGAAGCTCCCACTGCGGGCTCCGTCATGCTGGCCGGAGTTCTTCTGAAGATGGGAACCTACGGTTTACTGCGATTTAACATCTCGCTCTTCCCCGAGCAGGCTCGCCACAACGCTCCATGGATCATGGTCCTCGCGCTGATCGGCATCATCTATGGCGCGCTGGTTTCAATGGTGCAGCCTAACATGAAGAAGCTAATTGCCTACTCTTCGGTCAGCCACCTGGGATTTGTCGTCCTCGGCCTGTTCAGCTTCACCACGGCCGGACTCAACGGAGCCGTCTTCGTGATGCTGGCGCACGGCGTCGCCACCGGTGGACTCTTTATGCTGGCGGGAATTATCTACGAACGCCGCCACACCTATGCGATCTCAGACTTCGGCGGCCTCGCCACTCCCATGCCCAGGTACGCAACCTTCTTTCTCGTCACCGTCCTGGCCTCGGTTGGACTTCCGCTCTTGAATGGTTTTATCGGTGAATTCCTCGTCCTGAGTGGCGCATTTCAGTCCCGGCCCATCTATGGCATTCTGGCGGCAACCGGCGTGATCTGGAGCGCTTGCTATCTCCTCTGGATGTACCAGCGTGTCTTCTTTGGCAAAGTAACCCACGACATCAACAACACTCTGCCCGACCTGAATCTACGTGAAAAATCGGCCTTAATCCCAATTGCCGTCGCGGCGGTGGTGATGGGCGTCGCGCCACTCATCTGGCTCGCTGCTATCGATCCAGCCGTCCAGGCGACGCTGACGCCTTACGCTCAGTTGGCCGCCAAGGTGGTGGGCCAGTGACGATGACGACGACGCTCGCGACCTTGCTCCACTCATTCCCTTCCCTCGCGGCGGCACTGCCTTTCACAACTCCGCCACTTGAGGATTACCTCCGGATTCTGCCGGAACTCGTTCTTTCGATCTTCGGCATGATCGTCATGGTCGTTGACCCACTCCTCGATCCGGAGCGGAACCAGAAGCCCTTGGGCGCGGTTGCTTTGATCGGTGCGGTGTCCGCCCTGGGATCTGCCTTCGTGATGTCGGGTCATCCCGGCACAGCATTTTCCGGCATGGTGCAGGTCGATAGCTTCAGCGTCTTCTTTCATATCCTCGTGATCGCCATTGCCGTGGTCGTGATCCTGATCTCTTACGAATACATGGCGGTGCAGCGTATCCGGGCCGGCGAATATTACGGCCTTGTCCTGTTCGGCACAGTCGGCATGTGCCTGATGTCGTCGGCGATGGAATTGGTACTCATTTTCATTGCCCTGGAAATCTCTTCGATCTCAACCTACGTGCTGGCCGGCTTTCGCCGCAGCGATGCCGCCAGCAGCGAGTCATCGCTCAAGTATTTTCTGCTGGGATCGTTTGCGACAGCCTTTTTTCTCTACGGCGTGGCCCTGATGTTTGGAGCGACTGGCTCGACGAACATTATCGCCATTCGTGAATCTCTGGGCGCAGGCCGAAATGACCTGCTGCCCTACGTGGCCGTGGCGCTGATGTTCATCGGCCTCGGCTTCAAAGTGGCTTCCGCTCCGTTCCACGTCTGGACTCCTGACGTGTACGAAGGCGCGCCCGCCCCCATCGTCGGATTCATGTCCACCGGCCCCAAAGCAGCCGCCTTTGCCGTCCTGTTGCGCGTTCTGATCGAAACGCATGCTCCGGGCTGGTTCTGGCTGCTGTGGGTCTCAGCGGCTCTTTCGATGACCATTGGCAATCTGGGCGCGTTGCTGCAGGATAACGTCAAGCGCCTGCTCGCCTACTCGTCAATCGCGCATGCTGGATATTTGCTCGTCGCGTTTACTGCAAACCGCGATCTGGGCGCCTCTCCGGCCATGTTCTATACAGCTGCGTACGCGGCCATGAACGTCGGCGCCTTTGCCGTCGTGAGCCACTTCGCCAATGCCGGCGAAAAGTACGTCACGCTCGAAGATTATGCAGGTCTCGGGAAAAAATCGCCTGTTCTGGCAGCGACTTTCACCTTCTTTCTGATGTCTTTGATCGGCATCCCGATTACCGGCGGTTTCTTCGCCAAGTTCTACGTGCTGAATGCCGCATTGAAGTCAGGGCTCGTCGGATTAGCGATCATCCTCGTGCTAAATAGCGCGGTGGGCGCATATTACTACCTGCGGATCATCGTCATGATGTACATGCGCGAACCGCGGCGCGAGGTACCCGTCAGTGAGGTGCCCGTCGCGACTGGCCTCGCCATTGCGCTTTGCGTGCTGGCAACGCTTTGCCTCGGCGTGGTTCCAGGGCGCGTGCTTGATTTCACTACCCAATCTGCCGCACAACTCGTCGGCCCAAACGTCTCACCGGTTTCGTCTTCCAGCGCACAGTAAACGCCGCGGCCAGCCACCACGGCAAAAGTCCGTTTTTCAGGAATCCAGCCTGCCGAAGTCTTCAGCGGTGAAAACTCTTGCATCTCGCAATTGACAATCCAGGTTATAGACGGCATTATGGTTGCACGAACTGGCCGAAGAATTCTGGCGTTCGGAGGGTTTATGTTTCAGGTTTTTCGAAATCTCTGGTCTGACGAGCAAGGCCAGGATATTGCAGAGTATGCCGTCATGCTGGCGGTCATTCTCGTCCTGGTAATCGGGACTGTGCGCCTCATCGGAACCAATGCCAACACCGCATTTTCCAGTGTTGCCAGTTCTCTGCAGCAGTAATAACCGCAGTGTCGGCGCCGGTTTGAAGGCATACCTCTGAAAGGAATTACCATCACTTCTCGATGACGCGATTTAGCACCTTCGGGTTTTTTGGCCGCAACTGGTTTTCACGCGCGGCGGAGGTGCAGGACTGGAGCCGGTCCCCGGGGCAGTAAAGACAGCTCAAGTTTTCCACCGAAGCCGCGATTCAATCGCGGCTTTTTATTTTGTCCGCTCAAGTTTCAAAGCTGCACAAATTCTGAATACCTGAAGAGAGGACCATTCCATCATGATCGTAAATATGTCCGACACCGCTACCGAGCAGCAGATCGAGCACATCATTCAGCGCATTCGCGAAGCCGGATTCCAGCCTCACGTGACTCGCGGCACCGAGCGC
Organism: Terriglobales bacterium; assembly: GCA_049509215.1. GTDB lineage: Bacteria > Acidobacteriota > Terriglobia > Terriglobales > Acidobacteriaceae > Acidiflorens. The sequence continues at coordinate 16,842 of JBELAC010000084.1, forward strand.
ACCATCGTCGCCGCTGTGGGCAGCGGTGGACGCCGTCACGAAATCGAAGCGCTCTCCGTTGCACCCGGTGTGGACAATGTGGTCGCCATCGCCCAGCCCTTCAAACTGGTCAGCCGTCAGACCCAGCCCGGGCCGACGGTCGTGAATGTTGGCGGCATCAAGATCGGTGGCCATGAGGTCGTCGTGATTGCCGGACCCTGCTCGGTTGAGTCGCGTGAGCAGCTGTTACAGACCGCCCAGGCAGTGCAGAAGGCAGGCGCTACCATGCTGCGCGGCGGCGCCTACAAGCCTCGCACTTCGCCCTATGAATTTCAGGGGCTGGGCGTCGAAGCGCTCAAGATTTTACGGGAAGCCCGAGATCTGACTGGCTTGCCTGTCGTCACCGAGGTCATGAGTACCGAGGATGTCGACGTCATCTGCGAATATGCCGACATGCTCCAGGTCGGTGCGCGCAACATGCAGAACTTTGCCTTGTTGCGACGGCTCGCGACGGCCAATAAGCCGATCCTGCTTAAGCGCGGGCCTTCCGCCAGCGTGAAGGAATGGTTGCTGGCCGCCGAATATCTGCTCTCCGGCGGAAACAAGCAGGTCGTGCTCTGCGAGCGCGGCATCAAGACCTTCGAGACCGGTACCCGAAACACCATGGACCTGGCCGCCATTGCGCTTGCCAAGGAACTCTCGCACTTGCCAGTTGT
>JBELAC010000085.1:0-17488 GCA_049509215.1 Terriglobales bacterium
ATGATTCTTGATAATGAACGGATCTCCGTTGGGTGCGCCCATGAATCCCGCCTCACCCAGCTTCCAGATCAGCGGCTTGAAAAGATGATTGCGGCGGATCTCGATGTCGGTCGGATTCACCTCCGAATTCGCGCCCCCAAAAAGAATGTTCTCGCCCGAAGCCTCAAGAAAATTGTTGTAGATCTTGAGCGTTGAATTGGGCGCATCGGTCGGACTGTTCCCGCCGCCCACCGCGACCGCGTCCGTACAAGTGCCGCTGCGCGACACGCAGTTAAACCCGCTCAAATATGAATTGATGACCGCGATATAGCGCGTCCCGCGGATCATCCCGATCCCTTTGCCCATCTCGCCGCCCTCCTGCGGATGGAACCAGTTGCGGTCGAAAATAACGTGGTCGGCTTCCTCGGTTGTCGCCAGCCGCCCAATCTCTCCTTGCTTGCCATCCGGCGGGGCAGTCCACTCAATGCCGATGAAGCGGTAGTGGTCGCCAACATTCGCGCCCGACGGTTTCTTCACGAACAAAGTTGCCATCAGCTTACCCGGACCGCTCGCCGGTTGCGCGAACGCGGGCCTGCCCGGCAGACTCGCAACCCCAGCCCATGCTGGAGAGATGCGGGTGCCTTCCGGCGGCAGCTTTGCGTCCGGTGTGTCCGTACGAATCGTAATGTAGTGGCTGTCATCGCACTTTTTCGCCGGCAGATCGCGAATCTCATACGACGCGCCCGCCGCCAGCAGCAGAGTATCTCCGCATTTTGCCGAATCGACCGCTGCTGTCAGGTCTTCCTTGGCCGCGACCTTGATCTGCTTTCCCGGCGACGGAGTTCCATCGAGGCCCGTGTAGTAGCACGTCCGAGGCATCTCCGCCGGCCCATCTTTCGGCCCAAACTTGGCAACGTTCCCCTTGTCGCAATAAACATTTTCGCCGATGGGAGGCGCGGTACTGCTCGCAGATGCGGGGCCGGGGAATGCAAGGAATAAAGCTAGACCAGCAATGTGAACGAAAAAGAGATTTTGGGTGGCGCAGCGCTTCAGCGCTGCGATCAGAGTGGCATTATCGTTGCCGGCTTTAGCCGCTGACGTCATAAATCTCAGAAATGTTCTACGCATCCCAAGGCTCCGCCGCCGCGCCGGCCAACGCAGGCTCGCGTGAGTCTCCCTTCGCCTTCGGCTCCGCCGCCGCATCGCGCCATCCGATCGGATGACTCACTGTTTTCTTGACCGCAGCGAGCAACCGCCCCGGAACGCCCGGCCCTAGATCCCCCGCCAGCCGCACATCGCTACTGCGAAAATTCGTAATCGCCCAGTGAAACTGGTCAAATGCATGACGCACCAGCGAAATTTTCTCCGGATCATAAGCCAGCAGTTGCGCGCCGATCCAGTCAATCGCGGCTGCATTTGTCCCGCCGATCAACAGTCCCAACTCAAGCGGTTGTGGCGCCAGAGGACCGTTCCCCTGACCCGCGATCACCGCATCGGCAACATGGATCACGCGCCGCTGAATCTCCTCGCTCATCGTGCCGTCGCTGCGCCCATAAAGAAGAATGCGATTCAGGTCCAGGCACGTTCTCCAGATCGTGTCGTTCCCCGACCACGATCCGTCCATCCCCACGCGGTCTCCGCGATAGCGCGACGTGCGCGCCAGCACCGCGAAGAAGAGATGCCAGATCATGCCACCCGCATACGAAGTCGTGACATTCTGCCTGTCGCTCACGTACTCGAGCGCGCGCTTCACCACGCCGTCATCCGGATAATTATCCCCGCCGGTCTTCGGTCCACCGATGCGATGATGCGGCAAATATTCTTTGTTCCCGTTGATCCCGATCAGGTTCTTCAGCGCGCACGTAACCCCGGCCTTCTTGTGCGTCTTCAGTTTCGGCAAGTTGATGATGACGTCTGCATCCATTACTTCGCGCGCGACCAGGTATTCGTGCTTGCCGGGATGATGTGTCTTCGCCATCAAACGGTGGTCGTACCATGCCACGCGGAACCGATTCTCGCCGTCGCTGATCGGTTCGAGAAGGCTCTCGCGTCCCAGATTAAAAAGCGTGAAGTGATCTTCCGACTGCAGATTCTCCTCCGCCACGCGCACTCCGTGCACAAGCACGCAAGTCGTTCGTCGGAAATCGCGGACGCCTTTGAAACGTGGCTCTTTCGTTGCAAGCTCTCGCGACCACACATCAAGCCCGGTCTTTTGCACCAGTGCTTCGAAATCGCATCCCTGAATCGGCGCATCGCCAACCAGCACTTCTGCGGCGCTCGTCCGCAGCGCCTCTTCCGCCGCAGCCCGAATCAGCGACGCATGCGTTACCAGGCAATCCATCCCGTCCGGCCCTTCATTCTGGTGAAGAACCATGTTCGGTTTGATCAGGACACGCGCGCCATTCGGAATCATCTGGCCGAACGCACTTTGCTCACTCGACCAGCCCAACCAGTCAGCCAGTCGTCGCAATGCCTGCGAAATCGGATTGTCAGCGCCATCGCCAATCCTCGGATACGCGCAGGAAGGCAGTTGCGCTATGCCAACAGTCGACGAGAAGGCGTGCTTGAGCAGGGAGTCCGCCATGGCTAGGATCCCGCCCTCGACACCGTCGTATCCTCGACCGGAACGCTTTCATCGTTCACGTCCGAGCGCGTAAAACGGTACTTTCCCGCCGACGATAGCGGAATCGATTCCACCTCGCGCACTTCCACCCGAATCGGATGGCCCGGAGTGACCGCTTGAATCTGCTTTATCGAATCGCGAATCTTTTCCTCCCGTGCGTGTGCGTCGCCCGGCCCCGGCACAATCCAGAGAATGATCTCGTCGATGGCCGTCTGGTGAAACTGGAAGTTCACGATCCCGTCGCTGCCGTACATGAGGTGCGTGAAAAATTCTCCATGCACCACACGCCCCCCAGGAAACACGAAGTTGTCGCTGGTGCGCGCAATCTCCAACCGCATAAGAGGGAAGTGATTGCCGCACGTGCAGGTCTCTTGCGACAAATATCCGCAATCTTCGTTGCGATAGCGGATAAAAGGCATCGACCGGTTCTGCAATGACGTCAACAAAAACGGTCTTGGCCCATCGCCTTCAGCTTTATCTTCTTCCACCACCACAAAATCGGCGTTGACGTGCATCCTGCCAGCACAGCACTCGGCCGCGATGTTCTGCACCTCGCTCGATCCATAGCAGTCAAACACTTTGCATCCGAACACACGTTCGATCACTTCGCGCTGCGGCCGGTACAATTTTTCGGCTGTCGTAAACGCGCCCTTGATCCCGCCAATTTTCTTTCCCTGCATGTCGAGAAACGATGCAAACCGCGCGATGGTCGAGGCATATCCCAGAATCACCCGCGGACGAATGCGAGCGAAAAGGCGTTCCCAGTTCGCCATGTCCGCCTCGCCCGCAAAAAACGGATCGAACTGGTACATCCGCCGCACAAACTGCCGCAGTTCAAACTCCACCCGCCACATCGCATACATCTTGTCGTTCCCGCCCCAGAAGAATGCGACCATCTCCCCCGGACGCCATCCGCACTGCTCCATGTTACGGTAAGTGCCCGCGTCGCTCGCCACCATGTAATCCGGACTACGGAAGAACTTCAGCGGCACGCCCGTCGATCCGCCACTGAAGTGTGGCTGCAGTCTTTCGACCGGCACATCTTCGCGGATCAAATCGCGCTGGTTTGCCCGGATGATGTCCTTCGTCAAAATCGGCAGCCGCGCGAAATCATCCCAGTTACGAATTTCCTGGCTTCGAATTCCGAGCGTGCGGAAGAGATTGCGGTAGTAGGGAACCAGAGTCTCGGCATGCGCGAGAAGAGCACGCAGGTCCTGAAACTGCTTTTCACGAACTTGCTCCGCGGTTCCGAACGGAGCCCCTTCGATCTCCCGAAGTTTCCCCAGCGTATCCATCCCGCGCAACCGGCCGGTGAACGCCAGAAGGCTGCGCCCCAGGAAAGGACTGCGATTCGCTGCCCGCCCCATGCGCGACTACTCCCGAAACCCGGCGCAGAACCGAGCAGGCCGGCGCAACTTGTAGAAAATGCTCATAGTTAATCGTTTGGGGAGGCTCGTTCCAAAAGTATAGCACGCGCTCCCGACCAGCCTGGAACAGTACCTTGGTCAGTAATGGTGGATGAGCCTAGTCTGACAAAAGGAGAGAGCAGAAAAAAGGTCCGCAGCCGTAGCCGCGGACCCTTCATCGCATCTGGATTGCGTTTTACTCGACGCCCGCCAGGGCTGCGTTCAGTCCAACAATGTCCGCTCCCAGGTTGCGCCCGTCCGATCCAGCATTCACATAAGGACTGCTCGGCAGCAGCTGGTAATTGCCGCCGTTCCCGTTGTTGTAGTTCGTGAACTGGGCCACACTCGGGCTCGCCGCAAACATATTGCCCGTCGGCCAGGTGGATGGGTCATATCGTGGCGGAGCTCCGATCAGCCCGTTGTAGTTGAACGTATAAGTCGTGAAGCACGTGCCCAACGAGGTGATCGGTATGTTCTGATATGCGCAACTCGTGCTGCCTCCGCCCGTATTCCAGACCGGATAGCGTCCTGTCGTCACGATGCTGTTGGTGAATACAAATCCGTACATCTGCGGATTCGTGTCCTGATTCCCCATCATGAACGCTCCCGCCCCCGAATCCGGGAAGCCCGTGATGTGGTTGATCGTGACCGTGTTCAGCGGGTTCTTGGGCCAGCCATTGCTGACTTCGAACATGTAGCCCTCGCCGACATAGTTCTTGCTGATGTCGTCGAGCACCAGGTCGTGCAGGCTCCAGCGCGTTCCCGCCAGTGCCGGCCCGCCTCCATCTTTGCCGCTGGCAGCTAAGTCAGTGGCTAGCACGATACCGCCTCCCGCATGCGAGATGCGCGAGTAGCGGATCGTAATGTCGGTTACCTGGCAGAGCGGACACACGCCGCCCGTTCCGCCTGGCTTGTGCTGATTCTTTGGACTCACGAGAATGCCGAAGCCGGTCTGCGTGAACCCGCCCCAGGAATTTTCAAGAATGTTGTTTTCGACCAGCACCCGAACCGCATTCTTGAATTCCAGGTGATTCTTCACAATGAAGGGGTTGCCATTCAGTCCTCCGACAAACGGATTGTTCCCCTGCATCCACTGCCACGGTTTCCAGAAGTGGTTGCCGATGATCTCGATGTCGGTCGGAGTCAGAGTGGCTTCTCCGCCGCCAAACATGATCGCTTCGCCCGCTGCTTCCAGGAAGTTGTTCTGAATCAGGTACGGGCCATCCTGGTGATCGCCCACACCGCTGCTGACCGCATGCGAGTCGGTGCAGCTCAAGTAGCAATGAAAGTCGTTGAAGTAGGAGTCGATGACCGCGATATAGGTTCCGCCTGCCATCCCATATCCGTTGGCGGTTTCATCCTGCGGATTTCCGTGCAGCCATGAGCGATCCACAATGATGTGGTCAGCCGTCCCCTGATTGGTCATCAGAGCCATGCTGCCGCTGATGCCGGCCGCACGCGTGATTTCCAGACCCACGAAACGGTAGAAGTTCGCTCCGTCGGCCATCAGAAACGGTCCAGTACCGCCGCTATCCTGCTCCACTTTCGCCAAAACGTTTGTTGGATTCGAGCAGCTGTACGCCGGGCGTCCGGGCAGAGAACTGACTCCCGCATAACATGGTGTCAGCCGCTGTCCTTCCGCCGGCAGAGCGCTATCCGGAGAACTGGTCCGGATGATGATCCAGTGCTGGTCGTCGCAGTTCTTGGCCAGGATCGTGAACGGGCCGACAAAGGTCGCTCCCGCCGCCAACTGGATTGTGTCGCCGCACTGTGCGCTGCTTAAAGCGCCTTTCAAATCGCCGCCCGCCGCTACATTGATCACCGATCCTGGTGCGGGCGAATCCGCCATGCTGCTCGGCACGGTCACCACCGGCAATTGCGCCGGCCCGTCGTAGCCGCTGGATCCCTGCACGGTCACGCTGAAATTGCCGCTGGCAGTCGACTTCGCAGCATCGGTCACCGTCACGGTGAACCCGAACGTGCCAGTTGCCGTTGGTGTTCCGCCCAAGTCTCCACTCGTGCTTAGCGTCAATCCTGCCGGAGGTGTGCCGCTGGAAATTGTCCACCGATAAGGCTGCGTTCCGCCCGTTGCCGTAAACGCCGCGTTGTAGGCTGTTCCTTGTTGTCCTTGAGGAAGTCCGCCGGTCGTAATCTGCAACGCCTGTTTCTGCGCCGGGTTAATCGTCACCGACGCGCTGGCCGATAGAGTTGGGTACGCAACGCTGGTCGCCGTCACCGTCGCGCTTGTCGTGGACTGTACGCTCGGCGCCACATAAGCGCCGCTGCTGCTGACCGAACCGAGTGTCGCTGTCCACGCTACCGCCGTATTGGGTGTTCCGGACACGGTCGCTGTGAACTGCTGGCCCGCCCCGGAGTTTAACGTCACACTCGCCGGAGAGATGCTCACGCTCACTCCGCCGCCTCCGCTCGTCACTTGCACCGAGTACTGCTGCGATCCATGGCCCGTTCCCGGACTGTCGGTGACCACAACCTGAAACGAATAGTTGCCCGGAGTCGAGGGCGTTCCCGTGAACGATCCCGTCGAGGGGTTCAACTTGATGCCCGGCGGCAGCGTGCCCGACGCCACCGAGAACTGATAAGGGGAGGTTCCGCCGCCAACCGACAGCACGGCGTTATAAGATTTGTCGACTGTTCCGCTCGGCAACGAACCCGAAAGCGCCAACGCCTGCGCCTGACTCGGCGCCGCGGACGCCGTTCCGCACGACGTGCCGATCGCCACCACGGCTATCAACAACAACAACCAACCCAACCGAATACTATTCCGACTTACAGCTTGCGCATGATCAGAACACCCTGCAATTTGCGTTGCCTGCATTATGAAACCTCGACGTGACGAAATGGGGGACCAGTCGAGCAAGTCCACTCGTTGAACTCTATCCAGACTCTGCCTGGATTCCCAGATACCACAAGTGCACCCGGAAACCCACAAGTGCATGGAATTGTGAGATGTACCGTTTCGCGCGCCGCAGTGTTCTACCGGGTAACAGAGTCGCCGAGATGCCTTGCGGGGAAAGGCTTTTGGCCGATTTAGCTTTCTGTTAATTTTCAAGGAGTTGGGGAATAATGGGCGGAAAATACAAACCAGCGAAGTGCGTTACCGGCTAGTTACTGTAAAGATTCTCATCCTGTGACGAGCGTCACATGCGGTTGTTCGTCGCGTCACGCGCCCTTGTTCTTCCTGATGCCCATGCGCTCCGTTCCTGCCAGCCGCGCGAGCGGAGTATCCGATTTCAGCCACAGCTTGAACCCAAAATAGAGGGGATAGAAAAAATTCATGAAGCGCACAGGCCATGACGGTCGCAGTTCCGCCGCCGGAGTCGCCACCTCATAACCCGTTTCGGAGAGCAATTTTCCAATTGAGCACTCCACGTCGCGCACCTGCTCCACAGTGAACATGCTCTTCCATCGCCCAATCGTATTTGCTTCCGTTTCTTTCCCGTCGCCGCGAAACGACGAATTCGGATTCTTCAGCGATCCGAGCGCAACCTGCTGGATGTGGTCATAATCCAGGTCCTGCTCAATGAACTTCCCAATCCGCGCCAGCTCTTCCCGCGGATTCTGCACCACATCCTCGTAGTGCACTTCCATGTAGTCGCCGCCCATCGCCCGCCCATAGCGCCGTCCCCGGCCAACGATCCAGCGCCAGAAAATCGCCGGTACCACCACCGCCCGTTTGCGGTCCCATCGCATGGGCGGAAACCAGCCCACCCGGTGCAGCGACGCCGTCACGTCGCGCCCATCTCGAATAATGTGCACGATCAGCGCATCCGGCACCACTTTCTTAATCACCGGCAGATAGAGCAAATGCAGCGGTGTGCATTCCGCCCAGCGTTCTACGCCCTGCTTGCGCGCGATCGCCTCCATCACAATGCGCAGAAAATCGCCCGCGTTCCGGCAATCTTCCATGATCCGTTCTTCGATGTCCGCCCGCTCCAGCCCCGTGCGTTCAAACAGCGTGCTCTTGAAGTAGAGGTCGAGCAGTTCCCGCCGGTTCGCCCGCCGCGCCAGGTTCCCAAACCGCACCCCCAGCAGGTTGAACGCATTCGACTCCGCGTAATAAACCGCAAACCCTCCCGCCGAAAGCAGCGTGTGATAAAGAAATTTAGTCCCCGACCGCCCGCACCCCAACACAAACACAGGAGCCTTAGCCCGCCCACTGCGCGCGCCCGTCGAACCGGTGATTTGCTTTTCGAGTGCTTCGGAGGTGAGATTCATGACGCCGGGTTCATGCACGCGTTCGGCATGAAGTCGATTCAAGCCGCCTTGTTCATGATACCGGATTCACTCTGCCCGTACTCCCCCAGACTGCACCGGGAGTAACTGACCTGAGGGCGGGCAATCCAATCCTGCGCCCTGGCGTTCCCCAGAAAACCCTTGACTCAGCTCCGACCGAATCTAAATAATCAAACCCAGAGACTTCGGCCGAACCCAACTATTTTCGGCCGCAAAGTTCTCTAACTTATTGATTCTAAAATATATTACGTACAAGTCCTTATTCTTCAAAGATCTGGCGGAAAATTCCCGCTAAATCTTTGATTCTAAAAGATCGAATTTAAGGGGGTCGATTGATTTATTGGTTAACCCTCCAATACTCATCTCTTCACGCAACCCAATAAGAACGAGAAAATACTGACGCGAACAGGTCAAAGCAGGCACACCCTAACGTGAACTCCATTCGCAGCGTTCTGATCTGCCATCACGACGAGCCGCTCAACCGCCTCGCTCTCCCGCGTTGGATGGCATCATTTACCGACCTCGCCGCGATCGTCGTCATCCGCGAGCCGCAATCTCGCCTTCGACGCCGCATTGAGCGCGAGGTCGAGCGCGTCGGCTACTTCCGCTTCCTCGATGTCCTCGCCTTCCGCCTCTATTACAAGCTCGCCCTCGCCAGCCATGACACCGCCTGGGAAGAAGGAACCCTCAGATCTCAGCTCAAGCGCTATCCCGAAATTCCCGCAACCTGCCGAATCCTCGAGACCGCAAGCCCCAACAGTCCCGAAGTCTTAAAGCTGCTGGAGGAAGTTCAGCCGGACATGATCCTCGCGCGCTGCAAGACCATCCTGAAAGAGCAGGTCTTCGGCAGCGCCAGGAAGGGCACATTTGTCATGCATCCCGGCATCTGCCCCGAATACCGCAACGCCCACGGATGCTTCTGGGCCCTCGCCAATCGCGACCTGAACAAAGTAGGCATGACGCTTCTCCAGATCGATAAAGGCGTCGACACCGGCCCAACCTACGGCTATTACACCTGCGACTTCGACGAGCTCCGCGAGTCGCACATCGTAATTCAAAGCCGAGTCGTTTTCGACAACCTCGACGCCGTGCGCTCCAAACTCGAAGAGATCATGAGCGGCCAAGCCCAGCGCATCGACATTACCGGCCGCCAGTCGCGCGCCTGGGGCCAACCGTGGCTGACCAGCTATATTCGTTGGAAGCGCGCCGCCCGCCAAGCCGCGCAAGAGAAAGATCGTCTGAGGGCTCAATGAGAGTTCTCGGAAAATCCGAGCCCGAGAGGGTCCGAGTCCCAATGGGACGAGCCAGATTAGTCCAGCGCTTCAGCGCCGGGTAGAGTGAGAAGAATGGTTCAAGTCCCGGAGGGACGACCCAGTTGCCCCGCACGCTGATAACCTGAAAGACGATGCGAGCCGTCACACTCCTGTTTCACGATGTCGTTCCCGCCGGTCGCTGGGACCTGAGCGGCTTCTCCGGCGCCGATGCCGACGTCTACAAGATCGATTGCGACGCCTTCCGCGCGCATTTGAAGGCGATCAGCCAGGTTCTTCGCGTTGCGCCCATTACTGCGCAGGATCTACTCGCAGGGCCGCAAAGTGGCTGCCCTTTTCTGCTGACGTTCGACGACGGAGGCGTCAGCGCCTTGCTCTATGCCGCCGACATCCTCGACGAATTCAAATGGAAAGCCCACTTCTTCGTCACCGCCGGACGCATCGGCACTCCCGGCTTTCTCGATCGATCACAAATCCAGCAACTTCGCCGCCGCGGCCACATGATCGGGAGCCATTCTTTTTCCCATCCGCCGCGCATGGCGTGTTGTTCCCCCGCGCAACTCGACGACGAATGGCAACGAAGCGCGCGGATGCTAAGCGAAATCCTGGGCGAGCCAATCCAGGTCGCGTCGGTCCCGGGAGGCTATTATTCCCGCGAGGTATCCCGATCAGCAGCGCGAACCGGGATCAAACTGCTCTTCAACTCGGAACCCCAGACGAGTTCCAGCGTCGTGGATCGTTGCGTCGTGCTGGGCCGCTTCTCCGCGCAGCGCTCGACTCCGCCGGACTGGTCGGCGGCCATCGTCGCTGGCCATTTTCAGCCGCGCGCTCGCGCTTATTTTTTCTGGAATGCGAAAAAGGTAGCCAAAGCGCTCGGCGGAACGCTGTGGTTGCGGGCACGGGTCAAACTGCTGGAGCGCCGCGCCCAGACTCCACCGCCGGGCGGAGAAAATTCGAAATAAGCTCCCCCTGGATGCGATGTAGAGACGCAGCTTGCTGCGTCGCATTCGCGCAACCGATTCAATGGGAATTAGCGCTTTTGACCGCCGACGGTCTGCGCGTGCCGTTCCAGCAACGCCAGCAGCGGTTCGCGCAAAAACGGCCCGCCCGCCAACAGTCCTGAAATCAGCGGATCTTTCTGGTTGCACCGGAGCGGTGAATGGTCGAGTTTCAACGTCCAGCCGCCTGCGCTTTCCACCAGCGCCGCTCCGGCCGCGACGTCCCACTCATTCTTAGGCACCAGAGTAAACGTCATGTCGGCGAGCCCTGCGGAAACCAGTCCAAGTTTGTAGGCCACCGAGCCCATCGGCTTGATGTTAAATTCTGCGGATTCGAACTGCTTCCATTCGCCGCGCTTCACTTCGCTGCGGCTGGCGAGAACGAGCGCGCCCTTCAGATCCTTGCGCTGGCTGGGCTGCGCGGGGTTGCCGTTGTAGGTAACGCCCGTATCGCGCGAACCGAGAATGAGTTCGTCCGTCGCCGGATTGCAGATTCCGCCCGCCACCGGAACTCCATTCTCCACCATCGCGATCGAGACGCAAAACTCGGGAATGCCCTGCACGAATTCGCGCGTGCCGTCGAGCGGATCGACTACCCAGACGCGCTCTTTGTCGAGCCGCGTGAAATCGTCCACAGTCTCTTCCGACAGCCAGCCTTCGCCGGGCCGCAGCAGGTTCTTCTTGAGGACTGCATCGACTTGCCGGTCGGCTTCCGTGACCGGATCAGTCCCGACTTTATACTGCGCTTCAATCGCCCCGGGGGTGAAGCGGTTCAAGACCGTGCGCGCCTCTTCCAGCGCGGCATGAATGCGTTCCAGAGTTTCCTTCGTAAAAGATGAAGTCATTACACTCCGCTTTCTAGGCCCATAACATTCGTGCACCGGTCATCAGCAGCACCGCGCACAAGATACGTCTTAACCAAAGCACCGGAACCCGCGTGGTCAAATAGGATCCCAGAATTCCGCCGGGAAGCGAGCCGATCAACAGCGAACTGACCAGATGCCAGTCCACATTGCCCGCGCGCCAATGAAGCAGACTGGTCACGCCCGTCAGAATCACCGCGTGCGCAATGTCGGTTCCCACCATCACCTTCGGCGGGTAGGAATAAAACACCAGCATCAGCATCATGATGATGCTGCCTGAACCGACGGAAGTAATGCCGACCAGAAAACCGCCAATCAATCCGAGCACAGACATTCCGGCAAATGATTTGAGCGTAGGATCCTTTCCCGCCAGCCGAGCCTCAATCCGTCCCTGAAACATCAGCAGCGCGGGAATGCACACCAGCAACAGTCCAACCGCCGATTTGATGAAATCGTTCACGCCGTTGCCGTGCACGGCGCGCAAGTGCTGCAGGAAAGTGACTCCAAGGTAGGAGCCGGGCATGCTGCCCAGGGCCAGCGCCACAACTACCTTGCGGCGCACTGTCCCTCTCTGCAAGTGCATGATACTTGCCGGTATCTTGGTGATGAAGTTGAACAGCGCATCGGAACCGACGGCGATAATAGGCGGAATTCGCAGGCCAAAGATGAGCATGGGCAGCAGCAACACGCCGCCGCCCAATCCCGTCAGCCCGATCAGCGTTCCTACAACGAAGCCGATCAGGATTTTTGCCAGCAGAAGTTCCATGCAGTTCCGCCCACACCCAGCTGATGCTGCCCCACTGCGGAATCAGTTTCCGTTGCCGTTGACGCCGATGAACCCCTCGCGTTCCAGGTGTAGGAGAATCGACTGGGCCGCTTCTTCAGGGCTCAGCTTCGCGGTATCAATGACCATCTCCGCGTCCGTCGGCGCTTCATACGGATCGGAAATGCCGGTGAACTCTTTCACGATGCCCGCGCGCGCTTTGGCGTATAAACCCTTGCGGTCGCGTTGTTCGCAGACTTCGATCGAAGTCGCCACGTGCACTAGGATGAAGCCGCCGACCGGGTCAATCATCTGCCGCACATGCTTGCGAGTCGCTTCATAGGGAGCGATGGGAGCGCAGATTGCGATTCCACCGTTCTTCGTAATTTCTGAAGCAACGTAGCCGATGCGGCGAATGTTGATGTCGCGGTGCTCCTTGGAGAAGCCAAGTTCCGACGACAGGTGCTTGCGCACCAGGTCGCCATCGAGCAGTGTGACCGGACGGCCTCCCATTTCGAGGAACTTGGTGATCAGTGCGTTGGCGATCGTCGACTTGCCGGAACCGGAAAGCCCGGTGAAGAAGATCGTGACGCCCTGCTTGTCCCGTGGCGGATAGCTGCGCCGTAGCTCCTTCACGACCTCGGGATACGTGAACCACGATGGAATCTCGCGGCCTTCGTTGAGGCGCGCACGAAGCTCCGTGCCAGAGACGTCGAGCACTTTCGCGCCCTTCTGAACTTCATCGGCCGGAATGTACCGATCCTCATTCTCGAGATAGACCATCATCTGGAAGGGAACCATCGCCACGCCCATTTCGGCCGCGTGTTTCTTGAACAGCTCTTGGGCATCGTATGGACCGTAGAATGGCTTGCCGTCTTTGTCCTTGCCCGGACCTGCGTGGTCGCGGCCGACGATAAAGTGCGTGCAGCCGTGATTCTTGCGGATCAATCCGTGCCAGATCGCTTCGCGCGGCCCGCCCAGACGCATCGCCAGGTTCAGCATGGAGAGCTTTACCGTGCCCTGCGGATACTTCGAAAGCAGCAACTGGTAGCAGCGCGTGCGGATGAAATAATCCACGTCGCCGGGCTTGGTCATCCCAACAGAAGGATGAATCAGCAGGTTGGCTTCGACCTGCCGGGCAGCGCGCATCGTCAGTTCAACGTGAGCGCGATGCATAGGATTGCGGGTCTGGAACGCGACCACGCGCGTCCATCCCAGGCGAGCAAATTCGGCGCGCAATTCGGCGGGCGTGAGGCGCAGGGCGCGGAAATCATAATGGGAAGGTGCGTGCGCTCCCTGTACTTTGCCGCCGACGTACCAGGGGTTCGACTTGTTGATCGCATAGTCGGCGCCCGGGTGCGCGCTGCTGGTCGAGTTAAATACTGCCTTCGCTTCGGCGCTGCGATCGGGCTGCCAGACATCCTCCACGCTCACAACGGCCAGCATGACTCCTTCCGGATCGCGCAGGGCAATCTTGCTCGATCCCGGCGTCAATTTCTTGGCGAATTCCTCAGTCACGTCAAGCGTGATCGGAATCGGCCAAAGCGTGCCGTCCGACAGCCGCAGGTTGTGGCAAACACCTTCATAATCCTTGCGATTCATGAAGCCGCGCAGTGGCGAGAAGCTGCCATTCATGAGCAGTTCCAGATCGCACAGCTGGCGGGCACTCAGGTCCCACGATGGCCATTCTTTCGAATGCCCCTTAAGCTCCGCCGAAACTTCCTCGGATGCGAGCAGTTGAACAAGTTCTCCCCCGTGCGGGGCAATAAGATGGCTGGTCGAAGCGGTCAAGTCGTTAATCCTCCCGATGCGTAGATCAAGCTTTTCTCTGATTGTTGGATCGCTGTGAGTCAATTTCGGCTCCTCGGACTCGCCCCCTGAATCTCGCGGGGACGGCGAGGATATGGTCCGGAAAGGCGGAGTCACTCTAAGTTTGTACTACAGCAGCAAGCTGACGTCAGTGTGACGACAATAGAGAGCAATTCCGCTTCCGTAGCGCTCTTTCTATCCCTATGTAACTGATTGAGATTACAGAGATTCTCGGATTTTTCCAAGTGAAAGAAGGCTTTTTTGCGGCGTCGTATGAAAAAAATTGTAACATTTTGCCATCCTAGGCCGGTTTACTGCCCAAAATTGCCTCGTTTCTGTTCTCCCAGGTACTAGTTAAGGGCGAGCTCAGGCCCAGTGTCAAGGTTACTCCTGTTAGCCAGGCGAATGCCTGCCTTCATCATTCTATCGTTTGCCGCGGACCGGGCAACTACCACTTGTGCTTCATGGCCTTAGCGAATTCAGCCGCGGGAAATGTATTGAGCACATCATCCCTGGTCAGCCACGCCCGGCGCGCCTGGGTTACGCCGTATCGAATCTTGTCCATATGCGAGACGTGGTGAGAGTCGGTATTGACCACGATCTTCACGCCATGCTGCTTAGCCATCCGCAGGTGAACGTCGTTCAAGTCGAGACGTTCGGGATACGAATTGAGTTCCATGGCCACTCTGTGGTGCGCGGCAGCTTTGAGCACAGCGTCAATATCGAACGCGTAGGCATCGCGGCGCAGCAATTGCCGGCCGGTCGGGTGGCCCAGGATCGAAGTATTCGGATTTGAGACGGCGTTCACCAGGCGGGCAGTCATCGTGTCGCGATCCTGGGTAAATTGCGAATGAACACTGGCGATGACAATGTCCATCTGTTCGAGAACGGAATCGGAAAGATCCAGCGTGCCATCGGTGAGGATATCGACTTCAATGCCGGCCAGGATGCGGATGCTCTTCATTTTTTTTCCGACCGCCCGGATGCGTTCCATGTGGGCCAGCGCTCGTTCGTCGGTCAGGCCGTTCGCGAAGGCCAGATTTTTCGAGTGATCGGTGATGGCCATGTATTGATACCCGCGCTCCTGCGCGGCTTCCGCCATTTCTTCGATCGTGTTGCGGCCATCGGTCTCCACCGTGTGCATGTGCACGTCGCCCCGGATGTCGGAGATTTCCAGCAGCTTCGGCAATTCGTGTTTTGCCGCTGCTTCAATCTCACCAAGATTTTCGCGTAGCTCGGGGGGAATCCAGTCCAGCCCGAGTTTGCCGTAAATTTCTTCTTCGGTCGCGCTCGCGACCGGTTTGTTGTCGTCGAGCGTTGCCAAACTATATTCGTTGAGCGTATAGCCCATCTTCAGCGCGCGCTGGCGGAGCGCGACGTTGTGCGCTTTCGAGCCGGTGAAGTATTGCATCGCTGCTCCGAAGGACTCGGGCGGCAGCAGCCGCACGTCCACCTGCATACCGTTTCGCATCCGGAAACTGACTTTGTTCTCGCCCTGCGCGATCACTTCCATGAGTCCCGGAAACTTGAGCAGGTGCTCGGTAATTTTCTGCCGCTCGTCGGCGTCGCAACAGGCTTGGCCGGTGACGAGGACGTCGAGATCGCCGACCGTCTCGCGTCCGCGGCGCAGCGATCCGGCGGGAGTGACTTTTTCGACCCCCGGGGCAGCCAGCAAGTGGGCCACCAGCTTATCCGCAAGCTGCTCGGCCGTGTCGATCAGAAAACGCCCGCCGATGCGGCGATAATCTTCGATTGCCTTCAGCAGCTTCAACTCGTGCTTTTCGCCCATGCGCGGCAGTTCGCGGATCTTTCCTTCGCGCGCGAGCTTCTCCACGCCATCAAGGTCGCTGACTTGATAGGCACTCCAGATCAGTGCGATCGTCTTCGGTCCCAGGCCCTGAACCTTGAGCAGCTCCAGCATTGATGGACGATATTTCTTCAGCAATTCGGTGTGGGCTTCGATGCGCCCGTCTTTGAAGAGCATCTGCAGGTTGGCCAGCATGCCCTTGCCGATGCCCGGCACTTCCAGCAGCTTCTTCGGTTCGGCAATCAGGTTGGATACTTGCTGGGGCAGCGCCTCAATCGCCTCCGCGGCGTTGCGATAGGAACGGATGCGAAACGAATCCTGGCCGTCGATTTCCAGCAAGTCGGCGGTTTCGTAGAGAAGTCCCGCGATGGCTTTGTTATCCATGGGCAGGAATAATTGTAGCGCCGGATGCGTGCCACTCTAGGAAAGGCCAGGGGAAAAGTGGGACGAAGTACCCCAGAGAACCTCTGTGTCCTCCGTGTTCTCCGTGGGTCAAGCTGTCTGCTTCGATCTGATCGAATGTTAAAGAACGTCCTTCAACCGGGTGTACCGCGCCCCATCCATCAATTCAAAATTCCCCACGCGGTTATAGGTATGAAGCCCGCACATCCCCTTCCAGTATTCGGGAGTGAACGTCGTCAAAAGTTGCTCAGAGTATTCCGTTGGATTGAGCTTGGTGATTTCGTGCAATGAAAAGCTGTACCCGTAGGTTGGTGTATTGGCTTGGCTGGGGCGGATCCAACGACCTTTATTTTGAAGATCGCTGTTTCGAACATCTCCCGCCTGAAACACCCGCCCCGCGCCGCGGTTGAACCGTGCATCGGCAGAAACCGGATTCGCGGGATGAAATCGCCATTGCCCGGCAAGCGATTCCGCATAAAAAAGGAAGAGGCAGCCCGCGCGCGGATCGGGTTCGGCACGCGTGGTCAGCAGCCACCACAGCCCGTCCTGCTGCCAGATCGTGGTGTCCACGAATTTGCCTCGCATGAGCGTCCGCTCGCGTACCCAACGGGTAGGGAAGTCCTCGCAGCGGAACAGATCCACCTGCAGCGAGTCATAGGATTCCGGCACCATGTAGATCTCCGGCCCCGCGCGAAAAATGTGCGGATACGAATAGTGCCGGTCTGCCGTATCAAGACACGTGGTCGGTGAAATCAGCTCGCCGTCCGCAGAAATTTCCGCGCAGTCGATCCAGGCTCGCTTCTTCGCATAAGAATAATTTTCGTAAAAAATCCAGTTCTTGCCTGCATGTTCAAAGCCGAACGGGTCAGCCCAGAAATGTCCCTTGGGGGCGTCAATCCAGCGAAAGCCTTCGAGGTCGCCGCCTTCAAACAGCGGTTTCCGATGCGCGCGAATTGCAATTTGCCAGTGCTTGATCGGTTTTCGCGGAAACGGATACTGGATGGCTTTCTTCAATAGCACCGGCGCGAGCCACCGTGCCATGTCCAGATTTGTTGGCTTGGAGTACAGCTTCCGCTTTCCCTGGTAGGGAGCCGGAGGTAGCGCCATCTTCTCCACGTGCTCCCAGCCGAACTGGTGGAGTTCATTCAGCTTGCGGATTACGAACTCCGTCGATCCCCAATACGGGGCGTAACGATTCGCCGAAGCGAAGAGCGTCTTCTGGGTAGGGAACAGCGACTTGCACAAGACTTTCCCGCCATCGAGTTCTTCGGTCAACACCTGCAGGATCACTCCGGAGACCGGCGACGCTTCCG